>DATJWY010000199.1:0-17328 GCA_035500775.1 Acetobacteraceae bacterium
CCAGGGGCTTTGCCCCTGGACCCCACCAAAGGCAAGCCTTTGGAATCCATTACTTAAAGTGATTGGGGGTCTGGGACCTCAAAGCCCCTGGTGTTCCCTTTTGCCAGGGCTTGTTAGACGAAGGCCGGCCCGGCGTTTGCGTTCACCGGGAATCTGGGGGCTCGGGCCTCCGCCAGTCCGAGGGGATTAAGGAATGTCAGAACAGTTCGAGCCGGTCATCGGCATCATTGGCGGCTCCGGCCTCTATCACATCGACGGGCTGGAGAACCCGGAGTGGCGGCGGATCGAGACGCCCTGGGGCGCGCCGTCCGACGAGTTGCTTTTCGGCCGCCTCGCCGGGGTGCGGTGCGTGTTCCTGCCGCGTCATGGCCGCGGCCATCGCGTCTCGCCCAGCCATCTCAATTACCGCGCCAATATCGATGCGCTGAAGCGTGCCGGCTGCACGGAGGTGATCTCGATGTCCGCGGTCGGCAGCCTGACGGCGGATCTGGCGCCGGGGCAGTTCGTCATCGTCGATCAGTTCATCGACCGCAGCTTCGCGCGGGAGAAGAGCTTCTTCGGCGAGGGCTGCGTCGCGCATGTCTCGATGGCGCATCCGGTCTGCTCCCGCCTTGGCGACCATCTGGAAGCGGCGGCGCGGAGCATCGACCTGCCGGTCACCCGCGGCGGCACCTACCTCGTCATGGAAGGCCCGCAATTCTCGACGCGGGCGGAGAGCGAGCTGTATCGCGCCTGGGGCTGCAGCGTGATCGGCATGACCAACATGCCGGAAGCGAAGCTCGCGCGTGAGGCCGAGCTTTGTTACGCCACCGTGGCGATGGTGACCGACTATGATTGCTGGCACCCGGACCATGACCACGTCACGGTGGATGCGGTGGTGAAGGTGCTGCTCGGCAATGCGGATCGGGCGCGGTCGTTGGTGAAGGCGGTGGTGCCGCGGGTCGGCAAGGCACGCCATGTCTGCCATGCCGGCTGCAATCACGCGCTGGATCATGCGTTGATCACCGCGCCGGGCGCGCGCGACCCCGCGCTGATGGCGAAGCTCGATGCGGTGGCGGCGCGCGTGCTGGGCTGAGCACGGCGCCGGGCGCGATCCTCGCGGTTCCGTCCGCCCGGCGAGAGGGCGGGTTTGTCAGCCGGACCGGGCGCGGTCCGGCTGATGCCGTTCCGGCGGCTTGGCCGGGGCGGAATCGCTCCGACCCAGGGAGCGCGACGCGCCGGCATGACCCGCCTCCGCCATCGCTCCCTGTCCGGGAACCTTGCCTGGGGGGCGCGCCTCGGTCAGATCAGGCCGAGCACCAGCAGGATGATCACGATCGCCAGGATCAGTCCGAGACCGCCGGCAGGGTAGTAACCCCAGCCGGCGCTGTAAGGCCAACTCGGCAGGGTGCCCAGCAGCAGGATAATGAGGATGATCAGAATGAGTGCCTTCACGAACGAATCCCTTTCGCCCCGCCCGGGACACTGATCGGCGCAGGGAGAAGCGCCGAGCCGAGTCTGGCTCTTTGTTTTTGCGAGCATCCGCGCCGGTTCAGACGTATCCGCACGCATTGGCTCCGCTGCAGCGACGGAGCAGCAACGCGCTCTCCCGGTAACGGTTCGGATTCGGAATCAAAAATATCTCATTTTATGAGACGTTCTGACCTGTGCCGCGCAATGCCATGGCCCGGGGGCCATGGCCGTGCGCGTGGATGGTGATTGCCGCCATCCGTTGCCCGGCGCGGTTGCACGGATGCGTGTCCGATCCGCCTGGCGTGGAACCGATGCCGGGCGCGGGCTTTGTTTTGCCATGGATGACAGGGCGGGTTCCGCCCGGGTTGGCAACGCCGGAGCGGGGAAGGGGCTCACAGGAAATGCCTGGAGTTTTGTCCGCGGGCGCGGGCGACCGGAAGATACTCAGAGGCGATGAGGACGCGCGGCCGATGCCGATCACCGAAGGCGGCACTCTCATCGAGTTCGACGTCTGGCTGCGGCGGAGTCTGGCCGAGACCTATGATCGCGTGCTGCGCGAGCCGATCCCGGAGGAATTGCTGCTGCTGATCCGGTCGCACCGGGATCGCGGCTGATCCCGTCGGGCGAAAGGATAGGTATCGCGACTCCGGTCCCGCTTCGGAGCCGCCAGGGGCGCCGGTGCCGGGAGGGAGGCTTGCCCTCGGCCCGTCCCCGGTGCTTGATGACCGCGCACCAAGCGGGATGCCGATGCGGATCACTGCCATTCAGATGCAGCCGGGCCACGACAAGGCCGCCAATATCGCGCAGGCCGCCGCGCTCGTCGGCGACGCCATCGGCGCGGACCAGCCCGACCTCGTGACCCTGCCGGAGATGTGGAGCTGCCTTGGCGGCGACCGCGCCACCAAATTCGCCGCGGCCGAGATCCTGCCGGAGCCGAATGGCGCGGGGGAGGCGGGGGCCGCCTATGCCTTCCTGCGTGATCTCGCCCGCGCGCGGGGCATCACCGTGCATGGCGGATCGATCGCCGAGCGGGCGGCGGATGTGCTGTTCAACACCACCCTGGTGTTCGACCCGAGCGGCGCGGAAATCGCGCGCTACCGCAAGATCCATTTGTTCGACATCGTGACTCCCTCGGGTGCCGGTTATCGGGAGAGCGCCACGTTCGGCGCCGGCGACGCGGTGGTGACTTTTGAGGCCGGCGGCCTGCGCATGGGCTGCGCCATCTGCTACGATGTTCGCTTCCCGGAACTGTTCCTGGCGCTGCGCCGCGCGGGCGCGGAGGTGATCTTCCTGCCCGCGGCCTTCACCCTGGATACGGGGAAGGATCACTGGGAGGTGCTGATCCGCGCGCGGGCGATCGAGACCCAGTGCTGGATGGTGGCGGCCGCGACAACCGGGCGGCACGAGGACGGTGCCGGGCAACCGCGTTATACCTATGGCCATTCCTTGATCGCCGACCCCTGGGGGCATGTCGTCGCCCGCGCCTCCGATGGGCCAGGCTGGACGACGGCGCGGATTGATCCTGCCCTGACCGCGCGGATGCGCCGGAACATGCCGGTGCTCGAGCATCGGCGGCTCGCCTGACCATGCCGGAGGGAGTGGGCATGCAAGCTGGTTGCGATCAGGCGGAAGAGCATGTGAGCCGGGATGTCAGCCGGCTGTGCTTCGTGGCGTCGCCGACGCCGCTGGCCCAGGAATGTCGGGAGCGGCTTGTCGCTCGCTATGGCGACGTGCCTCTGGCCAATGCCTCGCTCGTCGTCTGCCTCGGCGGCGATGGTTTCATGCTGGAGACGCTGCACCGGACGCTGCTCCGCGAGGTGCCGGTCTATGGCATGAATTGCGGCTCGGTCGGGTTCCTGATGAACTCCTTCCATGAGGAAGAGCTGCTCAATCGCCTTGAGCGGGCGCAGGAGGCCGTGCTGCATCCCCTGCGCATGCACGCCGTCACCAGCGCCGGGGCGGTCGAGGAGGCGCTGGCACTCAACGACGTGTTCCTGTTCCGCCAGCTGCGGCAGGCGGCGAAGATCCGGGTTTCCATCGATGGTCGCGTCCGGCTGCCGGAGCTGGTCTGCGACGGGGTGCTGGTTTCCACCCCGGCCGGATCGACGGCCTACAACCTCTCCGCGCACGGTCCGATCGTGCCGCTTTCGGCGAATCTGTTGCCGCTGACCCCGATCAGCGCCTTCCGGCCGCGGCGCTGGCGCGGTGCGCTGCTGCCGAGCACGGCGGAGGTGATGTTCGAGGTGCTGGAGCCGGATAAGCGGCCCGTGGCGGCGGTGGCCGATTTCACCGAGGTGCGCGACGTGGTTTCGGTGGCGGTCAGTGAGGACCGGACGGTGCGCACCACCATTCTGTTCGACCCCGATCAGGGGCTTTCCGAGCGCATCATCGCCGAACAATTCGTCGCCTGAGCGGCGGTCCCTGAACGGCGCCCCTCGTCCGGCAGGCGCGCCGTGGCGCGGGCTGCCGGACCGGGGTGATCACGCGCCGGCTCAGGCGGCGGTGAGGACGGAGCTTTCTTCCATCTCGCCGGGCTGCGGCACCGGCTGCGCCGGGGCGGACGGGTCGCGCAGCATGTAGCCGCGGCCCCAGACCGTGCCGATCAGATTATCGGCTCCGGCCTGCGCCAGCTTCTTGCGCAGCTTGCAGACGAACACGTCGATGATCTTGATCTCCGGCTCGTCCATCCCGCCGTAGAGATGGTTCAGGAAGGCTTCCTTGGTCAGCACCATGCCCTTGCGCAGCACCAGGAGCTCCAGGATCGAGTATTCCTTGCCGGTCAGGTGCACGACCATGCCGTTCGCCGTCACCTCCCGGCTGTCCAGGTTGAGCGCGAGCGGGCCGACCTGCAGGCTCGGCTGGCTGAAGCCCTTGCTGCGGCGGACGATCGCCTGCATGCGGGCGATCAGCTCGGCCTTGTCGAACGGCTTGGTGATGTAGTCGTCGGCGCCCATGCCGAAGCCCTTCACCTTGGCCTGCGGCCGGGAGAGGCCGGAGAGGATCAGCACCGGCGTGTCCATGCGCGCCGCCCGCATCCGGCGCACGACCTCATACCCCTCCATGTCGGGGAGCATCAGGTCGAGGACAACGATGTCGTAATCATAATGCCGGACAAGATCCAACGCCTCCTCGCCGGCATCGGTCTGGTCCACCACGGCGCCGCTGGCGCGGAGCATCAGCGCAATGCCGCGGGAAGCGGTGAGATCGTCCTCGACAAGCAGAACACGCATCGGTTGTAGCCCCCTCAACTCTTAAGAGGACGCTACCACCATGACGTGTATTGCTCTACCCATTTTCTGCATCTCGTGTGAACAAAATTCAGCCGCAAACGTTCAAAAGGCGAGCGAATATCTATTTTTTAAGGCAATTCTCGAAGGGGCTGATGAGTATCCGCCACCGGGATGGGGCGGTCCTGCGGGCGGTGAAGGGCTGTTTTCAGCCATTGCGGGCATGAATGGCCGGAGAAAAGGCGTTTCGCCGTGGCCTGTCGGGGCGCGTCCGCCCCGGCGCGCGCCATTGCGGTCGCTCGCGGTGGCGGTGGTATGGAAAGATGGATTCAGGATCTGTTTATGAGACTATGTGCGGTGCATTCATCAATTGGAAATGGAAGCGCGAGGCTTTCATTAATGGGACTCTATCGCCGCCATTGCCGCGGCCTCTGCATCGATTGAGGCGCGGGCCGCCCCGATGCGCCGGACGCACCCTCATTATGATCGTTCGCAGTGAGAACACGCCAAGCCATTGATTGGGCGCGAAAGTTTGCCAGCCGGATCGGTGCCAGCTCGACAGATGCGTCCCTAGACCGTGATCGGGTCAGGTTAACTGATCCGATCGCGGTCCAGGCATTGTTTTGAGAGCGCGATTCACGCTTTCCGACTGTCAGCCTCAAGCGATCGCGCTCTACCCGACCACCGCGGCGATGGCCGCGAAATCGACTTCCTCCAGGGTGGGCGGCGACCAGCGCGGCTGGTGGTCCTTGTCCACAACCACCGCGCGCACCCCCTCCAGGAAATCCGGATGCCGCGTCACCTCGCCGGCGAGGGCGAGCTCCGCCTCCAGGCATTGCGGCAGGGAGCGTTGCACCCCGCGACGCAGCAGCGCGAAGGACCAGGCAAGGGCGCTCGGGGAGCGCCGCCGCAGCGCCGTCAGCGTTTCCGCCGCCCAGGGGGATTTTTCAGCCGCCAGCCGGGCGAACACCTCGCGGATGTCGCCGGCGGAGAAGCAGCGGTCGATCGCCGGCCGGTGTTCCGCCAGGCTGAAGTCAGGCAGCGCCGCCGCGAAGCCGGCCAGCGCCGCCACCCCGTCCTCGGCCAGCGCGGCGGAAAGCGCCGCCAGCCGGTCCTTGGGCACGAAATGCGTGGCGAGGCCGCCATGCACCGCGTCCGCTCCGGTCAGTCGTGTTCCGGTCAGGCCGAGGAACATGCCGAGGGCGCCGGGCAGGCGCGGCAGGACGTAGCTCGCGCCGATATCGGGGAAGAAGCCGATGCCGGTTTCCGGCATGGCCAGCGCCGCGGTTTCCGTCACCACCCGCGCCGAACCATGGACGCTGACGCCGATGCCGCCGCCCAGGCAGATGCCGTCAATCAGCGCGATATACGGCTTGGGGTAGTCGGCGATCGTCTGGTTCAGGGCATATTCCTCGGCGAAGAAACGATCCGCCGGATCCGCCCCGCCATCCAGCACGTGCTGGCGCACCGCCCGGACATCCCCGCCGGCGCAGAAGGCCCGGCCGCTTTCTCCCTCGATCACCACGGCATGCACGAGCGGATCATCGCGCCAGCCCGCCAGCGCCGCGCGCAGACGGCGGATCATCGTCTGGTCCAGGGCGTTCAAGGCGCGCGGACGGTTGAGTTGCAGCCGCCCGATCCTGCCGTCCCGTCGCGCGATGACACTCGGCTGTTCCACGGTTCGTTCTCCCTGCGCTTGTATCCCGGCATTAACGGGGCAGGGAAAAGCCAAGGCAAGGGGCGCGGGGTGTTTGCGGTCCGGCGCCGGGCTTTGCGACGCCGGGCGGCCGCCGCATAAGCGGCGGATGATGACCGAGGTTCCCATGAGTGATGGCCTGTCCATGATCGCCGCCGCCGCTGGCGTGCTTGCGGTGGCGCTGCTGCTGGTGCTGCTCGCGCTCTGCCTGCGCCTGTCGCGCGCGGGGGCGGCGCGGGACGAGACGCAGCGCCTGCGGCTGATGCTGGAGCAGGTGCTGGCAGGCCAGCGGGCGGAGGCGGAAACCAGCCGGTCGCATCTCGCCGCCGCCGAGCGGGCGCTCGCGACGCGGGTGGAGCAGGTGCGGCTTGGCGCGGAAGAGCGACTCGGCGCCCTGACCACCGCGCTCGTCCGCGAGCAGGGGGAGAGCCGGGCGCTGCTGGAGACGAAGCTGCGCGAGATGGCCGAGGCCAACGCGGCCCGCCTCGCCGAGATCCAGCGCGAGGTGAGCGAGGGGCTGCATGCGGCGGTGGAGAAGCAGATGCAGGGCAGCTTCCAGCGCGTCATCGACCAGTTCGCCGCCGTGCAGAAGGCGATGGGCGACGTGCAGGCGGTGACGGCGCAGATCGGCGACCTCAAGCGGCTGTTCAGCAACGTCAAGACACGCGGCGGCTGGGGGGAGGCGCAGCTCCGGGCGCTGCTCGACGACGTGCTGCCCGAGGGCGCCTACGAAACCAACCGCCGGCTGCGCGACGACAGCGCCGAGGTGGTGGAATTCGCCGTCCGCATGCCGGGGCGCGGCGAGGCGCGGCTGCTGCCGATCGACGCCAAGTTTCCGGTGGAGGATTACGAGCGGCTGCTGCTCGCCGCCGAGCAGGGGGATTCCGAGGGCGAGCGCGCCGCTCGCCGGGCGCTGGAGGGGCGGCTGCGGGCGGAGGCGCGCAAGATCGCCGACAAATACATCGTGCCGCCGCTGACGGTGGAGTTCGCCATCCTCTATTTGCCGACCGACGGACTCTATGCCGAGGTGGCGCGCAGCCCCGGCCTGATCGACGAGATCGGCCGCACCTGCCGTGTGCTGGTGATGGGGCCGGCGCTGGTGCCGGCCCTGCTCCGTACCATCCATCTCGGCTACGTGACGCTGGCGCTGGAGCAGAAGGCGGATGCGATCAGCCAGCTGCTCGGCGCCACCAAGCAGGAAATGCTGAAGATGGACGAGGTGCTGGAGAAGCTGGCGCGCAACGCCGGCACCATGTCCCGCACCATCGACGATGCAAGGCGGCGCACGCGGGCGGTCGGGCGGAAACTCCGCGCGGTGGGCGCGCTGGAGGCGGCGGAAGCCGAGGCGCTGCTGGAGCTGGAGGGCGCGGGCGAGGATCGCGCGGGAGAGGATGCTTCCATCTGACGCGCCGTTACTCCGCCGAGTCGGGTGAGGGGGCGAAACGCCGTCCGGCGGTGAGCGCCCGGACCTGGCGCAGCGTGTCATAGGCGCCGCCGACGCCGCTGCGTCCGTGGACCAGCGTGTGGAACCGTCCGGCGTCCCGCGTCATCGCATCCTCCGCCAGACGGTCCATGGTGGCCGTGAGGGACCCGGCCAGCAATTCCGTCCACGCCGCCACGCCCTGGTCCGGCGCCGCCGGCAGCGCCTCGCCGAAGCGTAGCAGTGCCTCCGGCCGGTTTTCGTTCCAGAACGTGTATTCCAGGGCGAGCGGCAGCAGCACCGCCTGCGGCACCGTGCGGGCGAGATGCGCGATGCCGGGCCGGAGCCGGACCGGGCGTTGCCGCGGATCGGTGAAGCCGCCTTCCGCCGTCACCCAGAGGATCGTCCGCGGGTCGGCAAGCGCCTTGAGGGTGATGGACAGGAAGCGGGCGGCGCCGCGCAGCCCCTGCTTCTCGATGCCGAATATGCCGATGCGGCGCAGCAGCGGATAGCGGCTGAGCGCCGCCGCCTCCATCGGCCCGAAGCCGGGCCGGCCGGGGAACAGGCGGTTGCCGAGCAGGACGAACAGCGCCGGGTCCCACCAGGAGGGGTGGTTGGAATAAATGATAAGCGGTCGCCCCGCGGGGATCGCCGGCATGCCGTCGCGTGCGATGCGGACGGCGTGGAATCGGCGGTGGAAATACCAGCGCATGGAATGCCCCAGGAACCAGACCAGGGCCGGCGAGCGCAGGGCGAATGGATCGGTCCGGTCCATGGGGCTCAGGCCGGGCGGGCGGCGGCGATCCAGCCGGGCATCGGCGCCATCGGCAGGCCCGGCCCCGGATGCGCCGCGCCGCCGGAGAGGGGGAGCCCGGCGAGATCGCCGCCGGTGACGCCGATTGGCAAGGTTCCGCTCATGACGCCTCCGCGATGACAGGATCGTAGCCGGGTTTGGCCTGGCGCGGGGATTCACGTTCGGGCGGGGTGAGGCCGGACCGGTGATGCGGGCATGATCGCCCATCATGGGCGGACGCCGCCGCGTCCATTTTCTTAGCGAAGTGTGAATTTCCGTTCGCGGCGCATCGGGGGCGGTTCCGGCGGGCGGCACGGCACGGTGTCCGCTTGGGGATAAGTCCAGATGATCTATGGTTGAGCTGGAAGAAATGGCAGGGGCGCTGTCATAGTCGTAACCGGAGCGAAATGGAGTGGTCGTGGCATTTTTCGACAGAAAAACGAGCGCTGTTGTCGGTTGAGACTAATATATTGCCATATACGATTCGGTGATGTGACATTGGTTACGAGGCGATAGTTTACATTAGGCGCATTAACTTGAGTTTATGATGTCCTATATTTGAGTGTTACGGAATAGATACGCAGTTACTCGGGGGTGTGTTCCAGCAGTGAGTCACCGGAGCACCGGGGCGCCCCGAAAATGTACTTGGAAATCCTTGATTGCTGCATGGCAACGAACTAAGAGGGTTACGGATGCCGTGCCGCCTTATGGTGGAATTTAGGACAGGAACCGAACCCGATGGCTACCGTAACCATTACCGGCGCCAATGGCGCGCCCGTTACTCTAAACGTGCCCGCCCAAGCCACTTCGCTCGTGAGTGGTTTCAACAGCGCGATCATCGCGGCGCTGGGATCGACGGGGAATCTGGTCTCTCAAACCCTCACCGGTGACACGGTGCCGACACCGTCGACCGTGCCCGGCGCGGTCAACATGCTGTCCATCGACACAAACCCGACCGGCGCGATCACCATCCCGTCCGGCTACCAGTTCGTCCTTCTCACCGATTCGACCTCGGGCGACTCGTCCGCGATCACCGTGAGCGGCGGCTCCAGCTCCGGCGCCACCCTGATGGCGACCCGCGCCGCCGTGGTGTTCCAGGCCGGCAGCGGCAACGACACCTACAGCGCGGCCGGTGCGAACGACACGATCTGGGGCGGCTCTGGTACCGTCACCATGAATCTGGCCGGCACCAACGGGCTGGTGGCGGGCGGCTCCGGCGACGCCACGTTCGCCGACCATGGCACCGGCACCACCGTCGTCGCGGGCTCTGGTAACAGCCTCGTCTTTGCTGCCGGCACGAACGGCCTGGCGTTCACCGGCGGTCACGCCACGATCGTCGGCGGCTCGAGCCTGGAGAGCGTCGTCGGGGGTAACTCCGGCAGCGCCGAAACCATCTACGCCGGCACCGGCGGTATCGTCTTCTTCGGCGGTTCCTCCGCGACGACCTTCATCGGCGGTTCGAGTGCGAGCACAGTCGTCGGCGGCAGCGCGGCCGAGACGATCTTCGGCACGGACGGTTCGGTCACCAATTTCTTTGGCTCGTCGGACGGCAACCTCTTCATCGCCGGCTCTGGCAACGAGACCCTGAACGCGGCCGGCAGCACCGGTAAGAACGCGTTCTTCGCCGGCAGCGGGGCCGACTCCCTGGTGGCCGGGTCTGGCGACGACACCCTGCTGGGCGGCACCGGCAACGCGACCCTCACGGGTGGCGCGGGCGCCAACACCTTCATCTTCACCGTCGGTCAGGGTGGCGGCGCTGATCTCATCAGCGACTTCTCCGCGGCCGACAAGCTGCAGATCGTCGGCCAGAGCGTCAGCAGTGTGCTGGCGACGGCCCAGACCGTGGCCGGCATCGGTGGCGCCGCGGTCAGCGCCACGGTTACCCTGTCCGACAACACCAAGATCACCTTCCAGGGTGTGTCGAGCCTCAACAACACCAACTTCTCCTGACGGCATCCAGGCAGCCCTTCGGGGCTGCTGCGTTCGGGTTGTTGTCCACGGCCGGACCTTCGGGTCCGGCCGTTTCCATTTCTGGGCTGGCGTCGGGCCTTCGCTGGTTCGGTTGTTTTCATTTCTCCTCGTGCTGCTGTAACCGGAGCGTCGCCGGCTGACTCCGTTCCGGCCGGGCGTCCGGGCGAGTCGGCTGGTCCATCAGGCCGGTCCTGGCCCTGGCGGATCGTTTCTCAGGCGCGGGCAGGATCATGGTGCAGCTCTTCAGCCCGGTATTGGCGCAGGAAACGCCGACTCGCTGGTCGCATGTGTGGAGCACCGCGCTGCCGGCCGCGTGCGCCGGACAATGGTGCGGCTTCCTGGTGGACGGCGTCGCGGCGCCGGCCCGGCTGCGCATCATGGATGCGGCGCGCGGCCATACGGTGCGCGACGTGTTCCTGGCGCGCGGCCGGATCGTGCAGGGGCTCACCGCGCTTGTTCACGTGCCGCGCGAAGCCGGTGCGGTCACGCTTGAGATCTTCTCCGCGCAGGCGAGTCCGTCGCTGCGCGTCGTCCGGCTGAGCCGGGGCCTCGCCGCCTCGTTGCTGCTGCCGCGTGCGATTCCCGGTCTGGCGGCGGCTTTGCTCGGGTCTCCGCTTGGTCTGCCCGGCCGGCTGCGCACCGCGCTCGGCCGGGCATCGATGGGTGGAGCCGCCGCGCCCGGCTATGTCGCGTGGGTCGCGCTCTTCGACCGCTGGGGAGAGGCGGAACGTGCCGCGCTCGTGGGGCGGGTCGCCGGAGCGCCGCCGCTGCATGCGGTGGTGGCCGGCGCGGCGCCGGATCTCGTCGCGGCGACCCTGCGCGCGCTCACCGCGCAGTGGCACCCCCTGGCCGGGCCGCCGGTCATTCTCGGCGGCGACGGGGCGTGGCAACGGGTCGCGGCCGAGGCGCCGGACGGCTATGTCGCGATCCTGCAAGCCGGCGAGATCCTGCCGCCGCACGCGCTCGCGGTGGCCGCCGCCAGTCTGGCCGCTGATCCGGGCGCCGATATTCTCTATGCCGATCAGGACCGCCTGGCGCGCGACGGGCAACGCTGCGCGCCTTTCTTCAAGCTGCCCGCGGACCCGGAACTTATCCGCGCCGGGTTGCTGGCGCAGGGGCTCTGGCTGGTGCGGGCATCGTTGCTGCGGGGCGCGTTGCCGGCCGGATTGCCGGCCTCCGCCGATCTGGCGCGACTCGCGCTCTGGCTGCGGCTGGGGCGGGAGCGGCCGGGCCTGATCGCGCGCCACCTGCCTTTCGTGCTGGCGCATCGGGCCGCCGCGCTTGCCGATCCGTCGCCGGACGATGTCGCGCGGCTGGCGCGGGAAGATTGCGCGGCCGCCGGGATTCCGGTCCGGGTCGAGTCGGGGCGGCCGGTCCGGGTCACTCGCATGACTGACAAGCGGGCGCTGCCGCTTGTCAGCATGATTGTTCCGTCTGCCTGCCGGTCGGCACATGTCCTGCGTTGCCTGCGCGCGGTGATTGAGAAAACCGATTATCCGGCGTTCGAGATCCTGGTCGCGGTGTCGCGGATCGATCCCGCGGATGCGCGGCAGGCGGCGATTCTCGCGCGGGTCCGTGCCCTGCCGCGCGTGCGAGTCGTGGATGGGCGTTTGCCCGGCTTCAATTTTTCACGGATCAACACGATCGCGGCCGAATCGGCCGAAGGCGCGTTGCTGTTGCTGCTGAATGACGATGTGGCGCCGATCGTTCCGTCCTGGCTGTCGGCGATGGCGAGTTTGCTGCTGCAGCCTGGGGTCGGCGCGGTGGGCGCGCGGCTCTATTACGGCAATGGTAGCGTGCAGCACGCCGGTGTCCTGCTGGGGCTCGGCGGTCTTTGCGAGCATATCGACCGTCTCGCCCCGCGCGCCGCGCCCGGGTATCACGGCCTCGCGCGAATCGACCGTCCGGTTTCCGTGGTCAGCGCCGCCTGCCTGCTCGTGCGCAGGCAGGACTATTTCCGTGTTGGCGGCCTGGACGAGAAATTCGCCGTCGCCCTGAACGATGTCGATTTTTGCTTGAAGATTCGGGCTGCCGGCCTTCGGATTCTCCAGAGTGCGTCAGCCGAGTTGTTCCATTACGAATCGCTCTCGCTCGGCCGGCACTATTCCGGTGGTCGCGAATCCCTGGAAGCGGCCGAGGTCGGTCTGCTCCGGCGGCGCTGGGGCGCGGTTTTGCAGGAAGACCCTTACTATAATCTGAATTTGTCGCTGGAGGTCGGGCGGGAATGGATGCCTGCGTTTCCACCCCGAATCGGCCCCGTGCCCTGACCCGCAGTCAATCTTTGGTTCCCCCTATCGGGCCATATGGGAAGGCTCGTCAACGATGCTTATCTATTAAGCCGATATGCGTGGCAAACCGTTTCTGTGATGAACATGTATCTGGCGCAAGGTGGAGCAACGCAGTAAGAGCATGCTCCTTAGTAAACGGCCGAATCCCGGTGCTGACGGTAACCGGGGATTGAAAGGACTGACCGACCAATGAGCAAGGCGTTCATAGCCAGCGTCATTCAGGACTCGACGAATTGCACCGGCGTCGCCGCCAACGCGGCCGCGGGGGCTTTGATCGAGGCGATCGTCAAGCAGTTGAAGCGGGAAGGCGGCTTCACCCTGCCGTCGTTCGGCACCTTCACTGTTAAGAAGACCAAGGCGCGCAAGGCGATGAACCCGCGCACGGGTGAGCCGGTGAAGGTGAAGGCGGGCAAGACGGTGCGGTTCAAGGCCAGCCCGAATCTGAAGAAGGCGGTCTGAGGCCTCAGGGTTTCCGCTGGCGGCGCACCTGCCGGCGGAACCCGCCCGATCGCTTCATGCCATCCCCGGACGTCACACCGTCCGGCCGGATCACGATTGTCGCGATTTCGGCTTTTGCCGCAGCGCGCCGGGGTGGCGGGCAAAGAAACAACGGCGGACCGGTCTGGTCCGCCGTTGTTTCTTTGAGAATGGTATCAGCCGAACCGGGATCGGTCCGGCCGATAAAACCGTCCCGTTGTTCAGGCGGCGTGCGTCTGGATGAAATTCTTGATGTAGGGCGCGATTTCCTCGCGGAACCGCCGGCCGTTGAACAGGCCATAATGGCCGACGCCCGGCTGCTCCAGATGCTGGCGCATGGAATCCGGCAGGTTGCGGCACAGCGCATGCGCCGCGCGCGTCTGCCCGATGCCCGAGATGTCGTCGCGCTCGCCCTCGATGGTCAGCAGGGCGGTGCGCTCCACCGCGGCGGTCTCCACGTTCCGGTTGCGCGAGACCATCAGGCCGCGCGGCAGCAAATGCTCCTGGAACACCGTGGCGATCGTCTGCAGGTAGTAATCCGCCGACATGTCCATCACGGCGCGGTATTCCTCGTAGAAGGCGCGCTTGGAAGAGAGGGATTCACCGTCCCCGTCCACGAGGTGCAGGAACATCTGCCAGTGCGCTTCCATGTGCCGGTCGAGATTCATGGCCATGAAGCCGGCGAGTTGCAGGAAGCCGGGATAGACTTTCCGCATGAAGCCCGGGCAGCCGAACGGCACCGGATGGATCACATGCCGGCGGAACCAGTCGAGGCTGTGCCGCTTGGCGAACAGGTTCACCTCTGTCGGGGCCTCGCGCGTGTCGATCGGGCCGCCGATCAGGGTCATGGATTTCGGCGCCGCCGGGTCGCCGGCCGCGTTCATCAGCGCCACCGCTGCGAGGACGGGCACCGCCGGTTGGCACACGGCGATGGTGTGCGCCCCCGGGCCGAGCAGGCGGAAAAAGTCGATCAGGTAGTTGATATAATCATCCAGATCGAAGTTCGGTTCCGCTGCCGGCACGTCGCGCGCGTTGATCCAGTCGGTGATGTACACGTCGTGGTCGGGCAGGAAGGCTTCCACGGTGCCGCGCAGCAGGGTGGCGAAGTGCCCGGACATCGGGGCCACCAACAGCACGCGCGGATCGTTGGGGCGCTCGGCCTCGCGGCGGAAACGCAGCAGATCGCCCCAGGGGCGCCGAGCGACGACCTCTTCCGTGATCGCCACGGTCTCGCCGTCGATCACCGTCGTCTGGTGGCCGAAGGCGGGTTTGTCGAAATGCCGGGTCGAGTGCTCGAAACTGTCCAGAGCCGCGGCGGCGATGCGGCCGAGCGGGGTAGGTCGCAGAGGGTTGCCCGGCAGCTCAAGCAGGTTCAAGGCCTGGTTGGCCAAGAACCGCACCGGACTCAACGTTGCCTTTTGCCACTCGTAATACTGATACAGCATCGAACTGTCCTTACTGAGAGACCGCTCCTGGGTATCGTGTCACTCCATCGGCCCTGGATAAGGGATCTTACCTAGAGAAGATGTGAAGTCCGATCGAGTCTTTGGGCCACTTTGCTGCGTTGCGAAACTGCGTATCCCGATATTTTTAGGCCTTTTTGTGTTCCGCAAGGAATGCGCTTCGGGGCGGCCAGAGGCGTCTTTCCGCTTCGGGATCGGACGCAGATAGTCTCGCGCAGCCTCTAACTTAAGAGCCGGTTTACTTTTTTATGGCCGACGCGTGGCCGCTACGACACACTTGCATACCTCGCCCCTCCGGCCCTGGTGTCAGGCGTCAGGCACATCACACGGCTTCTGATGGTGGATTGTCGTGGGGCTATTATCGATTGACCCGTTGCGCCTGAGGGAAGGGGTTGCGCGCGCGTGAGGCGCTATTTCCACTGCTGCCCGATGTGGGGTTGGTGATGGGATGTTGACTTACGAATATATATAGTGGAATATCCCGTGCGAGATCGTATCAAGGACGGGCTCTGGTCGTGAAACACTCCGTCATGCGGATTGCCATGGGCGCAGGGAAAAGCGGTGTCGTGACGCCGCGGTGCTGTCGTCGCTGAGGCGTGTCGCCCGCGCCGGCGATCCATCCTGCTCCAATTCCTACCCTGACCGATTCATACCCAATTCGGGAGTTAGTCATGGCGTATCCCCGCATCCTGCTGGCGACCATCGCTGTCGCCGCGACGCTCGCCGGCGGCGTCGCCACGGCGCAAACCACGCTGCTCAACGTCTCCTACGACCCGACCCGCGAACTGTATCGCGACGTCAACACCACCTTCGCCGCCGACTGGCAGAAGAAGACCGGTCAGCCGATCGTCGTCCGGGCCTCGCATGGCGGCTCCGGGGCGCAGGCCCGGGCGGTGCTGGACGGGCTGGAGGCGGATGTCGTCACCCTCGGCCTCGCCTATGACATCGACGCGCTGGCCGCGCATGGCCTGCTCGCGAAGAATTGGCAGGACCGGCTGCCCAGCCATTCGACGCCCTACACCAGCACGATTGTGTTCCTGGTGCGCAAGGGCAACCCGAAGGGCATCCATGACTGGTCGGACCTGATCCGCGACGACATCGCGGTCATCACCCCGAACCCCAAGACCTCCGGCGGCGCGCGCTGGAACTATCTGGCCGCCTATGGCTGGGCGCTGCGCCAGAACGGCCAGGACGAGACCAAGGCGGAAGCCTATCTGCGCGCGCTCTACCAGCATGTGCCGGTGCTCGATACCGGCGCGCGCGGTGCCACCAACACCTTCGTGCAGCGCGGCCAGGGCGACGTGCTGCTGGCCTGGGAGAACGAGGCGCTGCTCGCCGTGCGCGATCTCGGGCCGGACAAGTTCGACGTGGTCTATCCGCCGGTCAGCATCCTCGCCGAGCCGCCGGTCGCGGTGGTTGACAGCATCGTGAAGCGCCACGGCACCCAGGCGGCGGCGGAGGCCTATCTCCGCTTCCTGTTCACCAAGGAAGGGCAGGAGATCGGCGCGCGGCACTATTTCCGCCCGCGTGACCCGGAGGTGGCGAAGCATTACGCTGACCAGTTCCGGCCGATCGAGACCTTCGACGTCGCGAGCCTCGGCGGCTGGACGAAGGTGCAGGCCCGGCATTTCGCCGATGGCGGCGTGTTCGACCACATCTATACGCCGAAATGAGCAGCGCGCTCGTCGCCCGGCTGCGGCTGGTCAATACCTTGCCGGGGTTCGGCCCCGGCCTCGGGGTGACCGTGCTCTGGCTATCCCTGCTGGTCCTGCTGCCGCTCGGCGCCCTCGCCGTGCGGCCCTGGGAGCTTGGCGTGTCGGGCTTCGTCGCCTCGCTCCTGCAGCCGCGCGTGCTGGCCGCGCTCCGGCTCAGCTTCGGCACCTCGCTGCTGGCGGCGCTGATCAATGTGCCGATCGGGCTCGTCATCGCCTGGGTGCTGGCGCGGGTGCGCCCGCCGGGCTGGCGCGTGCTGGACGCGGTGATCGATCTGCCCTTCGCCCTGCCGACGGCGGTGGCCGGCATCACCCTGACCGCCCTTTACGCCCCGGATGGCTGGCTCGGCGCGCCGCTCGCCCGGCTCGGGCTGAAGATCGCCTACGCGCCCGCCGGCATCGTCGTCGCGCTCATCTTCGTCGGCCTGCCCTTCATCGTGCGCACCGCCGTGCCGGTGCTGCGCGACATGCCGCGTGACGTGGAGGAGGCGGCGGAGACGCTCGGAGCCCGGCCGGGCCAGATCGTCTGGCGCATCCTGCTGCCGGCGCTCGCTCCGGCGCTGCTCACCGGCTTCGGCCTCGCCTTCGCCCGCGGTGTCGGCGAGTATGGTTCCGTGATCTTCATCGCCGGCAACATGCCGATGGTGAGCGAGATCGCGCCGCTGATGATCGTGATCCGCCTCCAGCAATTCGACTATGCGGGCGCGGCGTCGGTCGGCCTCGCCATGCTCGGCTTCTCCACGGCCTGCCTCGCCGTCATCGCCTGGGCGCGGCGACGATTGCCAGCATCGAGGACCGGGTGATTGGTCTTTTCAGGGACGCCGCGGGG
>DATJWY010000200.1:0-5182 GCA_035500775.1 Acetobacteraceae bacterium
GGGGCGTTCTCGCTTGACCATATGTTTGGGTTTTAGAGCGTGATAGTTTTGGGTTGACCTGAAGGAAGGCCAGGGGCTCTGCCCCTGGACCCCGCCAAAGGCGGAGCCTTTGGAATCCATTACTTAAATATATTGGGGGTCTGGGGCCTCAAGGCCCCAGTGGGGTTTGGGGCAAAGCCCCAAGTCTCTGCGCTTCAATCTCAGGCAATCATGGTCTAGCCCCGGGAGTTTACTCAGCCCCGTGCCGCGCACCGGCAAGGATGATCGCCGTGCCGGCCAGGGCGACAGCGACCCCGAGCACATCCGTCCGCGTCGGCGTCACGCTCTCCACCGCCCATAGCCAGACGACCGAGGCGAGGATGTAGATCCCGCCATAGGCGGCATAGGCGCGCCCGGCGGCATCGACGTCGATGCGCGTCAGCAGGTAGGCGAACAGGCAGAGCGACACCAGCCCCGGCAACAGCCAGAGCGCCGAGCGGTCCAGCCTGAGCCAGCTCCAGAAGGCGAAGCAGCCGCCGATTTCGGCGAAGGCGGCCAGGCCATAGACGAGAATGCTCCGCACGCCGTTTTCCCCTCACGCTGACAGCAGCGACGCCGGCCTCTGCCCGCGCCGCGCCGCCCACCGGGAACGCAAGCGTCGCGCCACGACAGGACCGTTGCAAGGCGAGGGGCACAGTCCCTCGCCTTGCCGCGACATCAGCAATCGAGCGTGTTGTCGCGCTCCCACTGCGTCAGGTGCCGGGAGAAGTCGTTCCACTCCTGATGCCGCAGCTTCAGGTAGGCATCCACGAAGGAGTCGCCGAGCGACTCCCGCAGCGCGCTCGAATGATCCAGCGCCCGCAGCGCGTCGAGCAGGTTCAGCGGCAGGCGCTTCGCGTTCTCGACCTTATGGCCGTCGGTGTACATGTTGATGTCGAGGCGCTTGCCCGGATCGGTCTCGCGCCGCACCCCGTCGAGGCCGGCGGCCAGGATGCCCGCCTGCAGCAGATAGGGGTTCGACGCGCCGTCCGCGAGGCGCATCTCGAACCGGCCGCCCTCCGGAATACGGATCATATGCGTGCGGTTGTCGCCCGAATACGTGACCGTGTTCGGTGACCAGGTGGCGCCGGAGATGGTGCGCGGCGCGTTGATGCGCTTGTAGGAATTGATCGTCGGATTGAGGATCGCGCACAGCGCGTCCGCATGGTTGATGACGCCGCCGAGGAAGTGGTAGCCGAGCGCCGAGACGCCAAGCTCGCCAGCCCGGTCCTGGAAGACGTTGGCGTCGTCCCGCCACAGCGACACATGCGCGTGGCAGCCGCTGCCAGTGAGGTTGATGAACGGCTTCGGCATGAAGGTGGCGCGCAGGCCATGCTTCTCCGCCACCGACTTGACCATGAACTTGAAAAACGAGTGGCGGTCGGCGGTGAGGAGGGCGTCGTCGTAATGCCAGTTCATCTCGAACTGGCCGTTCGCGTCCTCATGGTCGTTCTGATACGGCTTCCAGCCGAGCGCCAGCATCGCCTCGCAGATCTCGGTGATGACATCGTAGCGACGCATCAGCGCGGCCTGGTCGTAACAGGGCTTGGCGGCGCGGTCGGCGGTATCGGCGATCGCCTCGCCATCCGGGGTGGTCAGGAAGAACTCGCACTCGACGCCGCTCTTCATGCGCAGGCCGAGCGAGGCCGCATCCGTGATCACGCGCTTGAGCACGTTGCGCGGCCCCTGCTCCACCGGCACGCCGGCCATCCAGAGATCGGAGGCGAGCCAGCCGACTTCCGGCTTCCAGGGAAGCTGGATCAGGCTGTCCGGGTCCGGCATCGCGATCATGTCGGGATCGGCCGGCGAGAGATCGAGCCAGCTCGCGAAGCCGGCGAAGCCGGCGCCGTTCTGCTGCATGCCGGCGATCGCCGAGGCCGGCACCAGCTTGGCGCGCTGGGCGCCGAACAGGTCCGTGAACGAAATCAGGAAGAACTTGATGCCGCGTTCCTTGGCCGCTTGCGCCAGATCGATTGCCATGTATGCGTCCCGGTTCGTGTTTGCGGTTGGCGTGGCCGTATGCTGGCTGCGGACCAGTTCCCGCCCCCCGGTCAAGGCCGCGTCGCGGCCCTGGCCCTTGAGGGGTCCGGTTCCCCGCCCCGCCCCATGGCGGAACGGGGAACCATCAGAGCGGGTCCCTCGCCTCTGTTTTATGACACCGGCCTTGTTCCGGCCGGTCGTTGCAGGCGGATTTCAGTACCCGGTGCGCCCCGGGATCCAATCGGTCCCGGCGAGCGGAACCCGCGCCATGGCGGCGGCCTCGACGGTGAGGGCCACCAGGTCCTCGGGCTCCAGATTATGCAGGTGGCTCTTGCCGCAGGCACGAGCGATGGTCTGCGCCTCCAGCGTCATCACCGAGAGGTAATTGGCGAGCCGCCGGCCGCCGAGCACCGGATCGAAGCGCTTGGCCAGTTCCGGGTCCTGCGTGGTGATGCCGGCCGGGTCGCGGCCCTCGTGCCAGTCGTCATAGGCGCCGGCGGTGGTGCCGAGCTTCTGGTATTCCGCCTCCAGCGCCGGATCATTGTCGCCGAGGGCGATCAGCGCCGCGGTGCCGATGGCCACCGCGTCCGCCCCGAGCGCCATCGCCTTGGCCACGTCCGCGCCGTTGCGGATGCCGCCGGAGACGATGAGCTGCACCTTGCGGTGCATGTTGAGGTCCTGCAGCGCCTGCACCGCCGGGCGGATGGCGGCAAGGATCGGCAGGCCGACATTCTCGATGAAGACTTCCTGCGTCGCCGCCGTGCCGCCCTGCATGCCGTCCAGCACCACCACGTCGGCGCCGGCCTTCACCGCGAGCGCCACGTCGTAATAGGGCCGGCTGGCCCCGACCTTGACGTAGATCGGCTTCTCCCAGTCGGTGATCTCGCGCAGCTCCTCGATCTTGATCTCGAGGTCGTCCGGCCCGGTCCAGTCCGGGTGCCGGCAGGCGGAGCGCTGGTCGATGCCTTCCGGCAGGTCGCGCATCGCGGCGACGCGGGCGGAGATCTTCTGCCCGAGCAGCATGCCGCCGCCGCCCGGCTTGGCGCCCTGGCCGACCACCACCTCGATCGCGTCGGCGCGGCGGAGATCGTCCGGGTTCATGCCGTAGCGCGAGGGCAGGTACTGATAGACGAGGATGCTGGAGTGCCCGCGCTCCTCCGGCGTCATGCCGCCATCGCCCGTGGTGGTGGAGGTGCCGGCGAGGGTCGCGCCACGGCCGAGCGCCTCCTTGGCGGGGCCGGAGAGCGCGCCGAAGCTCATACCGGCGATGGTGACCGGGGTCTTGAGCTGGATCGGCTTCCTGGCGAAGCGGGTGCCCAGCGTCACGCTGGTGTCGCAGCGTTCGCGATAGCCTTCCAGCGGATAGCGCGACATCGACGCGCCGAGGAACAGCAGATCGTCGAAATGCGGCACCTTGCGCTTCGCGCCGCCGCCGCGAATGTCATAGATGCCGGTCGCGGCGGCGCGCTGGATCTCGCTGATCGTATAGCGGTCGAAGGTCGCGGACTGGCGCGGAACGGTGCGCGGGATCCGGGGAGAAGGAGTGTCCATCTCTGCCTCAGTACGCCGAAGCGTTATCGACGTGGAAATGATAGAGCCGCCGCGCCGAGCCGTAGAGCCGGAACTCGGACGCCGCGAACTCATGGGCAAGACCGGCGCGGGCCAGCAGGGAGTCGAGGATCGCGCGATCGGCCTCGCCCATCGTCTTTTCCTCGCAATCCGCGCCGAGCGAGCGCACCGCGCCGCGCACGAACAGGCGCGCCTCGTAGAGGCTGTCGCCGAGCGCCTCGCCGGCATCGCCGCAGACGACCAGGTTGCCGGTCTGCGCCATGAAGGCGCTCATGTGGCCGACCGAGCCGCGCACGACGATGTCGATCCCCTTCATGGAGATGCCGCAGCGCGCGCCGGTATTGCCCTCGATGACGAGCAGCCCGCCGCGGCCGGTGGCGCCGGCCGCCTGGCCGGCATCGCCGCGCACCCGCACCTCGCCCGACATCATGTTCTCGGCGACGCCGGGACCGGCATTCCCCTCGATGACCACATGCGCCTGCTTGTTCATGCCGGCACAGTAATAGCCGACATGCCCCTCGACCTTGACGCTCACCGGCGCGTCGATGCCGACGGCGATGGCGTGCAGGCCGCGCGGATTCAGCACGCGCCACGGCCCCTGCCCCGCCTCGGCGGGAATGGCGTGCAGCGCCGCGTTCAGATCCCGCACCTTCACGGCGGCGAGGTCGAAGCTGCTGGTGTTCAAAGGCATGTTCACGACCGGGCCTCCGCCGTGTCACGATTCCAGAAATACACGCGCGCCGGCTCGGGCTCGAAGATGTGCGCGTTCTCGATACCGGGCAGATCGACGAGCGCGCGATATTCCGAGCCGAACGCCACATACGCGTCGGTTTCCGCCATCACCGCCGGCTTGCAGGCGACCGGGTCGCGCAGCACGCCGAAGCCGGATTCCGTCCCGACGACGAAGGTGTAGAACCCGTCGAGATCGGCGAGCGCCGCGCGCAGCGCCTCGTCGAGCGGCGCGCCCTGCGCCATGCGCCAGCTCAGATAGCCCGCCGCCACCTCGGAGTCGTTGGCGGTTTCCATGGCGAGGCCCTCATGCGCGAGCATGCGGCGCAGGCTGTTATGGTTGGACAGCGAGCCATTATGCACCAGGCACTGATCCGCCCCAGTGGAGAAAGGGTGCGCGCCGGCGGTCGTCACCGCGGATTCGGTCGCCATGCGGGTATGGCCGATGGCGTGCGTGCCGCTCATGCCGGCGAGCCCGAAGCGGGTCGCGACATCGGCCGGCAGGCCGACGCCCTTGAACAACTCCATCCGGCTGCCCGCGCCGGCCACCCGGCTCTCGGGGGCGATGCGGGCGAGCGTGGCGCGCGCCGCCTGCTCCTGCGCGGCGGGCAGGCTCAGCACCACGTGGTCGCCACGCGGCACCGCCTTCACCTGCACATCCAGCGCGGCTTCGAGGCCGCCCGCGACCGCCCACGGATCGGTGCCTTCCGGCAGACGAACGGTGAGCTTCACCTGGCCAGCCGTGCCGGCGCCATACACCGCGAAGCCGGCACTGTCGGGCCCTCTCGCGGTCAGCACGGTCAACATGCCAGCGGAGAGACGGCCGAGTTCCGGCTCCAAACTGGGATCTTTAAGGAAAAGCCCGGCAATGCCGCACATGGACCCA
>DATJWY010000201.1:0-40567 GCA_035500775.1 Acetobacteraceae bacterium
CGCGGCCTCGCTGGACCACGGTTTGCAGCACCAAGGGGCACTCGGCCTGCGGACCGCACCGCTGGGGTGGGGCATGCCCCACCCCAGCGGCGCTATCACTCTGACATACTCTGCAGACACAAGGGGCAGCGCCCCTGGCCTTTTGCCTCCCCCACCCCGAAGCCCAAAGCCACCACCCAGGGTAGTCTGGACCGCCCCCGGGCTTTATGCTTCCACCCCAAGGTCCGGACGGCCGAGCGGCCGGGACGAGGAGACACTGGCATGAACGACGCACAGACCACTTCGCCCCAGGGCACGGGCAATCCGCTCAAGCAACTGGAATCCTTCGGCCAATCGGCCTGGCTGGATTTCATCCGCCGCGGCTACATCGCCGATGGCAGCCTTGGCGGCCTCGTCCAGGCGGACGCGCTGAAGGGCGTCACCTCCAACCCCGCCATCTTCGAAAAAGCGATGACAGGCGGCAAGGAGTACGATGACCAGTTCAAGGCCCTCGCGGCCCGCGACGATCTGGACGCGGTCGGCGTCTATGAGGCGATGGCGGTGGAGGATATTCGCCGCGCCGCCGACGCCCTGCACCCGGTCTTCGAGGCGACCGGCGGGATCGACGGCTATGTGAGCCTGGAGGTTTCCCCCTATCTCGCGCTGGACACCGAGGCGACGATCGCCGAGGCCCGCCGCCTCTGGGCGTGGGTGGACCGGCCGAACCTGATGATCAAGGTGCCCGGCACCGAGGCCGGCACGCCCGCGATTCAGGCCCTGATCGCCGACGGCATCAACATCAACGTGACGCTGCTCTTCTCCATCGAGGCCTATCAGGCGGTGGCGGAAGCCTATCTCGCCGGGCTGGAGGCGCGCGCCGCCCGTGGTGAGGCGGTGAGCGGCATCGCGAGCGTCGCCAGCTTCTTCATCAGCCGCATCGACACCGCGATCGACAAGGCGATCGACGCCCGCCTCGCCGCCGCCCCCGGCGCGGACGAGGCCGATCTGCGCCGCGTCCGCGGCAAGGTGGCGATCGCCAACGCGAAGCTCGCCTATCAATGGTATCTGGAGCTGAGCCAGAGCCCGCGCTGGCAGGCGCTGAAGGCGAAGGGCGCGCAGCCGCAGCGCCTGCTCTGGGCCAGCACCGGCACCAAGGACCCGGCCTATAGCGACGTTCTTTATGTCGAGGAGCTGATCGGGCCGGAGACGGTCAACACCCTGCCGCCCGCGACCATGGACGCGTTCCGCGACCACGGCAGCCCGCGCGCCTCGCTCACCGAGGACATCGCGGCGGCGCGCGACGTGATCGCGACCGCCGACCGCCTTGGCCTCGACCTCGCCGGCGTGACGCGGAAGCTGGTCGAGGAAGGCGTGCTGCTCTTCGTCGATGCCTTCGACAAGCTGCTCGGCGCCGTCGCCGCCAAGCGCGCCGCCCTGCTCGGCACCAACCTCGCGTCCGTGACCCTGAAGCTCCCCGCCGATCTCGCCGGCGCGGTGAACGCGAGCCTGGAAGACTGGCGGCGCGGCGGCAAGATCCGCCGGCTCTGGGCGCGCGACGCCGCGCTCTGGACCGGCGCTGACGAGGCAAACTGGCTCGCCTGGCTCGACGTCGCCGATGAGCGCCTCGCGCATGTCGAGGAACTGGAGCGCTTCCAGCAGGAAGTCGCGGCGGGCGGCTTCAGCCATGTGCTGGTGCTCGGCATGGGCGGTTCGAGCCTCGGCCCCGAGGTGTTGGCCCGCACCTTCGGCAAGCGCGGCGGCTACCCCGAACTGCTGGTGCTGGACAGCACGGACCCGCAGCAGGTCGCGACCTTCGAGAGCCGCGTGGATCTGGCGAAGACGCTGGTGATCGTCGCCTCCAAGTCCGGCGGCACGCTGGAGCCGAACATCCTCAGCGCCTATTTCCTCGACCGCATGCGCCAGACGGTAGGCGCGGAGCAGGCGCCCCGGCACTTCGTCGCCATCACCGATCCGGGCTCCAAGCTGCAGGCCCTCGCCGAGCGGGAAGGCTATCGCGCCATCTTCCTCGGCAACCCCGCGATTGGCGGCCGCTATTCGGTGCTGTCCAATTTCGGCCTGGTGCCCGCCGCCGCCGCCGGCATCAACCTGCGGGGCTTCCTGGAAAGCGCGCTGCGCATGGTGCGTGCGACCAGCGCCGGCACGCCGCCGGAGCAGAATCCGGGCGTGCAGCTCGGCACCCTCCTCGGCGTGGCCGGCCTCCAGGGCCGCGACAAGGTAACGCTCATCGCCTCGCCCGGCATCGCCGGCCTCGGCGCGTGGCTGGAGCAGCTGATCGCGGAATCCACCGGCAAGCACGGCAAGGGCCTGATCCTGGTGGACAATGGGCGGCTCGCCGCGCCCGGCCTCTACGGCGCCGACCGCGTCTTCGCCTATCTCCGCCTGAACGATCGGCCGGACACGTCGCAGGATGCGGCGGTGGCGGCGCTGGAAGCGGCCGGACATCCGGTGGTGCACATCGGCATCAACGGCCACCAGGAGATCGGCCAGCAATTCTTCCTCTGGGAGATCGCGACCGCCATCGCCAGTAGCCTGCTCGGCGTCAACCCGTTCGACCAGCCGGACGTGGAGGCGAGCAAGATCAAGACCCGCGAACTGGCCAGCGCCTATGCCGCGACCGGCCAGTTGCCGGCGGAAGCACCGTTCGCGACGTTCGATGGCGCGCAGCTCTTCGCCGACGCGGCCAACGCGCAGGTCCTCGCCGGCGACAGCCTGGAGGCGGTACTCCGCGCCCACCTCGCCCGCGCCGTCGCCGGGGATTACGTCGCCCTGCTCGCCTATATCGAGCAGAACGCCGCCCATACCGAGGTGCTGCAGCAGATCCGCGCCGCGATCCGCGACAAGACGCACGTCGCCTCCTGCGCCGAGTTCGGGCCGCGCTTCCTGCACTCCACCGGCCAGGCCTATAAGGGCGGACCGGCCCGCGGCGTGTTCCTGCAGATCACCGCCGACGATGCGCGCGACCTGCCTGTGCCAGGGGAGACATACACCTTCGGCATCATCAAGGCGGCGCAGGCGCGCGGCGACTTCGACGTGCTGGCGGAGCGTGGGCGGCGGGCGCTGCGGGTGCATCTGACCGGCGATCTCGAAGCCGGCCTGGGCCGGCTCCGCGACGCGGTCCTGGCCGCGCTCGACTGAGGATGCCAGACCGGCCTCGGTCCGGCTGATACAGTCGCCTACTCAATGAAGGACCAGGGGCTTTGCCCCTGGACCCCACTGGGGGCAAGCGCCCCCAGACCCCATTCCAAGAAGGATTTCAAACGTGTGCGGGTCTGGGGGCGCTGCCCCCAGCGGGGTGCGGGGCAGAGCCCCGCAACTTCCCGGCATAGGTCAATCAATAAGGCGGTTGGTCTTACACACCCGGACACGAAAAACCCGCCCGGCGGGAACCATCGCGATCGCCGCCTCTTTCATCCGCGACCGGAGGCCGGGACATGAGCCACAGCGCACGACGAATCCTGCCCGATGCGGAGGCGCTGGCGCGAGAGGCGGCGCGCTGGCTGACCGAGACCGCCCGCGCCCGGCTCGCCGCCGGGCCGGACGCCCCCGGGCATTTCAGCATCGCCCTCTCTGGCGGCACCACGCCACGGCGGCTCTATGAGCTGCTCGCCACGCCGGAATTCCGCGACGTCTTCCCCTGGGACCGCACCCATCTGTTCTGGGGCGACGAACGCCTCGTCCCGTCCAATGACCCGACGAGCAATTACCGGATGGCGCGCGCTGCATTGCTCGACCATGTGCCGATCCCACCCGCGCAGGTGCATCCGGTGCGCGTGATGGACACCCCGGCCGAGACCGCCGCGACCTACCAGGCGGAACTCGCGCGTTTTTATTGCTCGGACACGCTTGACATGGAGCGCCCGCTTTTCGACGTCGTTCTGCTGGGTCTCGGCAAGGATGGTCACACCGCCTCGCTCTTCCCGGGCAGCCCGGCGCTGGACGAGTCGCTCGCCTGGGTCGTCCCGGTCATCGACGCCGTGCCGCAACCGCGTGTCAGCCTGACCTATCCTGCCATCGCATGCAGCAACACGGTTGCGTTTCTGGTCAGCGGGGGCAACAAACGAGACGTGCTGCAACGCGTGCTGGCGGGCGACCGGACCCTGCCCGCCGCCCGCGTCGCGGCCATCGGCGAAATCCACTGGTTCATGGACAGAGACGCAGCGGGATGAGCGATAACAGGACGGCGCTGAAGCGCGTGGCGGCGGAAGCCGCCGTGGAACTGGTGCAGGACGACATGGTGGTGGGGCTCGGCACGGGCTCCACCGCGGCGCTGGCGATCGAGGCTCTGATCCGCCGCGTGCGCGAGGGGCTGCGCATCGTCGGCATCCCGACCTCGGAGCAGAGCGCGGCGCAGGCGCGCGCGGGCGGCATCCCGCTCGTCGATTTCACCACGCATACCCGGATCGACCTCACGATCGACGGCGCCGACGAGATCCGGCGCGATACGCTGGACCTGATCAAGGGCCTGGGCGGCGCGCTGCTGCGCGAGAAGATCGTCGCCGCCGCCAGCGCGCGGCTGGTGATCGTCGCCGACAGCCCAAAGCTCGTGGCCACGCTGGGCGAGACCGCGCCGGTGCCGGTCGAGGTGGTGAGCTTCGGCTGGCAGGCGACGGCGACGCGGATCGAGGCGCTTGGTGCCGAGGCGCGGCTGCGCGCCCGGGCGGACGGCGAACCCTTCGTCACCGACAACGGCAACCTGATCCTGGACGCCCGGTTCGGCCAGATCGCCGACGCCCCGGCGCTGGAAAGCGCGCTGCACGGTATTGTCGGCGTGGTGGAAACCGGGCTGTTCATCCGCCGCGCGAACCTGGCGCTGGTGGCCGGCGAGAGCGGCGTCAACCGGTTCGAGCCGCAATAACGCCCGAAGGGCGGTGATCGGCCCCGGGCACGCGCCGCGCGGCGGCACGGACTCGACGGCCGGTCCCCGCGCCACGGGCAACCGCGGCAAACGCACAGCCCGCAGCGCCAAACGGTCTGGCTGCTGGATGCCGTAACATGCCTTTGTATTACGCTTGGGGACGCCCCCCACGCCACGAAATAGAATCACAGGACCGCTGATGAGACTCGGAGCTGTGGTGTGCGTCAGGGACGAGGCCCACATCATCGAGGAGTGGATCGCCCACCACCTCGCTCTCGGCATCGAACGGCTGCACATCCTCGACAATCTGAGCGCCGATGACACGCGCGCGAAGATCGACCGCATCTGCAGCCGCGTTCCCAGCGTGACGGTGGAAACCTGGAACCCGCCCGCGGATGTCCACCGCCTCGCCTTCAAGCGCGGCCTCGACATCATGCAGGCCGAGGACGTGGAGTGGTGCGCCTTCATCGACGCCGACGAGTTCATCGCCTGCGGCGATCCGGATTCGTCGGAAAGCTTCGCCGAAATGCTGGAAACCAGACATGCCGATCACGCCGCGATCGGCCTGCACTGGGCGGTGTTCGGCAGTTCCGGGCACATCGGGCGACCCGCCGGCCTGATCCAGGAAGCATTCCTGACCCGGGCGGAGGATGATTTCCCGCCCAACCGGCATATCAAGACGCTCGTGCGGCCGCGCCACACGCCCGGGCCGAACAGCGTGCACGGCTTCGCGACGACGCGCCCCTATTTCACGACATCCGGAGAGGAAATCTCCTGGCAGCTTCCATACGCCTACACGATGAACATGCCGCAGCTCCGCGACTGGCGCCTCAACCATTACTTCTGCCAATGGCGGGAACGATGGGCGGCGAAGGTCGCGCGCGCGCGCATCCTCGGCCGCGAGAAGACGGCGCGCTCGGAAAAAGACTGGGCCGAGCACGACCGCAACGAGGTGTTCGATCCGACGGCGCTGCGCTGGACCCCGCGCGACCGGGAAATGCTGCTCCGCCTCGGCTGCGATCCGGACGCGCCGCGCCATCCGCCGCACATGCATGGCCGGCGGAGCCCGGCCTGATCGCCTGCCGCCCCTGATTCCGCCTGCCCCGGCAAGGAAAGGCCGTCATGACCCCGGTGTCCAGGACGCTGCTGATCGTGTTCCACTCCATGACGGGCGGCACCCGGCAGATGGCCGAGGCCGCCGCGCGCGGGGCCGGCGCCGAGCCTGCGGTGCGCGTGCACCTGCTGCCCGCCCCGGAGGCGCAGGCGACGGATGTGCTGGCGGCGGACGGCTACATCTTCGCCACGCCCGAAAACCTCGCCGCCATCGCCGGGCTGATGAAGGATTTCTTTGACCGCACCTATTACGCGGTGCTGGAGCGCATCAACGGCCGCCCCTATGAGGCGCTCATCTGCGCCGGCAGCGACGGGCATAACGCCGCGCGGCAGATCGAACGCATCGCCACCGGCTGGCGGTTGCGTGCCGTGGCCGAGCCGCTGATCGTCTGCACGCACGCGCAAACCCCGGAGGCCATCCTGGCCCCGAAGCAAATCGGCGCCGACGACCTCGCCCGCTGCGCGGAACGCGGCGCGGCGCTCGCCGCCGGACTGGCGATGGGCATCTTCTGATACCAACCGCCGTAGGTCTTGACCGATCGAGAAAAAGGCCAAGGCTCTGCCCTGGACCCGCTGGGGCCGACGGCCCCAGACCCCATTCCATGAAGAATTTCAAATGTGTGCGGGTCTGGGGGCGCTGCCCCCAGCGGGGTGCGGGGCAGCGCCCCGCAGGCTTTCCCGCATAGGTCGATCTTAATGCTCGCTGGTATGAGACCGCCAGGTTAGCCCAGGGCCGTTTGATCACCGGCATGCGAAACAAAGAGCGGCCTATCCGCCCCAACGCACCCGCCAGACCATCCCGTTCACGTCCTCGCTGACCAGCAGCGACCCGTCCCGCATCACCGCGACGCCGGTGGGCCGCCCCCAGACCGCGCCGGCCTCCGTGACGAAGCCGGTCATGAAATCCTCGTACACCCCGGTCGGCTCACCATTCCGGAACCGCAGGCGCACCAGCTTGTAGCCGGTGCGGTGCGCGCGATTCCAGGAGCCGTGCAACGTCACGAAGGCATCGCCGCGATACGCCGGCGGAAAGGCGCCGGCATCATAGAAGGCAAGGCCAAGCGGGGCGGAATGCGGCTGGATCAGCACATCCGGCATGATGACGCGGCCGGCGAGGTCCGGGCGCTCTCCCTTGTGCCGCGGGTCCGCATGGCCGCCGATATAGAACCAGGGCCAGCCATAGAACCCGCCCGGCCGCACCTGGGTCACGTAGTCGGGCGGCAGGTCATCGCCGAGCCCGTCGCGCTCATTGACGGCGCACCACAGCGCGCCATCCGGCCGCACCGCCATGGCGGAGCAGTTGCGCAACCCGTTGGCGACATGCCTCTTCCCACCGCCCTCCGGATCGAAGGCAAGGACATCGGCGCGATCCGCCTCATCGCCCCAGGCAGCTCCCGCCCCGTCCCGCGCCTCCAGCGCCGCGCGCGCCGCCGCCCCCAGGGGCGACATGTCCGAGGCGGCATCGCTGGCCGAGCCGACGGCAACGTAGAGCCGCGTCCCGTCCGGCGAGACCGCGACATCGCGCGTCCAATGCCCGCCGCCTTCCGGCAGGCCGGCGATGATCACGCGCGGCGGGCCGTCGGGGCGCAGCGCGCCAGGATGCCAGGGATAGCGCAGCACCCGCCCACTCTCCCCGACATAGACGGCGCGCGGCGCCGGGCCGGGTGGCCAGAAGGCGATACCGTAGGGCAGGTCGAGCCCGCCGGCGAACACCGCTTCCGCCTCAGGCCGCGCCCCGTCCGCCGCGGGGCGATAGGCGCGGACCCGTCCGGCGCCGGCCTCGGCAATGAACACCGTGCCGTCCGGTGCCACCCGGATGGTGCGCGGCCTGGCGAGCTTCCCCGTCCAGGGCGCGACCCGGAAACCGGGCGGCACGCGCGGCAGCACCCCCGCCGGCCGGTCCACCGTGTTGGCGCCGCTGCTGGCGCTCGCCGTCGCATAGGGCGCGGGCAGATCAGCGGGACGGATCAGGCGGGCGACGCCCGGCGCGTCCGTCCGCCAATCGCCATAGGCCGCGTTCCCCGTCCGCACCTGCGCCGCCGCCGGCGCGGCGTAGGCCGCCAGGAACACCACGTGCATCAGCCAACGCATCCTGATCCTCCGCCGCTACCGCGCGCGCAACCAAAGCTCCAACAGGAAACCGACGCTTTCATCCACGGCGGGGCGGCATCGCCGGAAGCCCCTTGCGCGCCCGGGGCAAATCGCGCACCCCCGGCGCATGCGCATCGTCACCTGGAACATCAACTCCCTCCGCCTCCGCCTGCCCTTGCTCAAGGAACTGATCGCGGCGCTCGATCCGGACGTGATCTGCCTGCAGGAAACAAAGGTACCGGACGAGCTGTTCCCGGACACCGCGCCCGCCGCGCTCGGCTATCCGCACGTCGCCCGGCGGGGGATGAAGGGCTATAATGGCGTCGCGATCCTCTCCCGCCTGCCGCTCAGGGCGGATGACGCGGCACCCGATTGGTGCGCCCGCGGCGATTGCCGGCATTTGCAGGTGATGGTCGAGGCGCCCACCGGCCCGGTGGAGCTGCATAATTTCTACGTCCCGGCCGGCGGCGACATCCCCGACCCGGAGGCGAACCCGAAATTCGCCCATAAGCTCGCCTTCCTCGGCGAGGCGACGCGCTGGTTCGTCGATCGCGGCGCCCGCGCCCGCTGCGTGCTGGTCGGCGATCTCAACATCGCGCCGCTGGAACACGACGTCTGGAGCCACAGGCAGCTGCTCGACGTGGTGAGCCACACGCCGGTGGAGGTGGAGGCGCTGCTCGCCTGGCGGAATGCCGGCTTCGCCGACGCGGTGCGGCATTTCGTCCCGGCGGAACAAAAACTCTATAGCTGGTGGTCCTACCGCAACCGGGACTGGCGCAAATCCGATCGCGGCCGGCGCCTCGACCATATCTGGGTATCATCCGACCTCGTGCCGGCGCTGCGCGACTACGCCATCCTGAAGGATGCGCGGGATTGGCCACAGACCTCGGACCACGTTCCGGTGGCGGTCACGCTCGGGGTCTGATGCCCCCAAAGGCAAGGCCAGGGGCGCAGCCCCTGGACCCCGCTGGGGCCTTGAGGCCCCAGACCCCCGACACTTAAGTAAAGGATTCCAAAGGCTTGCCTTTGGCGGGGTCCAGGGGCTGCGCCCCTGGCCTTACGCCGGCGGTCAGGCGATCTGGGTCACCCCATGCGGATCGAGCCGATAACCGCCGCCCTCGGTCACGAGCAGCCGGGCATTTGTCGGGTCCGGCTCGATCTTCTGCCGCAGCCGGTAGATATGGGTCTCCAGCGTGTGCGTCGTCACCGCCGCGTTGTAGCCCCAGACCTCGTTCAGCAGCACCTGCCGCGCCACCGGCCTGGTGCCGGCGCGATAGAGGAATTTGAGGATCGCCGCTTCCTTCTCGGTCAGCCGGATGCGGCGGTTGCGCACCGGCTCCTGCAGCAGCTTGGCCGAGGGGCGGAAGGTGTAGGGCCCGATCGTGAAGACCGCATCCTCGCTGTTCTCGAAGATGCGGAGCTGGGCGCGCAACCGCGCCAGCAACTCATTCAGCCGGAATGGCTTGGCGATGTAGTCATTGGCGCCGGAATCGAGGCCGCGGACCACATCCGCCTCGTCATCCGAGCCGGTGAGCATGATGATCGGCATGCGCAACCCCTGCCGCCGCAACGAGGCGCACAGGTCGCGTCCGTCCCCGTCCGGCAGGGTCACGTCCAGGATCAGCGCGTCGAACCGCGCGCCCTGGGCCTTGATCTTCTCCTCCGCCTCGGCGATTGCACTCGCCTCGGCGACGGCGAATTCGCCATCCACCTGGAGCTGCGCGGCCAGTTCCTCGCGCAGGGTTTGATCGTCATCAACGATCAGGATTGGGCGCTCGCCCCCCATCATTAATCCTCTCGGCTGCTTCTTTGGCACGGGCATTTCACGCTACCCGCCTTCTGGATATCTCCGCCGCGCCACGGGAGTTGCCGACCGCAACCAAAAAACCGTGAATCGGAGGGTTTTAATGATCGTCAAGACGTATATCACTGTGCCGGGGAGCGTCGTTTCGCGCAAGCCCACGTTGCGCCTGGCGCATGGTATCCCGCGTGCGGCGCGACCACCCTGCCTCGCCTGCCTTGTTTACGGCCCGCGGCCGCCGACCTAAGAGGCAGGATCGCGAACACCAGACAGGTTGTCGAGCAAAGACGTGCCATTCAGCCACGCGCCCGCCCAGACCGGCCGGCCCGCATCACCGCAAGACCCCGTAACGCCCGCGCCGGACGCGGCGACGGCACGCGTGCAACCCCCGTCGGCCCCGCCCGCCCCAGAGGCGGAGAGCGCGCGGGCGGAGGCGCTGCGCCTGCGCGCCGTGCACCGCGCGCTCGCCGATCTGCGGCGCGGCACGCCGGTGCTGCTGCGCGGCGCCGAACCGCTCGTGGTGCTGGCGGCGGAAACCGCCGGCGCGCGCGGCCTCGGCGAGTTCGCCGCCCTCGCGCGCGGCCCCGCCCTGTTGCTGCTCGCCCCGGTGCGCGCCGCCTCGGTGCTGCGGCGGCCGGTGGAACCCGCACAACCGCTGCTCGCCCTGCGCGCGCCGCCGGCGCTGCTGACGCCAGAAACCCTGCGCGGCCTCGCCGACCCGACGGCGGAACAGCTCGTGACCCAGCCGCCCGAGCCGGTGCCGGCGCCGGAACTGGGCATGGCGGCGCTGCTGCTCGCCAAGCTGGCGCGGCTGCTGCCCGCCGCCCTCATCGCCCCGGTGGGGCCGGACGCCGCGGCGGAGGCGACCGCGCTCGACCTGCTCGGGGTCGCCGCCGCGGACGTGCTCGCCTACCCGGCCAGCGCCGCCTCCAGCCTCACGAAGGTGGCGGAAGCGGCGGTGCCGCTGGAGGACGCGGCGGAAGCGCGCATCATCGCCTTCCGCGCCCCGGATGCCGGGATCGAGCATCTCGCCATCGTCATCGGCCGGCCGGAAACGCAGGACGCGCCGCTGGTGCGGCTGCATTCGGAATGCTTCACCGGCGACCTGCTCGGCAGCCTGCGCTGCGATTGCGGGCCGCAGCTGCGCGGCGCCATCGCCCGCATGGCGGCGGAGGGCGGCGGGGTGCTGCTCTATCTGGCGCAGGAGGGGCGCGGCATTGGCCTCGTCAACAAGCTGCGCGCCTATGCGTTGCAGGATCGCGGCCTCGACACGCTGGACGCCAACCGCGCCCTCGGCTGGGGCGCCGACGAGCGCAACTTCCTGGTGGCCGCGACCATGCTGGAGGCGCTCGGCCTGCGCCGCATCCGGCTGCTGACCAATAATCCGGAGAAGCTCGCCGCGCTCGAGGCCTGCGGCGTGGACATCGCCGGGCGAGTCAGCCACGCGATCGCGCCCAACGGGGTGAACGACTCCTATCTGCGCACCAAGGCCCTGCGGTTCGGGCATTTGCTGGGGTAGCCGGGACCGGTCTATCCTGGCCCGGTTCGCGGCGGCGGGCGCCGCCGGGACCGTCCTGCGACAAGGAGCCGTGCATGGAAGCCGTGGTTGGGCCCGAGGGGCGAATCGCGTTCCAGGGCAATGTGTATCGCGCCGCGATCGGGCGCGGCGGCGTGCGGGTCGCGAAGCAGGAGGGCGACGGCGCGACCCCGGCCGGCCTGTTGCCCCTGCGCCGGCTGCTCTACCGCGCCGACCGCATCATGCCGCCCCGCGTCGCCGTCCCGCGCGAACCGATCGCGCCCGATGACGGCTGGTGCGACGACCCGGCCCATCCCGACTACAACCGGCAGATCCGCCTGCCGCATCCCGCGCGGCACGAGGAACTCTGGCGCGCCGATCCGCTCTATGACCTCGTGGGCGTTCTCGGCTGGAACGACCGGCCGGTGGAGCGCTGCCGCGGCTCGGCGATCTTCCTGCACGTGGCGACCCCGGATTACGCGCCGACGGCGGGCTGCATCGCCCTCGCCCTGCCCGATCTCCGCGCCCTGCTGGACGGGGGGATGACGGCCATCCGGGTCGTCGGCTGAGGCCGGGCCAGCACCGCGCGCCCGACAGCGCGCCTGGCGGCCAGCCGGCCCCGGCGCCAGAAAGGAGAGAGCACGCATGGCCGAAAACCCGCTGGAAGACACCGAAGCGCTCGAAAAGCGCATCCGCGAGCGCGCCACTCATCTCTGGGTGGCGGATGGCCGCCCGCCGGGCCGCGCCGCTGAATATTGGGAGCGGGCCCGGGAGCTGATCGGGATCGAGGACAACCCCGGCGCGGGCCAGTTGCCGAACCCGGCCAGCCTGCCGGGCGCCGATCCCAACCGGGAGCAGCCGGTGGAGGAGGCCTTCATTCAGGAAAACCTGGGGGAGTTCCCGACCCGGCTCACCGACCAGGGCGACCGCCAGCAAACCCCGTCGCCGCGGCGGAAGCGCGCGCCCGCCGCTGAAACGAGCCCCGAAACGGGCGCCCCGCCGGAGAGCGGCGGCGCGGCGGCGCCGACCCCGGGCGGTTCTGGCAAACAGGCAACACCGCGCGCGAAAAAAACGCCGTAAGTGCGGGGCGGGGCTGGATAAACTGCCAAACTCGCCTATGTCGGCCCCATGGACGTGCCCGTGGACGCAAGTGAGTTCGATTCGGCGCTGATCCGGGAAGCCTTCGCCCAGGCGGCGGCACGCGGCTGGCGCTCGGTGAGCATCGCCGCGGCGGCGCGCACGGCGGGGGTGCCCCTCACCCAGGCGCGCGCCCGGTTTCCCGCGCGGGCGGCGATCCTGCTCCGTTTCGGCGTGCTCGCCGACCAGACGGCCCTGGCGGACGTGACGCCGGAAGTCCCGGCGCGGGAAACGCTGTTCGACCTGCTGATGCGCCGGTTCGACGTGCTGCAGGCGCATCGGGAGGGCGTCCTCGCCCTGCTGCGCGCCCTGCCCACCGATCCGCCCACCGCCCTTCTGCTGACCCTCGCCACGCTGCGCAGCATGCGCTGGATGCTGGACGCCGCCGGCGTGCCGACCAGCGGGCCGCTCGGCGCGGTGCGCGTGCAAGGCCTGCTCGGCGTCTGGCTGTACACGCTGCGGGCCTGGGAAAAGGACGAAAGCCCCGACCTCTCTGCCACCATGGCGGCGCTGGACCGCGCGCTGGATCGCGCGGAACGCGCGGCGGACTGGCTGGAGCGCGGCCCCGGCCACGGCCGGCAGCCGGCACGCAATCCGGCTCCGGCACCAGGCCCATCCGCCGCCACGGGCGATCTTCCCGGGCTGGAGGTCCCGGCCGCACCGGAATAACCGGCCGACCGCACCGTCCCACACGCCTCACCAGCCGGCCCCGCCCGCTGGATGATGAAACTTCTGTTGCTCGCGCGCACGTGTTGCGTTGCAGCTTAAGCGCGCGTGACGCGAACACGTTGTCTCGGCTAACCTGCTGCCGCTTCGGGTGGGTACGCATTTCGCGCAAGCGCCCTCCGACGCCAGATAGAACCGGGAGAATAACGTGGCTGACGAAAACTCGACCCCCTCTGGGAAGGCGGAAGCCGCTGGCAAGTCAGCGGTGGAGGCAAGCGGGCGGGCGGCCAAGGCCGTCGCGGAAACCGCCCAGGCGGCCGTGAAGACGACGGCGGAGGTCGCATCGGCCCCGGCTCCGGCTCCAGCTCCGGCCCCGGCCCCGGCCCCCGAAGTGGCGCGGACTGCGGCGCGCATCAGCGAAACCGTGGCGAAGACCGCCCAGAGCGCGACCGACGCCCAGGCCTCGATGCTGACCGACTTCACCCGCCTCTTCACCGACAATCTGCGCATGCCGAGCGTGGTCCCGGACATCCAGGGTCTGATGAGCGCGCACCGCCGCAACATGGAAGCCTTCTCGGCCGCCAACAAGCTGGCCCTGGAAGGCGCGCAGGCGATTGCCCGCCGGCACATGGAGATCATCCAGCAGACCGGGGCGGAACTCGCCGAGCAGGTGCGTGAGCTCACCTCCGCCGAGGCGCCGCAGGCCAAGGCCGCCCGGCAGGCCGAGCTGGTGAAGCAGTCCTACGAACGCGCCGTCAACCGGCTGCAGGAACTGCGGGACCTGATCCAGCAGTCCAATAACGAGGCGCTCAACCTGCTCAATCACCGCTTCAGCGAAGCGCTGGACGAGGTGAAGGTGCTGTTCGAGCAATCCAGCGAGCGGACGCCGCGCGGTACGCAACCGCGCGCCTGATTTCCTCGCATGGCGAGGTGAAAAGCATCCCGGGGTCGGACCTGGTTCCGGCCCCGTTTTTTTCGGTTCCGCACGAACGGAACGACGCCGCGCACCGTGGCGCGCGGGGGAATAATATCGCCTACCCTTGCCCTGAGCGGTGCAAGGCGAGGGGCGCCCCTCGCCCTCCGTCACGCGAAGGCGTGCTTGCGCACGTCACGCGAAGGCGTGCTTGCGCACGACCGGGCCATTGGCGCCAGCCCCCGATTTCTTGAAAATGCGGCCCGTGGGGTAACACGCTTCACTGGAAACGATCGTCGCTGCGGACGGATTTGAGCCGCCGACCAATCCAGGGATGGAGCACTTGTGAATGAAAATTTCATCAAGTGCCGTCAACCTAAGCCGTGTGGTGCCTTTAGGAAGGTGCCCTCTGTTCAGGTGATATTTTGCGCCGGAAGCTGGTCTATTTTGCCGTCGCCCTGCTGGCGCTCATCTTCCTGATCTGCCCCGGCATCGTTAAGGCTCAGGACCTGGCTCCGTGTGCTGGCCTGTTCGCGGACGGGCAGCCGCCGGCACTGCTGAACCCGGAACTCGGCCGCCAGACACGTCCGCTCTGTTTCCGGGCGTTCGCTGTCCTTCACTCCGGGCTCACCCGTGGCCCGCTTTGGTCGGCCGAGCACCTGATGCGGGACGATATCGAAAGCGCCCGCACCCTGCAGCGGGTGGACGCCTTCCACCCCGAAAGCGCCTTGCCGCCCGGCGAGCGTGCCGAACTCTCCGACTACACCCGCTCCGGCTTCGACCGCGGCCATATGGCCCCTTCGGGCGATATGCCGGACCCGCAGGCGCAGGCACAGAGCTTTTCACTCGCCAACATGGTGCCGCAGGCGCCGGACCTGAACCGGAAAACCTGGGCAGGGATCGAGAGCGCCGTGCGGACCCTCGCGGTGCGTCATGGCGCGCTCTATGTGGTGAGCGGCCCCATCTTCGCCGGCAAGGATCTCCAGGCGTTGAACGGCCGGGTGCTGGTGCCCACCGAGGTGTTCAAAGCGGTTTATGATCCAACAATCGACGGGGCGGGGGCCTATGTCTGTCGCAACGTGGATCCGACACGGTGCCATACCGTCTCGATCGCGGTCCTCGAACGCCGGACCGGCATCGACCCGTTCCCGAGCCTGTCGGACCCCGTGAAGAGCCGCCCCATGAAGCTGCCTCGCCCAACACCCTACGGCTATGGCCGGCATCACCAGCGGTCGCTGCTCGAGCAACTCCTGCGATGAGGGAGACGCCCATGACCGAATTCAAGCCCTATGCGGATGACGCCGCGTCGCTGGCGATCGACGACCTCACGCTGGAGAACGGCACCGACACGATCGCCCTCTACGGCAACCTGCAGCTGAGCCGGGACAAGGCAGGACTTGCGCGTGCCCAGGCTCTCAAATCGGTGCTGGATGAGATCGTGCGCATGCTGGAAGGCGACACGCATCTGCCCGACAAGGTCGCACCACCCGGGAAGCCGAAAACCGTCCGGAACCCATTCGCCTGAAGCGCCGCGCCCCGCTCTGGCGTGGAGTCTTACGCATAGGCCGGTCCGGTCCGGGCAGCCAGGGCTGAAAATGTCGGGAAAACCGCCGGTTCGATGGTAGCGGCGGACGGATTTGAACCGCCGACCAAGGGATTATGATTCCCCTGCTCTACCGCTGAGCTACGCCGCCATCGGGGTGCGGGAAGTAGCCGTTCCTGGGGGCGGAAGTCAACACCCGGAAACGTGCGGTCCGGCCATCCGGGCATTTGCAACGTAACGGGGTCTGGGGCCAATGGCCCCAGTGGGGTCCAGGGGCAACGCCCCTGGCCTCACCAACGCCGCCGCCGGGTCCTACTGCGCCGGATAGGCCCGCGGCCAGGTGATCTGATCCGCCGGCCCCGGCGCCGAGGGCGCGCCCTTCTTGCCGCAGGCCGCCAGCGCCAGCAGGGCCAGCAGCGCCGCCGCGATCCTCATGCCAGCACCGCCTGCCATCGCGCCGCCTCCCTCACCACGTTCGCGGGCGCCGTGCCGCCAAAAGAGGTACGGGAAGCAACCGAGGCCTCCACCGTCAGCACCGAGAATACATCCGCGGAGATGCGCGGTTCCACTTCCCGCATCTCCGCGAGCGTCAGCCCGGCAAGATCCACGCCTTTGGCCTCCGCCGCCGCCACCAGCCGGCCGGTGACATGATGCGCGGTGCGGAAGGGCAGGCGCAGCGCCCGCACCAGCCAGTCGGCGAGGTCGGTCGCGGTGGAGAAGCCAGAGCCGGCGAGGTCGCGCATCCGCGCCGTGTCGGGCCGCATGTCCCGCACCATCCCGGCCATCGCGGCGAGGGAGAGCGCCAGCGCCTCGGCGGCGTCGAACACCGGCTCCTTGTCCTCCTGCATATCCTTCGCATAGGCGAGGGGCAGGCCCTTCATCACCGTGAGCAGGGCGATGAGCGCCCCGGTGATCCGCCCGGTCTTAGCCCGCGCCAACTCCGCAGCGTCCGGATTGCGCTTCTGCGGCATGATTGAGCTGCCTGTGGTGAAGGCATCCGAGAGGCGGATGAAGCGGAACGGCGCGCTGCACCAGATCACGATCTCCTCGGCGAGGCGGGAGAGGTGCATGGCGGCGATCGCGGCGGCGGAGAGGAACTCCAGCGCGAAATCGCGGTCGGAGACGGCATCGAGCGAATTGGCGGTCGGCCGGTCGAAGCCGAGGGCGTGGGCCGTCTGCTCGCGGTCGATCGGGAAGGAGGTGCCGGCGAGCGCCGCCGAGCCGAGCGGGCACTCGTTCAGCCGCTTGCGCGCATCGGCGAAGCGGCCGCGATCCCGGGCCAGCATCTCGACATAGGCGAGGAGATGATGGCCGAACGTCACCGGCTGCGCCGTCTGCAGATGGGTGAAGCCCGGCATCGGGTCGGCGGCGTGCGCAGCGGCGCGGTCGGCCAAGGCGCGCATCAGGTCGGTGATCTGGCCGTCGAGCCCGTCGATCGCGTCGCGCACCCAGAGGCGGAAATCCGTCGCCACCTGGTCATTGCGGCTGCGCGCGGTGTGCAGGCGCTTGCCGGCCTCGCCGATCCGCTCGGAGAGCCGCGCCTCGATGTTCATGTGCACGTCTTCGAGCGCGGCCTCGAAGGGGAAGGTCCCAGCCTCTATCTCGCGCGCGATGCCGGTGAGGCCCTCGCGGATCGCCGCCTCGTCCGTGGCGTCGATGATGCCGACGCGGGCCAGCATGGCGGCATGGGCCAGCGATCCCCGGATATCCTGCCGCCACAACTTGCGGTCGAAGCCGATCGAGGCATTGATGTCCTGCATGATCGCGGACGGGCCGGCGGCGAACCGGCCGCCCCATTGCACGTTCGCGCCCGCTCCCTGCTCCGGGATCGTGCCTCGTTCGCTTGTCTTCTGCTCCGTCAAGGGTGCCCCACCATGGCCCAGTTTTCGCGCCGTCTGCTGATCGCCGCGCCGGCGACCCTAATCGCCGCCGCCCTGTCACGCAAACTGACCCCGGAAACAATGGCCGAAACAATGGCCGACGAGCCGGGCGCCGGCGATGCGACCCTGCCGGACCTCTCGGCGCTGCAGCCGACCGTGCCGCCGGCGGCGCTGCCGCCGCTCCGCTTCCAGACCGTGGAGGGCGGGGTTCGCAGCCTCGCCGATTATGCCGGGCGCGGCATTCTGCTCAATCTCTGGGCAACCTGGTGCCCGCCCTGCGTCGCCGAGATGCCGGCGCTCGACCAGGCGGCGGCCTTGCTGGCGCCGGAGATCGCCGTGCTTCCCGTCTCGGCCGATCGCGGCGGGGCCGCGACGGTGCGCACCTTCTACGCGCGCCACGGCATCCGCAACCTGCCGATCCTGCTCGATCCCGGCAGCGAGACGCTGCAGGCCCTCGGCCTGACCGGCCTGCCGACAACCCTGCTGATCGACCGCCTGGGCCGGGAGCGCGCGCGGCTGCAGGGCAGCGCCCAATGGGCGGCACCGCAGGCGATCGAAACCATCCGCCGCTTGGTGCGGGCATAGGACCAGCGCCCGGACGAGCCCAGCCCGGCGGACCGAAGGACACGAAGAAAAACAAAATCCGAGGCACTATCCCGGACCGTCGCCCGGCAACGGAAAATACCCTGGCAGATCCCGCACGCCCTGGGTAATACGCCCGCTTCCCTCATTAAGGGTATGGAGCGCCTCTCGCCCCGCGTGGCCGTGGCGAGAGGCGATTCTTTACCCGCGGCGGAAGGTTGCCTGCTGCCCAATCCCCCCAAGGACGCTCACCCTCCCGGTGCGTGATGCTTGCGAGACCCGGGCTCAAGGCTCGTGCGGGCCGACGGCACCGACCGCCCTGATTGCCTGGAGGTTATTGGACGTTGAGTGCCGTTACCCGCGACATCCCCCCGCCCGCGCAGCTGCGCAGCGGCAGCCTGAGCCTGGTCGAGACCATCGGCCAGTCCGTCGCCAACATCTCGCCCACGCTCACCCCCGCGCTGAACATCGCGGTGGTCGCCGGCCTCGCCGGCACCGGCACTTGGCTGTCCTATCTGATCTCGACCATCGGCCTGCTCTTCGTCGCCGTGAATATCGGGAGCCTCGCGAAGCGGCATCCGCTGGCCGGCTCCTATTTCGTCTATATCGGCCGCACGCTCGGCCCGCTGGCGGGCATGGTCGCCGGCTGGAGCATCATCGCCGCCTACCTTTTCACCGCCATTGCCGTGACCGTGAGCAGCGAGATCTTCCTCGGCGACATGCTCACCTCGTTCGGCCTCAAGGCCATGGTGCCGCCCGGCTGGCTGTTCGACCTCGTGTTCTGCGCCATCGTCGGCGTCGCCGCCTATTCCGATGTCCGCCTCTCCTCGCGGATGGGCCTGATCATGGAGGGCTTCTCCGTCCTGCTGATCGTGATCATCACCGGCGTGGTGATCGCCAAGAACGGCTCGATCGTCGACCACGTGCAGTTCAGCGCCGAGAGCCTCAAGCCGGGCCCGGTGATGTCGGCGCTCACCTTCTCGGTGTTTTGCTTCGTCGGCTTCGAGAGCGCCGCGACCCTGGCCAAGGAAGCGCGCGACCCGACCCGCACCGTGCCGCTCGCCATCACCCTGAGCGCCGGCATTGTCGGCCTGTTCTTCGTCGCGCTCTCCTATTTCATGCTCCTCGGCATGGGGGATGACGCCAAGGCGCTCGGCGCCTCCACCTCGCCCTTCACCGACCTGACCGCCCGCGCCGGCCTCCCCTGGGCCGCCGGCATCGTCTATTTCGCCGCGCTGATCAGCTCCTCTGCCTGCGCCCTGGCCACGATCAACGCCGCCTCGCGCATGATGTTCTCCATGGGGCGTTACCAGTTCCTGCCCCGCTCGATGGGCATGGTGCACGCGAAGCATCAGACGCCGCATTTCGCGGTGATCACAAGCACGGTCTTCACCCTGGTCGTATCGCTGCTGCTGCTGCGCTTCGATCCGCTGGACGCGTTCGGCTACACCGGCACCTTCGCGACCTTCGGCTTCCTGGTCATCTATCTGCTGATCTGCGTGGTGTCGCCGATCGACGCCCGTCGCGCCGGCAAGCTGACCCCGACGGGGGTGATCGTCGGCATCACCGGCGTGGCGCTGATGGGCTTCGTGATCTTCGGCAGCCTGTATCCGGTGCCGCCCTATCCGTACAACCTGTTGCCCTACCTGTTCGGCGCCTATCTGCTCATCGGCATCGTCTGGTTCGCGATCCTGCGCGCCCGCGCGCCGCAGGCCCTGGCCGGCATCCAGCACGACCTGGAGGGCTGACCCCGTCCCGGAGGGTCCGGCCCGGCAACATGCCGGCCGGACCCTCCGGAATCGATCCCGCAAAGAAACTCACACTCCTGGCACGAAAATTGCGAATGACACGTATACGTGACTTGCACACACGTGTGGGTCAAAGACGCCGACCGCCCTGATCGCCCGGAGGTAATGGACGTTGAGTGCCGCCATCAAAGACACCGCCCCCACTGTGCAGCTGCGCAGCGGAAGCCTGAGTCTGGTCGAGACCATCGGCCAGTCCGTCGCCAACATCTCGCCCACGCTCACCCCCGCGCTGAACATCGCGGTGGTCGCCGGCCTCGCCGGCGGAGGGAGCTGGCTGGCTTACCTGATCTCGACGGTCGGCCTGCTCTTCGTTGCCGCAAATATCGGCAGCCTCGCGAAGCGGCACCCGCTGGCCGGCTCCTATTTCGTCTATATCGGCCGGACGCTCGGCCCGCTGGCGGGCATGACCGCCGGGTGGAGCATGATCGCCGCCTACCTTTTCACCGCCATTGCCGTGACCGTGAGCAGCGAGATCTTCCTCGGCAACATGCTTACGGCGTTCGGGCTGAATGCCGTGGTGCCGCCCGGCTGGCTGTTCGACCTCGTGTTCTGCGCCATCGTCGGCGCCGCCGCCTATTCCGACATCCGCCTCTCCTCGCGGATGGGCCTGATCATGGAGGGCTTCTCCGTCCTGCTGATCGTGATCATCATCGGCGTGGTGATCGCCAAGAACGGCTCGATCGTCGACCACGTGCAGTTCAGCGCCGAGAGCCTCAAGCCGGGCCCGGTGATGTCCGCCCTCGCCTTCGCGGTGTTCAGCTTCGTCGGTTTCGAGAGCGCCGCGACCCTGGCCAAGGAAGCGCGTGACCCGACCCGCACCGTGCCGCTCGCCGTCACCATGAGCGCGGGCATCGCCGGCCTGTTCTTCGTCGTCATCGCCTACCTCATGGTCCTCGGCATGGGCGACGACACGAAGACGCTCGGCTCCTCCGCCTCGCCCTTCGCCGACCTGACCGCCCGCGCCGGCCTCACCTGGGCCGCCGGCATCGTCTACTTCGCCGCGCTGATCAGCTCTTTCGCCTGCGCACTGGCCTCGGTGAACGCCGCCTCGCGCATGATGTTCTCCATGGGGCGCTACCAGTTCCTGCACCGCTCGATGGGCATGGTGCACGCCAAGCATCAGACGCCGCATTTCGCGGTGATCGCGAGCACGGTCTTCACCCTGGTCGTGTCGCTGCTGCTGCTGCGCTTCGAACCGCTGGACGCGTTCGGCTACACCGGCACCTTCGCGACCTTCGGCTTCCTGGTCGTCTATCTGCTGATCTGCGTGGTGTCGCCGATCGACGCCCGTCGCGCCGGCAAGCTGACCCCGACTGGCATCGGCGTCGGTGTCATCGGCGTGGCGCTGATGGGCTTCGTAATCTTCGGCAGCCTGTATCCGGTGCCGCCCTATCCGTACAACCTGCTGCCCTATCTGTTTGGCGCCTATCTGCTCATCGGCATCGTCTGGTTCGCGATCCTGCGCGCCCGCGCGCCGCAGGCCCTGGCCGGCATCCAGCACGACCTGGAGGGCTGAGCCGCTCCGCGCGGTTTCCAGCCCGGCGACGGGCCGGAGACCGCCTGGTTCCAATCCGGTTCCGGCCCGCCGGGACCGGATTTTTTTTGCCGATCGCGTGGCCCTGATCGAATGAAAGTGTCCGCCGATCACCCTTCCCCGGCTGACCGGCCCGAACATGCACAAATGGGCCAGAGTCATAACTAACGCGGACTGGGGTAAGGTCAAGGCCCTGGCATCTCCTTCACCCGCAACGCTCTTCATGCGGAGAGCACAATGCTGCAAAACGCGCGCCGAAGAGCCGGCCGCCCCAGGGCATTATCGCCACCACCGCCGCCACGCGCGGGATCCATCAGGATGACAACGAAGCGATGCGCTTCGGACGTGCCTGCTGAATTATCGCCATGGTCAGTCGCCTGCGGAGACCGCTCGGTACCGAGGTTCTATCGAGGAGCGTACCGGAGAGACATGGCAACCGACGTCAACGCACTCTATGCATCCAAGCTGACCACGCCCGCTGAGGCCGTCGGCTACATTGCCTCCGGCACGAAGCTCTCCATGAGCATGGCCATGACCCAGCCGCCGGCGCTGCTCAAGGCGCTGGCGGACCGGGCGACCGCCGGCGACGTCAATAATCTGAGAATCTATTACCTCGAATCGTCGCGCGCCGCAGCCGAGACGATCCTGCGCTATGAACTCATGGACAGGATCAAGCCGCATTGCATGTTCATGAGCGCCGCCGAACGGCATTTGGTCAAGAGAGGCATGGAAGACGGCGAGCGCCAGGTCGTCACTTTCGTTCCGAGCACCTTCCACCAGGTTCCGCGACTGCTGACTGAAATCGACATCGATACTTTCATGGTAACCGTGTCACCAATGGATCGACATGGTTATTTCACACTCGGCATAGGCAACGACTATTCGAGCAAGGTCGCGCGCTCGGCGAAGCACCTGATCATCGAAGTGAACGAGCACATGCCCCGCGTCCATGGCACAGGGGCGCAGCTGCACGTCTCGGAAGTCACGGCCATCGTCGAAAACCATGTGCCACTGCTGGAACTGCCGAGCCGCCCGGCCTCGCCGGAAGATACCACCATCGCCCGGATCATCGCCGGCTTAGTGCCGGATGGTGCCTGCCTGCAGATGGGCATCGGCTCATTGCCGAATCTGGTCTGCTCGGAACTCGGCAATCATAAGGATCTCGGCATCCACACCGAGGTGCTGTGCTCGGGTCTGATCGATCTGATCAAGGCCGGCGCTGTGACCAACCGGCGGAAGGCGATCAACACTGGCAAGACGGTCTTCACCTTCGCCGTAGGGCAGAAGGCGATGTACGAGTTCCTCCACGACAATCCGTCCATCGACAGCCAGCCCGTCGATTATGTCAACGACCCGGCGGTGATCGCGCGGAATGACAATGTCGTCTCCATCAACGCGACCTTGCAGATCGACCTGACCGGCGCCTGCAATTCGGAGCACATGCTCGGCCACCAGTACACGGGCGCGGGCGGTCAGGTCGATTTCGTGCGCGGCGCCTATGCGTCCAAGGGCGGCAAGTCGATCATCGCCGCGCACGCGACCGCGGCGAACGGCACGCTCTCGCGCATTGTCGCCCGGCTCGACGGGCCGGTGACCACCCCGCGGATCGACACCCAGATCATCGTCACCGAACATGGCTGGGCCGATCTCAAGGGCAAAACCTCGTCCGAACGCGCGGAGGCCGTTATCGCTCTCGCGCATCCCGCCTTCCGCGACGAACTTACCGTCGCGGCCCGGAAGATGCGCCTGCTCTGAGGCTGAAAGGCCAGGGGCTCCGCCCCATAGGCACCAGGATAAGCAAGGCTCGGGGCGGAAGCCGGGGCGCCGCTGGTCACGCATCCGAAGGCGCGCAAGCTCGCCTTCACCGGCAGCGTGCCGACCTGCGCCGTGCACGCGATCTACGCCGTGGCGGCGGAGCGTGCCGGCGCACGGACCAAGGGAACGGCCTCCTTCGGTGCCGCGCTGGTTGACCAACTCTCCCTGCTGGACCCGAACGAATAGGGTGTTTTCGCGAGCGGTATCAGCCGGACCGATCCCGGTCCGACTGATACCCCGCCACGTCCTCGCGTTTTCCCCCGCGAAATCATGGGACCACCTCTTTATGAGACGGTTCCCTATTACGGTCCGGATGCCGCCGTCATCGTGCCGCCACAGGCAACCGCGATCCCGAGCGTTTCGGCCGAAGCTCCTCCGACACAGGGCGACCGCCATCTGCGGATCATCGCAGAGCGCGCATACTTGAATTCGAGCGGCCGAACCATGTCCGGATCGCTTGAAAACCAGGATACCTATGGCCGGAAATCAAATCATCAATCTCCGTGCAACATGGTCGCCGCTTATGTCATTGCTCGCGAGCCGCCAATGGAGCCGCCGCATCCAAAAGTCACCTCGCTTCAATGTGGATGCGGTCTCGGCGATCTTCGAACATCCCGACGAGATAGCGTTCCTGCGGCTTCTCCGAAGCTGTCTTGGGTATTTCGTCGACGACCTGCAGATAAGATGGAACAGAGCCCGCATCGAGTCCGGCCCGGCATGCCCGAAAGATCTCCTGCGGATCGAAACGAGTCGGATCCTTGGGCACGATCGCGGCGACAACATCCTTCTCGCCAGGCGCGCCGGATGCGGCGCCGACGCCGTAAACGAAGACATCATCGACCAGGTTGCATTCCGCGATGCACTTCTCGACCGCGGCCGGATTGATGAACTCTCCGTTGTGGCGGATGCCACCGCCCTTTCGGTAATCGAAGAAAAGCCAGCCCGCCTCGTCCTGGTGCACGACGTCCCCCATATGCAGCCAGCCGCCCTCGCCTTTCTTGGCCGAGGCCTCGGGGTTGCCGAAATACTCGACCTTGAACGCCGAGCCGTCTGCATGGCGGAACAAGAGCTCTCCCGGAACGCCGGGCGGACAGTCGTTGCCGTCCTCGTCGACGATGCGGTATTGGAGCGTCGGCACCGGCTTTCCGATACTGCCGATCGGACCGACGCCCATCGGGTTGACGGTCAGGCCGCCCTCCGCCGCGCCATAGAACTCGACGATCCCAATCTTGAAGCGCCGCTCGAAGTCCTTCCAGATCGCCGCGGGCATGCCAGCGGAGATGACGAAGCGCACCGGATTGTCGGCGTCGTTCGGCTTGACCGGCTCGCTATAGATCGCGGTGGTCATCCCGCCAAGCAGCGTGAAGGTGGTGCAGCCATAGAACCGCGTGATGTCCCACAGCCGCGACTTGGTGAACCTGCGCGAGAACACCGCCCGAAGACCCATCTGCAGCGAGGCGCCGAGCGTCAGGATCTGTGCGTTGGCGTGCGTGAGCGAGAGTCCGGAGTACGGACGGTCATCCTTGTTATAGCCGAACATCTTGGCCACGGCGGCCGCGCTGTCGTGATAACGGCGGTGCGTCATAACGATACCCTTGGGATCGCCCGTCGTCCCAGAGGTAAAGATGAGCTGCATCGCGCTGTCCGGATCGGTCACCCGGATGTCCAGGTGCGGCGCGCTCGAAGGCAGCGCACCGGCATAGGAAAGGATGTCCGTATAATCCGAGAGCGGCCGCTTGCCTTCATCGGTTTCGAGCGCCAGCACCCAGGACAAGTGCTCCAACCCGCCCCGCACCGCGACGAGATTGTCGAGTGCGTAGTCCGCGGCGATGACGCCCCGGCAGCGCGCATTATCCAGCATGAAGGCGAGCTTTTCGCCCTTCGCACGCGGGTCGATCGGCACGAACACCGTGCCGGTGATCGACGCGGCGACCATGGCATCGATAAATTCGGCGTGGTTGGCCATCAGCAGGGCGAAGTGCTCACCTGGCCGCAGCCCCTGGTCGAGCAACACCTGCGCCAGGCGTTGGCCGTTTTCCCATAGCTGCTGATAGGTACGCACCTCGTCCGGCCGCACCCCGGCTCCCTCGATGGTTATGACATCGAGGGAGGGCGAGGTTTCGACGCGGTTGGCGATCAGATTCGCCAGGATGTTGTCTGGCCTCGTGCTCATGGCTGCCGACACCCTCTCTGTGACAGAGGCATCAATATGCCGCCGCTCGATCGTCTCGGTTCGGTCGTCCACGGGTCTCAGCTCCCCAAGATCGTGATGCAGGCGACGGCCTCCTCGAATCCGTATAGGCCCCCGCCATTCTCGGCCAACGCGATCCGCGCCCCCTGAACCTGGCGCTCCCCTGCCTCGCCGCGCAGCTGGAGGACGAGTTCATAGATCTGGCCCAGACCCGTCGCGCCGATCGGGTGCCCCTTGGACTCCAGGCCGCCTGACGGGTTGATCGGAATACGCCCGCCGATCGATGTGTCCCCTCGTTCGGCCACCAATCCGCCCATCCCAGGCTCGCACAGCCCCAGGACCTCGGACTGGATGACTTCGCCGATCGCGGTCGCATCGTGGACTTCCGCCACGGAAACATCCTGCGGCCCGATGCCGGCCTGGTCGTAGGCCTTCTGAGACCCGAGGCGCACCAGGTGACGGTCAAGGGCATCGGCGGGGCGATCGCTGCCGGTCTGGATCACCGAGGCCAGCACCCGGATACCGCGTGAGCGCTGCCCGCCCAGCCTCTCAAATCCCGCTTCGTTGCAGACGATTGCCGCGGCGGCACCGTCGCTGATCGGCGAGCACATGGGAAGGGTGAGCGGATAGGTGATCGGCGCCGCATTGAGGATCTCTTCGATGGTGTATGCGTCGCGATACTGGGACAGTGGGTTGTGTACGGAATGCCGGTGGTTCTTGGCCGATACCGCGGCGAACTGACGCTGCGTCGTGCCGTATTTGCGCATATGCATGCGCCCCATCGACGCGTAGATGTCCATGAAGACACTGTATGGCTTCGTCGATACGCTTCCCGGCGGAGGCTCTATGCCGTGCCCCATCTCTAACAGCCGGCGCTTTCCTTCCACCGTGTCTGCAACGTCCCATGCGCCATCGAATGCGCTGAAGGTGCGAGCCTTGTCCGTGGAGAACATCTTCTCCGCGCCGACCGCCAGAACGATGTCCGCGGCGCCCGACCTCACATAATTCACCGCCAGATGGAAGGCCGTGCTCGCGCTTGCGCAGGCATTCTCGACATTCACCACGGGCAGTCCCTGAATGCCCATGGCACGCAGGGCCAACTCGCCGCGGATCATGTCCTGGCCTTCCATGTGGCCCTGGGTCGAATTGGCGAAGAACGCAGCCCCGAGTTGCGTCTTGTCGCACCCTGAATCCGCCAGCGCCTGCTCGACCGCCGCCCGCGTCAGTTCTTTGACAGTCTTGTCCGGATGTTTGCCAAACCTGGTCATGCCGACCCCGGCGACGTATACGTTCGGACCCATCATTTCTTCCCCATTATCTGCGCCCGCAAGCGGCGGGAAGAGTCTGGACAGACCCGCCGACCCGGTGGCGATCGCCCTGGAGCAGCTTCACCATGCATTGGCACGGTAGAAACCGCTCCAGCCTTTATTTTTGCGAGCAGTTTTATCAGTCGGACCGTTTCCGCCCCGACTGAAGCCGCCCTAGTAGGATTTTACTTCGTATGACAGGTATCCTTCCTCGGCCTGGGCGGCGAGCAAATTGCGGGCGCCAAATGCCTGACTTGCGGAAACAAAACCAGTCTTATTCAATTGGCCGCGCAAAATGCGACGTGCCGCTTCCGCACCGAACACGCCGGTCTGCGCGTACGGGGAATTGCCCCGCAGGATGACGCTGACCGAATTCACATTCCCGCGCCCCTGGCAGGACAGGACGCAACGGTTGACATCGGGGTTCTCGCGCGAAGGCTCGGTCTGGGTGATTCCCTTACCCCACTCGTTGGTGATTTCCTCTTGCCGTGCGGGGTCGAGGTGACGGCATTCCGCCTCGAATTTCTGGAGGACCCCGACGACCGCGTTGAAGCGGTCCTGATCCCGGAAGGACGTCAGCACCCGGCAGTTGCTCACCCGCGGATCGCCTTCAAACCAAACGCTCTCGCCACCCCCGCTCCAGGGGAGCGCGTACAGGGGAACATGCTCGCCGGGGACCTGGACCTGATAAGGCGTTGCCCACGGCCACTGCACCAGTTGCCGGCTCTTGATGTAGTACTGGGGCTGCGTGCACATCCGCAGGAAGGACATGGTCGACGCCACGCTGGTATCGGAATCCGCGAGGTAAATCGTGTCCAGCGTGTCGATCCCAGGGGTCTCCAGGGCGATTTCGGCCGCCAGGTTCCCTTCCGTCCACATGTAGGAATTCGCGGGACACAGCGCCAGGTCCTTCGCGGCGAAGGCTGCCCCGTACTCCCGCTTCAGGAAGAACATCCAGTCCGTTTCGCCGGTCGTGTCGAAGTAGTGGCAGCCCGCCTCAAGGGCGGCCGCGACGACCGGGCGGCCCAGCTGCATGAACGGTCCGACAATATTGATGACGACCTTCTTGCCCCGGAACAGGTCAGCGAGAGCATCCTTTTCGTTTGCCACACCGACGCATTCGTAGTCGTGCCCTTTGAGTTCGGGCACCTTGGCCATTTCCTGAGCGACACGCTCCGCATTCCGCCCGGCGGCGATGAACGGAATGCCGCGTTCGGCGAGCTTCCAGGCGGTGAGCTTGCCCGTGTAACCGCTGGCGCCGTAAAGAACGACTTTGTACTGGGCTGTCATTTATAATCCTCCCTTAGGCTTTTTTGGGCGTCTTTTGGGTTGTTCAGAGCAACTCGGGATCGATCAGGTAGTAGCCTCCCTTGATCGCCAGGATCTCGTTGCAACCATCCTCAACCAGAGAGGCTCGCGCATCGCGCAGGATCTTTTCGATCGGATATTCTCGCGTGAGGCCGTTGCCGCAGAAGATCTGCAGGGCGTCGTTCGCCACCTCGAACGAGGTCTGCGTCGCCGTGATCTTGGCGGTCATCGCGGCGTGGAGCGAGGCCTGCGGCGACGTGAAATTGTAGTGTACCACGCGATGGGTCAGTGCCCTGGCCGCCTCGACCTTGCGGAACATGTGGAACAGCCGGTAAGCGACCGATTGGTGGCGGATGATGGGGACGCCGCCTTGCTTGCGCTCATGCGCATAGCCAAGGGCCAGTTCATAGGCAGCGCGGGCACATCCGGTGAACACCGTGCCCATGATCGCGTTGGCAAACGTGTGGATGGCATAGACGGCATCCAGGTATTGGTCCGGCCCGGCGAGAATGTGCTCCTTCGACAGCGTCACATTGTCGAAGTAGATCTCGCCCTGGTTCAGCGCCCGCTGGCCGAGCTTGTCCAAAGGCTTGCCGCGAGACACACCCTTGGCATCCATCGGCACGATCACCACGCAGCCACGGCGTGTGTCGGCTCCGGAGCCGGTATCGGCCGCGCAGTAGAGAATGCAGACTTCCGCGATCGTGCCGTTGGAGACCCAGGCCGATTTCTGCCCGTTGATGATCACCTCGTCGCCGCGCAACGTCGCAACGCAGTTGGGCCGCCCATAGGAGCCCTGCGGATGGAAGATCATCCTGTTGGCATCGAGCGAGTCAGAGCCGTGATCGGGTTCGGTGATCCCCCAACAGCCCAGCTTCGCATCCGGCGTAAGCTGGCGGAGGAACTCGCTGCCAAGCATCGCGCTCATGAGCGAAGCAAGCATACCGGCCCCGAACGAGATCGCGAGACCCGAGTCGCCCCAGCCGAGTTCCTCGAAGATAATGCACATTGTCCTGGCGCGCTCGGCGGGTTCCAGGCTCAGCAGGGCATCAACACCGAAGCCGAGTTCAAGGAATTTGCTCCGCGCCTCCCAATAGGGAGAATCGGGCGCGATCACCTGCTCGGGTGTCATGCGATCGAGCTTGACGCCGATCGGGCGCATCACCTCCACCGCATAACGGTGAACGGACTCCTGCACCATTTGCAATTCGGCTGTCAGTTCCGGTTCGGCGCCCAGGGGGCCCAATTTATAATTCGAACCAGGACCAACTCGTTCAGCCAACCCTATTTTGACATCGTCGTTCATTTGATTTCCTCCCAATTTCGACGGTTGCAGGGGAAGACCGGTCTCGGACGCAGGCTCGTTTGCGGCGAGAGCGGTCTGGGTCCCTGCCCGTTCGTTTTGTGCAGACTCAAGTCCGAACGGGTTGGAGGTTTGGTCGTCCTTCCTTCCGTAACGGACCTATTCTTCCGACCCATGACCCTTTCAGAGGATCAATGCTCGGCGGCATCCCCAAAGCGGGGGATCAAGGCGTACGAATAAGGGAGACTTCCAGATAGGCTGCCTACAGTCCCCGGACCAGGGCCGGCTGCGAGAAGCGGGTGTTGTCCCGCCAGGAGCGGCCGACATCATTGGCCTGTTCGAGGATGAGGACGGAGTCCTCGCCCGCCGCCTTGAGGCGCATCGCCATGTCAAGGCCGCCAAATCCGGCACCGATGACGACCCCATCGGGGAGTGTCTGCACGCTTGCCTCCCATTTATTTTTTTTCTGGTGGGCACGGTGGCACGCGCGGCGATGGGGCGGCTTGAACGAATCGATGCACCTGAATTGGATATTCTTGCGCCGGTCAGGGCCGGGGCTCTACCCTGGGACCGTGCAGCCCCAGCCCCTATTAACTTAACGGAATCAAACAATTGGGGGTCTGGGGCCTCAAGGCCCCAGTGGGGGTCCAGGGGGCAAAGCCCCCTGGATACCCACAAAAATCCGCTCCCCTTCACCGGGTGCGACATTGCTGCGGTGTCACGCCGAAGCGCCGCTTGAAATGGCGTGTCAGATGACTCTGATCGGCGAAGCCGGTCATCGCGGCGATATCCGCGATCGTGTGCCGCCGGACCTCCAGCAGCGTGCGGGCGCGGGCGAGGCGCAGCTCGAGCAGATACCGATGCGGCGGCTGGCCAAAGCTCGCGCGGAACTGCCGGCTGAAATGGCAGACGCTCACACCGGCGACGGTGGCGAGTGTCGCGAGCGAAAGGTCGGACCCCAGGTTATCGGCGAGATAGCGCGCGATGCGTTGCTTGACCGGCGGGCTGAGCCCCCCTGGGGCGCGCGGTGGTGGATGGGACAGATCGGCGTAATGCCGCAGCAGGTGCAAGCAGAGCTGCTGGGTGACGGCCTCGACCAGCAGGCGAGAGCCTGAGAGCGCCTGTCGCGCCTCGGACGCAAGGATCTGGCCCATACGGATGATGGCATCGTCATCGACCTGGACGATGTCGCGCAGTATCACGTTTTCGCAATCGCGGTCGAAGGCGGAGCCCGCGATGTCGTTGACGAGCGTCGGGTCCAGGTAGAGGTGCACCACCTCGATCTCATCCGGCCAGCGCCACTCGCTCGGCATGTCGTGCGACAGCATCGAGATGGAACCGGGTTGCACCTGCGCGCAGTGCGTGGACCCGGCGACATGCCGGGCCATGCGCGTGTGGCCGCCGGTGTAGAGAACAAGGCAATGCGTGGTGAGGGGCGGCACGACGACCTCGCTCGGCGCGTAGCGGAAGCCGCGCAACGCCAGATGGCTCCAGCGGCCATCCATGGCGTCGAGCCAGATCGTACCCGGGGCATGATGCGGGACTTTCTCTGGCGGAATCGCGGTATGTGCGTGGTCTGGCATCGGCTTTGGTTCCAGTCGCGGGAGCCCCGGTGTCGGAACGGCACGGCCAGGACGGTTCCGGTGCGGGAGCATGGTGCCGGACGCGCCTGCAAAGCGGCGACCACCAGGTCGCCGCGCTGGAGTTTAGGTCATAGCGTTCGATGAAAGGGTGGCAAAGGTTTTTTGTGTCGCATCGCTATGGTGCAGTGCGGAACATCGTTGTTTTGCAGTGCGGTGGCGCGGAGGAACTCGCTGCCAAGCATCGCGCTCATGAGTGCAGGAAGCATGCCGGCCCCGAACGAAACCGCGAGACCCGACTCGCCCCAGTGGAGCCTCCTCGAAGAGAATGCACAACGCCTTGCCGCGCTCAGAACGGGCAGGTCATGAAAGGCTCCTTGACGGGGCTTGAACGGCGGCCGCCTCAGCGCGGCGCCATGCGGATGGCGCCGTCGAGGCGCACATGCGCGCCGTTGAAATAGCTGTTGCGGATGATCTCGATCACGAGCGACGCGAATTCCTCCGGCATGCCAAACCGCTGCGGGAACGGCACGGAGGCCGCGAGCGCATTCTTCACATTGTCGGGAAGCGCTTGCAGCAAAGGCGTGCTGAAGAGGCCCGGCATGATCGTGTTGACCCTTATGCCCTCGTTCATAAGATCGCGCGCGACCGGCAGCGTGAAGCCGACCACGCCGGCCTTGGAGGCGGAATAGGCGGCCTGACCGATCTGGCCGTCTTCCGCCGCGACCGAAGCCGTATTGATGATCGCGCCGCGCTCCCCCGCCTGGTCGATGGGATCGAGCGTCAGCATGCCGGCGGCCGACTTCGCGATGCAGCGGAAGGTGCCGATCAGGTTGATCTCGACGATCTTCGCGAAGGCGGCGATGGGGAAATGCTTGATCTCGCCCGTCGCCTTGTCGCGGCTTGCCGTCTTGATCGCATTGCCGGTCCCCGCGCAATTGACGAGGATGCGCTCCTGGCCGTGCGCCGCGCGCGCTTCGGCGAGCGCCGCATCGATGCTTTCGTCCGACGTGACATCGGCCCGGCAGAAGACGCCGCCAATCTCGGCAGCAAGAGCCCGGCCCTTATCGGCATTCAGGTCGAGGATCGCGACCTTGACGCCATGCTCTGCAAGCTTGCGCGCCGCCGCCTCGCCGAGGCCCGATGCGCCGCCGGTCACGACGGCCGCGATGGAGGAATTGAGCTGCATTTTCTTTTCTCTTTCGTGGGCGTCACGTCAGGGGAAGATTGACGGCCAGCACACCAGAGGCGCCATCACAGACCTGGCTCGCCGTCACGGCCGTGACCCGACCGCCCCGCTGGATGAGCTTAACGCCCCTGGTGCCGTCCGGCGTGACGTCGAACCTGCTCGCCCGCCTGGCCGACGCAGCCCAAGACAACGTTCTCGACCAGGACCAGGTCGGCACCGGAGCGCTTGATGAGGCTGTCGAGGATCTCGCCCCCGCGATCGGCTGGGAGCCAACCGTCGCGCCGGCCTCCCGCAGTCCGCGCCGCCGCCATGATATAAGCCTCGGCCATTGTCCATTTCCCTCCTCTGGCGATGCTCCGCCGCGCTTGTCCATCTGGTCGGGGGCTGCTCGGCGAGGGCAGCGTGATCGCGCACGCGCTATCGCGCCCTCCCCCGTTATCATCCCGTGGTGCGCGTTCTTTGACTTCGCTGTCGCTGAGATTAAAACGCCGCTCTAGAAACGCAAGCCTGTTCGCCGTCCCCGAGACGTTCGGCGAAGATCGTCCAGCGGACCTTGACCTTCCGGCAGAAGGAGGTGGTCTTGGGCGAATTTGTCGGAGCGCATGCGTCGGAGGAGGTCCGGTGCCCTTTTGACAGCCCAAGGCCCAGCGGAGCGACGGGATGGACGATGTTGGCACTCAGGCCGCGGTGGATCGCGGTGCGCGCGCGTCGCGCGACCCATCTCGGGGCGATGCGACGCGCCAGCAGATCAAGCTCACGGCCCGCCGGCTGTTCGCCACGCAGGGACTCGACTCCGTGTCGATCAGGAAGATCGTGCGGGAGGCGGGTCAAAAGAATGCCGGGTCGGTCAACTATTATTTCCAATCGAAGGAAGCCTTGATTCGGGAGCTGATCCTCGATGTCGCCGATCTGCTCGAAGCAGAGCGCAACCGGCTCGTCGACGAGCTCGAAGCCTCGGCTCGCCCGATCTCAGTTCGCGATCTCGTCAGCATCCTGATCCATGTGCCCCATGTCGACACAAACGGAGCCGGCTTGGATGAGCACGCGCTTCGCTTCCTGAACATGGTGATGATTGACCACCGTGATCTGCTGTTCGACGCATTGCAGGGCGGCGCCGACCGGGGAACCCGCCGCTGCTTCGCTCATCTCCGGCGGCTGCTTTCCGATCTGCCGCCCGCCATCGTCCAGCAGAGATTGATGCTCCTCATGCTCCATCTCTTCGCGGTGTGCTCGTCCCGCGAGGCGGCACGGGCGCAACCGGACGTGTGGCGGTCGCTCTGGGGACAGCCGGCCGCGCGTGAGAACGCGATCGACACGATCACCGGCATGATATGCTGCCCGGTCTCCCCCGAGACCCTCGCGGCCATGAGGCCCCCATCACCATCGACTGCCGCGAAGCGACCGCGGCGGCAGTCTGTCTTGTAGTCCCGAGTCAGGCGCGCGGGTCGTGTCCCGAGGCGTGGTGTGGGAGGCTGTGATCGGCCGCCGGGCGCGGTATCAGCGCCCCCGGTTTTTTGGACACCATGCGGACGCAACCACACGCCGGCAGCCGAACCAGCCGTGTCCACCCAACAAGCCATTGAATTTGTGTGAGGAAATGGTGCCGACGCTCGGAATCGAACCGAGGACCTACTGATTACGAATCAGTTGCTCTACCCCTGAGCTACGCCGGCGCGCCAAGGCAGGCTGCTCCTATACAATCCCCGGCGGCGGGCCGCAACACGTTCGACTCGCCGTCGCCGACAAAGCCGCCGCATACCCCGCCCGCGTCCCGTCAATGTCCGGGCCCGGCGGCGCCGCCGCCCTTGGTGGCGCTGAACAGCAGGGTGAACGGCACCACCGCGAAGGCTCCCACCGCCACGATCAGGAACACGTCAGTATAGGCGAGCAGCGAGGCCTGCCGGATGTATTCCTGGTAGAGCCAGCCGGTCGCCATCTGGTCCACCGTCGCCGCCGGATGGCCCAGGCCGATCATCGCCTGCCGGACCTGCTGGAACACGGTCTGATAGCCCTGGTTCAGCGGCGTCATGTCTGGCGCGAGATGCGCCATGCGGATCTGCGTCCGCTCAGTGATCAGCGCCACCGCCACCGAAATGCCGATCGAGCCGAACACGTTGCGGAACATGGTGAAGAGCGCCGCCGCGTCGCCGTTCAGCTCGCGCGGCAGGGTGGCGAAGGCGATGGTGCTGATCGGCACGAACAGGAAGGCGAGCCCCGCCGTCTGCGCCCCGCGCAGGAAGGCGAGCCAGCCGAAGCTGGTCTGCGGCACGAGATCGGAGGACAGCACGAGCGACCCGCCGATCAGCAGGAAGCCGAAACAGATGATGAACCGCGTCTGCACGACCGGCAGCAGGCGCCGGACGAAGGGGATCAGGATGATGATGACCACGCCGCCGGGCGAGAGGATCAGCCCGGCCAGGGTCGCATCATAGCCGAGTTGCTGCTGCGCGAATTGCGGGATCACCACGGCGCAGGAATACAGGCAGAATCCGAGCCCCGCGATGCAAAGCGAGCCCACGGCGAAATTACGGTCGCGCATCACACGCAGGTTGACCACCGGCCGCCGCGCCGTCAGCAGCCAGCCGATGGCGCCGAAGATGCCGAGCACCGCGAACAGCGCCATCACCCGGATGAAGGGCGAGCCGAACCAGTCCGCGTCCTCGCCGCGATCGATCGCCACTTGCAGGCAGCCGAGGCCGAGGGTGATCAGGCCAAGGCCGATGAAATCGATGCCGCGCCCGCGCCGCGCCCGCACCCAGGGCGGATCCTCCACCAGCGCGCCCACCGCGAACAGGGCGAGAAGCCCCACCGGCAGATTGATGAAGAACACCCAACGCCAGGAATAGGTGTCGGTGATGTAGCCGCCGAGCGTCGGTCCGATCACCGGCGCGAGCACGGTGGCGATGGCGACGACGCTGAACGCGCTGCCGCGCTGCGCCGGCTCGAACGTGTCGAGGATGATGGATTGCTGCGTCGGTTGCAGCCCGCCACCGAAGAACCCCTGCAACAGCCGGAACACGATCAGCTCCGGCAGGCTCCGCGAGATCCCGCAGAGAAAGGAGCAGACCGTGAACATGGCGATGCAGATCATGAAATAGCGCTTGCGGCCGATCACGTCCGACAGCCAGCCGGAGATCGTCAGCACGATGCCGTTGGCGACCAGGTAGGAGGTGAGCGACCAGGTCGCGTCGTCGTAGCTGGACGAGAGCGAGCCCGCGATATGCGGCAGCGAGACGTTGACGATGGTGGTGTCGAGCACCTCCATGAACGCCGCGATGGTGACGACGACGGCGATCAGCCAGGGATTGTGGCTCGGCCGCCAACCCTGCCCAGCCACGGCGCCGCTCACTTCAACATCACCGTGGGCACGACCGAGATGCCGAGCGGGAGCGGCAAATGGGGGTCGAGACCGCTGTCGATCACGATCTTCACCGGCACGCGCTGCACGATCTTCACGAAATTGCCGGTCGCGTTCTCCGGCGGGAAGGCAGTGAACTTGGAACCGGAGCCGAGCTGGATGCTGTCCACATGCCCGGTGAGCTTCAGCCCTGGATAGGCATCGACGCTGAGCCGCACCGCCTGCCCGGGGCGCATCCGGTCAAGCTGGCTTTCCTTGAAATTGGCGGTGACCCAGATCTCGGGGGAGACGATCGCGAGGATCTGCTGCCCCTGCTGCACGTAATTGCCCTGCTCCACATTGCGTTTGGTGACCCAGCCATCCTGCGGCGCCGTGACCACGCACCAGGCGAGATCCAGCTCCGCCTGCGCGAGCTTGGCCCGCGCCTCCAACAGCTCACCCTGACGCCGCGTTACCGTCGCGGCGTTCTGGCCGATATTCGGCTTGACCGGCATCGCCTGCCGCATCTGCGCCTCCGCCTGGGCGAGGCCGGCGAGCGCGGCCTGCTGGGCGGCGGTCGCGTAATCGACCGCCTGCTGCGTGGTGGCGGCGGCGGGCATGCTGTGCTGCCGGCGATAATCCGTCTGCGCCCGGAACAGCGCCGCCCGGGCGTTCGCCACATTGGCCTCCGCCTCGCTCAGCCGGGCCGGGAAGTTCGCCTGCGCCACCTCATAGGCGGCTTCGGCCGCGGCGAACTGCCCCTCCGCCGTGCGCACCTGACCCAGCGCCCTGTCCCGCGCCGCCACGTAGTCGCGCGGATCGATGTGGATCAGCGGGTCGCCCTTGTGCACGAACTGGTTGTCGTTCACGTCCAGGCTGACGACGTAGCCGGCGACATGCGGCGCGATAGTGACCGCCCGCCCATCGGTATAGGCGTCGTCGGTATCGACCTGGTCCTTGGTGGACCACCAGTAATAGACGCCGCCGCCGATCAGGGCAACGAGCACGACGAGCATCCCGATCCGGGTCCAGGGCCGGGCCGCCTTGCGCCGCGGCCCCGGCTCCTGCCCCGGCTGCGACACGGGCCGTTCCGCCCGTTCGCGCACATCGCCTCTGATATCGCCGTCCGCCATGCGCGAGTCTCCACGCTCCAAGGATCGAGAAAGTCAGGGGGGATCGCCGGTTCCCAGGCGGGCCGGTGACCGATCGGTTCGGTCAGACGACTTGGTAGCGCCTCGCCGCGCAACAAGGCAAGGCGCGCGGCACAAGAGCAGTTTCGCCGTAGGCGTCATCATCGCCCCATAGCACGAAAACGCTCCAGCCTTGTTTTAGGGCGTGATAGTTTTAGGTTGAAGCTCAAAGACTTGGGGCTTTGCCCCAAACCCCACTGGGGCCTTGAGGCCCCAGGCCCCCAATATGTTTAAATAATGGATTCCAAAGGCTCCGCCTTTGGCGGGGGCCAGGGGCAGCGCCCCTGGCCTTCCTTCAGATCAACCAAAAACTATCGTTCTCTAACGCGTACGGTTTTATCCGCCGAACCGAGACCCGTCCGGCGGATACCGCTTTACTGCACCAGCGCCTGGGTGCGCACCAGCCGGGCGTAGAGCCCGTCCCGCTCCATCAACTCCGCATGCGTTCCCTGCTCCACCACCCGGCCATCCGCCATGGCGACGACGAGATCGGCATCACGCACCGTGGAGAGCCGGTGCGCGACCACGATGGTGGTGCGGCCATGGCGCAGCCGGGCCAGAGCTTCCTGCACCGCCGCCTCGCTCTCGGCGTCGAGCGCGCTGGTCGCCTCGTCGAGCAGCAGGATACGGGGATTGCGCAACAGGGCGCGGGCCAGCGCCACGCGCTGCCGCTGCCCGCCGGAAAGCCGCTGCCCACCAGGGCCAACCCCCGTGCCATAGCCCTCGGGCAGCGCGGCGATGAAGCCGGCGGCCGCCGCCGCTTCCGCCGCCTGCCGCACCTCCTCGTCCGAGGCGTCCAGCCGGCCGCGCCGGATATTCCCGGCCACCGTGTCGTCAAACAGCAGCGTGTCCTGCCCGACATAGGCGATCGCCTCGCGCAGACTGGCGAGGCTCACCGCGCGCACATCGGCGCCGTCGATGGTGATACGGCCGGAGGCGACTTCGGCGAGGCGGGGGATCAGCGCCAGCGCGGTGGATTTGCCGCCGCCCGAGGGCCCGACCAGGGCGATGGTGAGGCCCGGCCGCGCCTCGAAGGAGAGGCCGGAGAGCCCCGCCCGCCCGTCCGGGTAGAAGAACCGCACATCCTCGAACCGCACATGCCCATGTCCGGGCGGCAGAGGCGGCGCGCCCGGCGGCTCCAGGATATGCGGCTGCTCGTCGATCACCGAGAACACCCGCACGAGCCCGGCCATGCCTTCCTGCACCGCCGCGTTCAGCGAGCCGAGCGCCCGCACCGGCCGGGACGCCAGCAGCAGCGCCGCGACGAAGCCGGAGAAATCGCCGAGCGTGTTCCCGCCCATCGCCGCCCGCCAGCCGGCGAAGCCAAGCACCGCCGCCACCGCCGCGCCGCCAAGCACCTCCAGCAGCGGATCGACCCGCGCCCGCCCCCGCGTCATGCGCAGCAGCGCCCGGTAGAGACGGTCAAAGGCCACCGAGGCGCGCCCCACCTCCACCTCCTCCAGCCGGTAGGCGCGCACGGTGCGGGCCTGGGCGAAGCTCTCGTTGAGCAGCGCCGCCGTCTCGCCCATCCGCTCCTGCATGCCGCCCGAGGCGTGCCGCACCCGCTTGCCGATGCGCCGGATCGGCACCGCCGCGAGCGGATAGAGCGCGGCGGCGATCAGGCTGAACTCCCAGTCGAGATACACCATCGAAATGGCGAGACCGATCACCGTCACAGCGTCACCGACGCTGTTCACGGCGCGGATCATCGCCTCGCGGATGGTGGTGGCGTCGGTGGTGAAGCGGGCGGCGAGCTGCGCCGGCGCCTCGCGCTCCAGCCGCGCCAGGTCGGCATGGGCGAGATGGGTGAACATCCGCTCCTGCAGCTCGCGGATGACGAGCAGCACGAGTTGCTGCACCAGCACCGTCTGGCCGTACTGCGCCGCCGCCTTGGCCGAGGTGATCGCGATCACGATCGCCGGGATCTGATAGAGGATGCGGCTGTCCCGGCTCTCGAACATCGAGAGCGCGCGCTGGATCACGACCGGGTAGAGCGCGGTGAGCCCCGCCATCAGGGCGGTGAGCAGCAGCACCAGCAGCAGGCGGCCGGTGTGACGACGGATATGCTCCCGCCACAGGCGGAGCAGCATCGCCCGGGTGCTGGGCTCGTCGGCGATCGCGGTCAGGTCGGTGGCAGCGTCCATGCGGGCCTGTAACATGCGGGCGCGTAAAGCGGCAGAGGGCGGGCAAAGGCGAAGGGCGCTCCCCCCGCCTTGATCCTGATCGCGTTCGTCAGCGCAGCGGGTTTTTTGTACCCACCACCAGCTCGATAGCCCCGGATGGGACTTGCGGACTGGCGAACAATGTATGACCCGCTGTGACGCCCAGTTTGTCGAGAGCCCTTACGAACTCAGCGGCGGACGGGGGAACCCGGCCGGCCTGGGCGTCATGCGCGTTGACGGTGACCTGAACGCCAACTGGCTGACCATCAAAGACGGCTTGGCTGACATCCGCCTTGTCGTCAAAACTCCAATGAGCGCGCCTGAACGTAGCAATAAAATCCTCAATAAATCGCCTGCCTTCTGCGTCACCAAGAACGGACTTAAAAGTTATTCTTTGCCCCGAAAATGGCGACAGGGCGAAAACAAGCGTTTCCTTTTCATGATCGCTCAGACGCCTCGGCGCCACGTCCTGATGGGGTTTTTTGGCCTCGGCACCCGCATCGGCCGCGCGTTTTTGGGCCTCGGAGAGCTGCTGACGCAGCGTTTCCACTTCGGTTGTGCGGCGGGCTTCCAAATCGTCTCTTTGAGAAACAGCCGCGCTTTCGGCGCGAGCAAACAATTCGCCTCTCCGCTCGCCATATCGGTAGGACAAAACTTCCGTAACCCCGAGCATCAGAAAGCAGACAATGCCAACCCAGAAGTAGAGACCACTCCACCACTCGGAGGCTTCAGCGGAATTCCAACCCGGCAGACTCATAGAGGCTTTCTTTCTATTGCTGTGGCTATCGGAGCGGCATTCACCCCACGTGACCAAAACCGGTTGTTCCGGTGCCACGTCGGTATCCAAATGAGTGTCTAACGGGTGGGTTTGGCACAACTATGGCGCGAAGCGTGCTGGCACGCTTCATGATGCCCCCCACAATAAAGGGGTCTGGGGCCGATGGCCCTGTCGTGCGAATGCACGCCTGCGCGTGACGGGGTCCAGGGGCAAAGCCCCTGGCCTGGCCTTCCCTATCCCACCGTATCCCTGGGCAACGGCGCGCCGCCGGCGCGCAGCCGCCGCGCCAGCACGACGAGGATCGCGGCGGTGGCACCCCAGATATCGTGCTCCGGGTGCGGCCAGACCCAAAACGAGCGGGGCCGGCCGTCGATCACCACGCTCCGCCGCCGCGGCGCCGCCGGATCGAGCAGCACGGCGAGCGACAGCATGAACACCGCGTCCACCTCGGCGGGCGCGGCGGCCACCTGGAAGCCGGGGGACAGCAGGCCGGTCACGGGCGTCACCCGGTAGCCCGTGCCGGTCATGTGGTCGGGCAGGCGGCCGAGCAGCTCCACCGAACCCGGGGTAATACGGGAGGTGTCCTGGTTGGGGGCGATTCAGCGACGGCCAATAAGTCATGATGGTGGTTCGATCGCCTCCTGGTCGGACGGCTGATAGACGGACGGTATCAGGCCCTTTTGGACGGCGACCTCCTGAATGGCGACCGGCAGCTGCCTCGCATCGACGACCAAGCCGTTGACTTCTATCAGCCAGGGCAAGGAACTGTCGGCGAGGCGGCTCGGCAGCGTCCAATGGTGGTCGAACTGGCGGATACCCAGAGCCTTAACGCAGCGTATAGTTCTTCCCAGCCCTTTGGAACTTTCGTTGACTTTGTGATCATCATCACCGATTACGGCTTCCTGGGGTTCATGATCTCCAGTCGAACGCTCGGCTATTGCAAGCAGCACTTCTTGTATTTCTTGCCG
>DATJWY010000202.1:0-4406 GCA_035500775.1 Acetobacteraceae bacterium
GAGCGGCAGGCGCGGGCCGGGTGGCGGGGATGGCGGGAGGAAATCGGGATGCGCCGGGCCATCCGGCGGCTGGCCGGGGCGGCGGGGCATCGCCGTGGCGGCGGGCGCGGCGGTGCGCGGCGGCCTCGTGAAGGGGAAGCCGGGGCGTGCCGGTCCGGTCCGGGGCGCGCCCGATGCCAGGATGCCCAGCGGTTCGCTGGGCGGTTCCGTGCCGGCGGGCGGCATGACAAAACGGAACGGCGCTTCGGAGGGGGGCGGGGCGCCTGTCGATTCCGGCGTGCCGGCCGGTGGGATGGCCTGGTCAGGGCCGGGGGCGGTGGGCCCGGAGGCGGTGAGGGCGGGGGCGGCGGATGGCCTCGGCGCGACCGCCCCCGGCGGCGGATTGCGCGGTGCCGCGAGGGCGGGCTGTGCGGCGGGAATCGGCACCCATTGCTGGCCGCAGCAGGCGCAGCGCGCCGGCCGGCCCGGCGCCAGCTTTTCATCCGGCACCATGTAGGCAGCGTCGCAGGACGGGCAGACGATGCGCATCGCGGCTACTCCCCCTCGCCATAATGACTGACAGTCAGGCAATGACTTGGCAATGGGTACAAAACACCGCGGCAAATCGCGGTGTCGTGTCGCGCTGCACGGTGGTCAAGGGTATTGTTCCGGTGGCCCTTTCAAGGGCATGCAGGGATGATGGCCCGAGTGGCGGCGCTTTGATGGCGGGGTGACGGACATGATTCGACTGGACCAGGTCGGGTTGCGCTATGGCGGGCAGGGCGCCGGGACGGAGGTGTTGCGGAGCCTCAACCTCGCGATTCCCCCCGGCGGGTTTCGCTGGCTGCTCGGCCCGTCCGGCGCGGGCAAGACCAGCCTGCTGCGCCTGCTCTATCTTGCCGCGCGGCCGACCGAGGGGCGGCTCACCCTGCTCGGCAGCGACATCGGCGAGAGCGACCGCGCCGCGCTGAGCCGGCTGCGCCGCCAGATCGGCGTCGTGTTCCAGGATTTCCGCCTGCTGCCGCATCTCTCGGCCTTCGACAATGTCGCCCTTCCGCTGCGCCTCGCCGGGCGGCCCGAGGGCCAGGTGCGGGCGGATACGACGGAGATCCTGCGCTGGGTCGGCCTCACGCGGCGGCAGGACGCGCTGCCCGCCCGGCTTTCCGGCGGCGAGCAGCAGCGTGTCGCCATCGCCCGCGCGGTGGTCGGCCGGCCGAGCCTGCTGCTGGCGGACGAGCCGACGGGCAATCTTGACGAGGTGCAGGCGGAGCGTCTGATGCAGTTGCTGCAGGAAATGAACCGAATCGGCACCACGGTGGTGGTGGCGACGCATAACGACGCCCTGGTGGCGCGGCATCCGGCGCGCGCGCTGCGCCTGGATCGCGGATGGCTGGTCGCCGATGGCTAATCGCGCTTTGCTGCGCCGTGCGGGCGCGGATGATCTCGGCCTGCGTCAGGCCTTGTCCGACCGGCTGCTGCCGTGGCTGGTCGCGGCCATGGCCTTCCTGGCGGCGCTGGCGCTGGCCGGCGCCGTCGCCGCCTCCGGCCTCGCGCGGCACTGGCGGCAGGGCGCGGCCGCCATCCTGACCGTGCAGGTGTCTTCACCGGAAGCGCCGGCCGGCGCGCCGGCCCCGGATGATGCCGCCTCCGCGCGCGGCGCGGCCGGCCAGCCCGGCGGTGCGGCTCCCGCGCCGGGCGGCGCGTCAATCGCCGCCTCCGCTCCTGGCGGGCTGGGCAACTCATCCGCGAATGGCACCCAGCCGGCCGCCTCCGGCGCGGCGGGCGGCGCGTCGCCGGAGGCGATGTCCGGCACCGGGTCCGCGCCCGCCTCCGGCCTCTCGCGGGCCAATGCGGCGCTCGCCGTGCTGCGCGGCCTGCCGGGCGTGCGCGAGGCCCGCATGGTGAGCGACGCGGAACTCGCCGACCTGCTGCGGCCCTGGCTCGGCGCCGATGCGGGCACGCTCTCCCTGTCGCTGCCCGCCGTGATCGAGACCCGGCTCAACGACCCGCCGCCCGACCTCGCCGACCTGTCCGCCCGGCTGGAGGCGGCCGCCCCAGGCACGCTCGTCGAGCGCAACGAGGCCTGGATGGAGCGGCTTTCCGCCCTGGCGCGCAGCCTGCAGGCCTGTGCCGCCGCGGCTCTGTTCGTGGTCGCCGGCGTGGCGGCGGCGGTGGTCGCGATCGCCACCCGGGCCGGACTCCACGCAAGGCGGGAGGCGATCGAGATCGTGCACGGCCTCGGCGCCACGGATGGCTACATCGCCGGCCGCTTCGCCCGCCGCGCCACCATGCTGGCGCTGTCCGGCGCCATCCTCGGCACGCTCGCGGCCCTGCCGGTGCTGCTTGGCCTCGCGGTGCTCGCCGCGCCGTTTTCCGGCGGCCTCGGGCCGGCGTATGGCGTGGCTGCGCTGTCGGCCGCCGCGCCCGGCGCCGCCGCTGCCGCGTTGCCCTCCCTGCTCGCCGCCCTGCCGCCTACGCTCTGGTTCGCCCTGCCGGGACCGGCCCTGGTCGCGGCGCTGATCGGCTGGCTCACCGCGCAGGGAACGGTGCGGGCCTGGCTGCGGCGCCTGCCGTGAGCAATGTCGCGGCCTGTGGCGCGGTGGCGCGGCGGACCACGTTCACGGTCGCGGCCGTCGTTCTTGTCCTGGCGCTGGCCTGGGGCGGCGGCTTCATCTGGTTCGTCGGCCGGGTGATGCGCCCGGCCCCGGAGCCGCCGCACGCGGACGGCATTGTCGTGCTGACCGGCGGCGCCGACCGCATCGGCACCGCGCTGCGCCTGCTCCGCGACGGACGGGCCCGCGTGCTGCTCGTCTCCGGCGTCTCCCCGGCCGCCGGTTTCGGCCGCATCGCCCGCTTCGCCGGCGTCGATCCCGGCCCGCTCGCGGCGCGGGTGACGCTCGGCCGCAGCGCCACCTCCACCCTCGGCAATGCCGAGGAAACCGCCGCCTGGGTGCGCGCCAACAACCTGCACTCGCTGCTTGTGGTCACCGCCGGCTACCACATGCCTCGCGCCCTGACCGAGATCGGCCGCGCCGTGCCGGAGGTGACGCTCTATCCGGTGACGGTGATGTCCCCGGCGATGCGCGGGGGACGGAGCCTCGGCACGTTGCGGCTGCTGGCGCACGAATACACGAAGTGGCTGGGCGCCTGGCTCGGCCTCTCCCATCTGGCGCAGGCCTGAAACCAGGGCTTTCTCCGTCAGACCTGGTTCGCCGACAACGCCCCCGGCGAAAAAACAACCCCCGATGAATCGCCGGGCCCGCTATCAATCGCCGATTGCCACCAATTGCGCACCTTAAGAATAGGGTCATTCAATTGTTGCAGATCCGTCCGCACGACGTGGTTTTATATTTATTCATGAGATAATGACGGCTGGTTGATCACGCATAGTTTTCAGTCACTTGTCGCCAGAATTCTGGCAACGGCACTCGGAAATCTTTGGGCCACGAACTAATAAAGGCGGCGGAGACGCCGCGCCGCTTGACGGCGGAAATCAGGACAGGAAGCGAACCCATGGCCCTCGATATCGTGAACGGCCCGACTGGCGCGCCCGCCATCAGTGTGAGCATCGGATCTGAGACGGTCTTGCTCCAAAGCTACTATACAGCCACGATCCAGTCGGTGGTCGCCGACGTGTTCGGCACGGGCAGCAGGATACAGGCCGGCACCGGCAATGACTTCGTCAATGTCACCGGCTCGAACAACACAGTCTGGGGCAGTGCCGGCAACACTGTCGTGAACATTAGCGGCAACTTTGATTCGGTGCAGGGCGGTTCCGGCAGCATCGTGATCTCGGACCATGGCTACAGATCCACCGTCGCCGCCGGCACCGGTCACAGCCTCATTTTCGCGGCCGGCTCGAACAGTCTCGTGTACGCCGGCGGCCAGTCCACCATCGTCGGCGGCGCGAATTTGGAAACGGTTATCGGCGGCAACGACAACGGTGCCGAAACCATCTTCGCCGGCACTGGCGGCATGGTGTTCTATGGCGGTTCCGACGCCACGACCTTCGTCGGCGCCTCGAGCTCGAGCACGCTCGTCGGCGGCAGGGGGGCGGAAACGATCTACGGTTCGGATGGCTCGAACCTCACCTTCTGGGGCTCGTCGAACGGCAACATCTTCTCCGCCGGCGCGGGCAACGAGACCCTGAACGCGGCTGGCGCCACCGGCAATAACGAGTTCTTCGCCGGCACCGGCTCCGCCTCCCTGAGCGGCGGCTCGGGCAACGACACCCTGGTCGGCAGCAGCGGCCATGCCACCATGACAGGCGGCGCGGGCAACGACACATTCCTCTTCCAGGTGGGTCAGGGCGGCGGCAGCAATCTCATCACCGACTTCAACGCGAACGACAGGTTGCAAGTCTTCGGCGAGAGCACCAACAGCGTGCTGCAGACGGCCCAGACCGTGACGGGTGCCAACGGCGCCAC
>DATJWY010000203.1:0-2492 GCA_035500775.1 Acetobacteraceae bacterium
ACCGTCAGCACTCTCACGCCTCGACGTGACCCGCACGGTTGCCGGTGGTTCAATGGCCCGCCGGAGCGACCGCCAAGAGTCCGGCGCAGGCGGGCCATTGAGCCGCCGGCTTGACCAGAGACACAGTATCTTTGGAATCCATTACTTAAGTGTTGGGGGGCTGGGGCCTCAAGGCCCCAGCGGGTCCAGGGCAGAGCCCTGGCCTTCCTCCATGCCGAGGGCACCATGCAGGACATTTCCCATGACTGGGGCGGCGACCTGGCGGTCGGCGCCACGGGCGACCTTGCGCTCGCCGATGGAACGGCGCTGGGCCAGCAGCGCGTGCTGCGCCGGCTGATGACGAATCCCGGCGATTATATCTGGCAACTCGCATACGGCGCCGGTCTGGGCCGGTTCGTCGGGCAGCCGATGGATGCGGCGGCGATCCGGGCCGCGATCCGTGGGCAGATCTTCAAGGAGGCTTCGGTGGCACGCACGCCGGAGCCGGTGATCGACGCGCAGCAGGACGGCGCGGGCGGCGTGTTCGTGCATGTGCGCTACGTCGATGCCGCCGCGGGCGGCACGTCGGTTCTGTCTTTCTCGGTGGGGTGAGATGCAGTTACCGCTTCAGACCTTCACCAGCCTGGTGGAGCGCATGGCCGCGAGCGTGCAGGGCGCGAGCCGGGCCTTGCTCGATCTCAGTGTGGGCAGCGTGTTGCGCGCGTTGCTGGAGGCGTCGGCCTCGGCGGCGCTGTGGATGCAATGGCTGATCCTGCAGGTGCTCGCGATGACGCGGGCGGCGACCAGCACTGGCGCCGATCTCGATAGCTGGATGGCGGATTTCTCGCTGACGCGGTTGCCGGCGGCGCCGGCGGCGGCGGTGGTGACGTTCAGCCGGGTGACGCCGGGGATGGCGGCGCTGATCCCGGCCGGGACGCTGGTGCGCACGGCCGATGGGACGCAGAGCTTCGCGGTTCAGGGCGCGTCCGGTTCGGCCTGGAACGCGGCGTCGGGTGGGTATGTGGTGCCGGCTGTGGGGGCGAGCATCGACCTGCCGGTGCTGGCGGTGACGCCGGGCGCGGCGGGGAATGTGCAGGCCGGGGCGATCTCGCTGCTGGCCGCCGCGATTCCCGGCATCGACGCGGTAAGCAATGCCGCCGCCGCGTCCGGCGGGATGGATGCGGAGGGGGATGCGGCGCTGCGGGCGCGGTTCCTCGCCTACATCAACAGCCGGTCGCGGGCGACGCCGGGGGCGGTCGGGTATGCCGTCGCCTCGGTGCGCCAGGGGCTGCGCTACGCCATCGCCGAGAACCAGGACCCGACCGGGGCGGCGCTGCCGGGGAGCTTCGTCGTGACCGTGGATGACGGCACGGGGACGCCGGGGAGCGATCTGCTGGCCGCCGCGCAGGCGGCGGTGGAGGCGGTGCGGCCGGTGGGGTCGGTGGCTTCGGTGTTGCCGCCTGTCGTTGTGCCGGTTGGGGTTTCGATGCTGCTGACGCTGGCGGGCGGGGCCGATGCGGGCGCCGCCCAGGCGGCGGTGACGCAGGCGGTGCAGGGCTTCGTCGCCGGGTTGCCGGTGGGCGGGGTGCTCTCCGTCTCGCGGGTGGCGAGCCTGGCCTATGCGGCGAGTCCGGCGGTGCAGAACGTCGGCAATGTGCTGCTCAACGGGGCGGCGGCGGATGTGAGCCCCGGGCCGCGCGGGGTGGTGATCCTGAGCGGGGTCGCGTTCGGCTGATCGCCGGGCGCGGCGCGTGGGCGGGGCGTTGCCCGTCCCTTCCGGCACGGTGGGTTTGGCATGATCGGTGACAACACGGACATGGTCGCGCGGCTGCGCGCGGTGTTGCCCGCGCGCTGGTTCGGCGACGAGACGCCGCTGCTTGATGCGGTGCTCGGCGGGATCGGGAGCGCGTGGAGCGCGGTGTACGCGCTGATCGCGGCGGTGCGCGGCCAGGCGCGGATCGGCACCGCCTCGGGGCAGTTCCTCGATATGGCGGCGGCGGATTTCTTTCCGCCCACGCTGCTGACGCGTCGCAACGGCGAGACGGATGATGGCTTCCGGCCGCGCATCCAGCGCGAACTGTTGCGCGAGCGGGGGACGCGGGCGGCGCTGGTGGGCGTGCTCAGCGACCTGACCGGGCGGGCGCCGGTGGTGTTCGAACCGGGGCGCAGCGGCGATGCCGGCGGGTACGGCAGCGGCGGGGCCGGGTATGGCGTGGCCGGCGGCTATGGGTCGCTCGCCCTGCCCTACGCGGTGTTCGTCACCGCCTACCGGCCGCATGGCGGGGGGATCGCGCTGCTCGCGGGCTATGGCTCGGGGGGCGTGCCCGCCTATGGCGACGCCGCGATGGTGCAGGCGCCGGTGAGCGATGCCGAGATCATGGCTGCCGTGGCCGGCGTGCTGCCCGCCGCGGTCAGTGGCTGGGTGCGGATTTCGGATTAGCGGAAAGGAAGGCCAGGGGCGCTGCCCCTGGACCCCGCTGGGGCCTTGAGGCCCCGGCCCCCCGGTCACTTAA
>DATJWY010000204.1:0-4320 GCA_035500775.1 Acetobacteraceae bacterium
ACCTTCAGCACGCCCGTTCCCGCGCGGCCGATGCCGCTCATGTTGTTGAACGCCAGCGTGCCGGCGCCGAGCCCATCGTAGCTGAAGGCAAATTCAAGCGTGTGCCGGCCGGGCGTCAGAGCCTCCGGCCCCTCCCAGCGGAGACGCTTCAGGTCCACGAGGTTCCACAGGAAGACCGGCTTGCCTTTCAAAAGGTAGAAGCCGTAGCCGCCGAAGCGGCCACCCTGCGTAACGATCATGCCCTCGGCCCCGCCAGGCGGGATCTCGACGTCGGCGGTGAAGGTATAGGACTTGTCCAGCACGCTCGGCGCATCGCCATTGGGCGTGCCTGTTAGTTCGCCCGACCAGATGAACTCCTGCCGGCCGGCCGTCAGGCTGGGCCGCGGGGTCGCCAGGCGCGTGGCCACCGAGGCGTCGAGCGGCAGCACGCGGTACTTCGCCGCTTCCACCCAGAACAGCGACTGCAATTCGCTCAGCTTCTCAGGATACTTCGCCGCGAGATCGTCGTGCTGGGTCCAATCCTTGCTGAGGTCGTACAGCTCCCAGGTGGCCGACTCCGCGGGATTCTGGCTGACCGGGCCGAGCACCTCCCATGGCGGGCGGACAACCTTCGTGCTGGCGATCCAACCGTCATGATAGAGTGCGCGATCCGCCATCATTTCGAAATACTGGGTGCGGTGCGGCGAGGGTGCCGACGCATTGGCCTTGTCGAAGCTATAGGTCATGCTGACGCCTTCGATCGGCCGCTGCGGCACGCCGTTTACCATGTCGGGCGCGGGGATGCCGGTCACCTGCAGGATCGTCGGCACGATGTCGATCACATGGTGAAATTGCGGGCGGATGCCGCCGGTGTCCTTGATCCGCGCCGGCCAGGAGATCGCCACGCCCTGCCGCGTGCCGCCGAAATGCGACGCGATCTGCTTGGTCCAACTGAACGGCGTATCGAACGCCCAGGTCCACGGTACCGCCATGTGCGGATAGGTGCGGTCGGTGCCCCAGACGTCGTAGAAATACTTGAGCTGATCCTCGACCGGTACGGTCACGCCGTTGAACATCGCCACTTCGTTCGGCGTGCCGACCAGCGTGCCCTCGGCGCTCGAGCCGTTGTCGCCGCTGATGTAGATGATCAGCGTGTCATCGAATTTGCCCATGTCCTGGACCGCCTGGATGACGCGGCCGATTTCGTGATCGGTGTAGGCGAGGTAGGCGCCATAGACGTCCGCTTGGCGGATGAACAACTTGCGCTCCTCGGCGGAGAGCGTATCCCAGTGCTTCAGCAAGCCGTCTGGCCAGGGCGTCAGCTTGGCATCCTGCGGGATCACGCCAAGCTTCTTTTGATTGGCGAAGATCGTGTCGCGCAAGGCGTTCCAGCCCGCGTCGAACAGGTGCATGTCGCTGATTTTCTTGATCCACTCCGGCGTGGGGTGGTGCGGGGCGTGGGTGCCCCCGGGAACATAATAGAGGAAGAAGGGGTGGTCAGGGTCCAGCGCATCCAGCCGGTGCAACCATTGGATGGCGTCGTCGGCCATCGCTGTCGTCAGGTTCCAGCCGGGATTGCCAACATAGGGATAGATCTGGGTCGTGTTACGAAACAGGTTGGGTTCCCATTGGCTCGTATCGCCGCCCACAAAACCATAGAAATACTCGAACCCCATGCCGATGGGCCACTGGTCGAACGGGCCGGCCTGGCTGGCCTGGAAGGCCGGCGTGTTGTGATCCTTGCCGAACCAGGCGGTGTGGTAGCCGTTCTGCTTCAGGATCTCGCCAATGGTGGCGGTATCCTTGCCGATGAAGCTGTCGTAGCCCGGATAGCCGCTCGCCATCTCGGAGACGACGCCAAACCCCGCCGAGTGATGGTTGCGCCCGGTGATGAGGGCCGCGCGGGTGGGCGAACACAGCGCGGTCGAATGGAATTGCGTATAGCGCAGACCGGCATTGGCGATCCGGTCGAGGCTGGGCGTGGGGATCACGCCGCCGAACGTGCTCGGCGCGCCGAAGCCGACATCGTCGGTCATGATCAGCAGGATGTTTGGCGCGCCCTTGGGCGGCACCACGCGCGGCGGCCAGAAGGGCTTCGACTGAGCGGCGTTCAGGTTGATCTCGCCGCCGAACGGCACTGGCGGCGGCGGCAATACCTGGCCGTTGACCGTGACAGTGCCGGCGGGAGAACCCGGCGCGCCTGCGGGCGGCTCGGCGTGCGCCGGCGATGCGGCAATCACGAATGTCAGGAGGGCAGAGCCCAGGAAGACCCTGCCGAGGCGGGAATGAAATGCCACGCGAAATCTCCCAAACGGCACAAGCACGCGCCTTGGTTGGTACATCATTCGCTTTGTCTCCTACCTCGCGGTGGATCTTTTTTGGCGGCTGTTTCTTTACTCCAAACAGACACTCTTGCGGGCGCCGACTGCTTCACTACTTCGCGCAATCTGCCTCGGATTAACAAAAAGGCCAGGGGCTCCGCCCCTGAACCCCGCCGGGGGCGAGCGCCCCCGGACCCGCACAAGTTATCGGGGGTCTGGGGCCTCAAGGCCCCCGCGGGTCCAGGGCGGAGCCCTGGCCTTCTTTTTTTGAGGCCGCGCACCGGGTTCGCGGGGTGCGGTGTAACCCGCGGGCCTCCCGCCGCGAAGAGAACGGTGTCCACGCGATAAAGGAGACACCATGCACGCTCGCCGGCGCTTCCTGACCACGGGGCTGGCCCTGGCCGCCATCGGCCTCGCCCGCGCCGCCCGTGCGGACTCCTTCGAGGTAACGCGCAGCGATGCCGAGTGGCGCCGTCTGCTGACCCCGGTGCAGTACGACATCCTGCGCCGCCAGGGCACGGAGCCGCCCTGGTCGAGCCCGCTCGATCACGAGGTCCGCAAGGGCACTTACTATTGCGCGGGCTGCCAGCTGGCGCTGTTCAACTCCGACGCCAAGTTCGACAGCGGCACCGGCTGGCCGAGCTTCTGGCAGCCCTTGCCCGGCGCTGTCGCCACGGTGGAGGACGACAGCCTGCTCATGCGGCGGACGGAGGTGCATTGCCGGCGCTGCGGCGGCCATCTCGGCCATGTGTTCACCGATGGACCGCCGCCGACCGGGCTGCGCTACTGCATGAACGGCGCGGCGTTGGAGTTCCGCCCGGCCTGAGGCCGGGGAAACCATGCTTGTGGCGGAGGCGCCAGGAGGGCGCGCCGCGGAGGAGGGAATGATGCGTTCACCGATCCGGCCACGGCGCCGGGGTATCGCCGCCCTGCTCGGCCTCGGGATGTTGGCCGCCCTGGTGTCGCCACTGCCGGGCGTCCGGGCCGAGGGGGTGGAGACACCGCTCCCGCCGCCGCCCGCCGCGCCGGCCGCGCCGGGGGGCGTGGCGGTCGCCGTGCTCAGCGGCGGCTGTTTCTGGGGCGTGCAGGGCGTGTTCGCGCATGTCGCCGGGGTGCGGCGGGTGGTCGCCGGCTATGCCGGGGGCGCGCGCGAGACGGCACAGTACGAGAAAGTCGGCACCGGCACGACCGGCCACGCCGAATCGGTGCGGATCACCTTCGATCCCGCTCGTATCTCCTACGGCGAGATCCTGCGTATCTTCTTCTCGGTGGCGCTGGACCCGACCGAGATCGATCGCCAGGGGCCGGATGCCGGGCCGCAGTACCGCTCGGAGATCTTCACGGAAAATCCGGAGCAGGCTCGGCTGGCGCGCGCTTATATCGCGGCGCTCGATGCCGCCGGCGTGTTCCCGGCGCGGATCGCGACCCGGGTGGACCCGGATACCGGCTTCTTCCCGGCCGAGGATTACCACCAGGATTTCCTGGTCCGTCACCCCGACAATCCGTACATCGTCGCCTGGGATCTACCGAAGCTGGAGCGGCTGCGCCGTCTGTTCCTGGATCGCTACCGGCCGGACCCGGTGCTGGCGCTGCCCGGCTCGTCCGGCTAGACCATGATAGGTTTAAGTTGATCTATAGGAAGGCCAGGGGGGCGCCCCTGGCCTTGGGTTCACGCATACCTGTGGGCGTTTTTCCGCAGCTTGCCGAGTCTGGCTTCTTTCCGGCACATTGATACGCAATGTTTTTCTTTCCGGCGTGCGGTCAAGGAGGGCCCATTTACTGGGTCCAGGCGTGACAGACGCTCCAGTTATTTGTTGGTTGACGGTCGGGGCATAACTGGTAGATTTACCAGCGGTTGAGTAGGCCATAGAAAACCCCCATTATCTAAGTATTTGTCATCTAAATATCTGTTCGGGATCATCCTGAATTCCTGGGAACATCTTGAATCCAAAAAATCATCTGTGATTCGCGGGTGGCGGTCTGGTTTGCCGCTGGAATTCGGACGTGATCCACTGAGCTG
>DATJWY010000205.1:0-3875 GCA_035500775.1 Acetobacteraceae bacterium
GCTGCCCCGCACCCCGCTGGGGGCAGTGCCCCCAGACCCGCACAAATTTAGAGGGGTCTGGGGCCGATGGCCCCAGCGGGTCCAGGGCGGAGCCCTGGCCTTTCTCTCGATCGGTCAAGACTTATGGCGGTTGGTACTAAGGCTCGTGCCCGCCGGGCGTGATACTCGCCGGTCAGGCCGCCTTCGGCGCGGCCGGCTTGGTCTCGGCGGGTTTCGTCTCCTCGATCGACTTGACCTCGATCCGGTGCCCGGCAGCCTCGCCCTCGGCCTTCTTGGTCAGCTTGACGGTGAGGACGCCGTTCTTGAGGGAGGCATCGGCCGTCGCCGGGTCCACATCGGCCGGCAGCGCGATGCTGCGCTCGACCCGGCCGTAATAGCGCTCGCTGATATGGAGCGCCTTGTCCTGCGTCTCCTGTTCCTGCGTCTTCTCGCCGCGGATGCTCAGCACGTTGTCCCGCACCGAGATCTGGATGTCCTTCGCATCCAGCCCGGGCAGTTCGACAGCAACGGTCACGTCCTTGTCGGTTTCGCTGACATCGAGGCTGGGCCAGGCGGAGGGCTGGGTGAATCCGGTTAGCTCGCCGCGGAAGAAGCGGTCGAACGTCCGGTTCATCTCGCGTTGGAACGCCAGGAACGGATCGGTACCGATCGCGGGCATGAAACCGCGATCACGACCGAAGGAAACCAGATCGCGCAAGCTCATCGGTTCTCTCCTCCAATGCCGTGATTGGCTTTGGCAGCAAAAATCCGCGGCGGCGGGACCCGCCTTGACCGATGTCAACGGGGAGGGACGGTGTGGCGCAGCGGATACAGCTCAGAACGGCCATCGGCGGTTGTGGTTCCGCCATGTCCGGTTGTGCCGGGAAGGGGCCGTGCTTTGGGCTGACGGACTATTGAAGTGGGCGCGGCCCGGCGCGATCGCGCTCTATGCCGCTTCGTCCGGCAGCCGGTCGTCCAGGCGGTCGTCCTTGATGCCGGCGGGTTCGAGATGCGCCGTCACTTCCACGGTGGTCGGGAACAGCGCCATCACCCGGCTTTCCGCCATGTCCCCGATCGCGTGCCCGGCATCGACGCTCATATGCCCGTCCACCTCCAGGTGGAATTCGACGAAGATGCGGTCCCCGGCATGCCGCGTGCGCAGATCATGGATGCCGCGCGCCCCGGGGCAGCCGGTCACGGCGGCGACGATGCGGTCGCGGTCGGGGGCGGGCAGTTCGCGGTCGAGCAGCTGCGTCATCGCCGCCGCGCCGATGCGATAGCTGTTCCAGAGCATGTAGAGGGAGATCGCCAGCGCGAAGGCCGGGTCGGCGCGGTGCCAGCCGGTCCGGGCGGTGACGACGAGCGCCGCGAGCGCGCTGAGATTGACCGCGACATCGGCGATGTAATGCGTGCGGTCGGCGGCGATCGCGGCCGAGCCGGTGCGGCGGACCACCATTGTCTGCATGACGACGAGGCCGCTCGCCACCACGAGGCTGCCGATCACCACCCAGACGCCGAGCGCCACCTGGGTGAGTTCCGCCGGCATCACCAGGCGCACGGCTGATTGCAGCGCGAGCACGATCCCGGCACCGCCGAGCACCACGCCCTGGGCGAAGGCGGCCAGGGCCTCGCCCTTGCCGTGGCCGAAGCGGTGCTGCAGGTCCGGCGGCCGGCCGGCATAGCGCACGCCGGCGAAAGTCAGCAGCGCCGCCGCCGTATCCACCAGCGCGTCCATCGCCGCGCTGAGCAGCACCATCGAGCCGGTGAGCAGCCAGGCGGTGAGCTTCACGCCGACCAGTGCCACCGCGATGGCAAGGCTCGCCAGGCTGGCCAGCCGCCGTAGCTCATCGCCCCTCTTGTCGGTTTCGCTCATCGTCATCTCGATCCCGTTCCGCCTGCCGAGGCCGTCCGCCCCCGCGCGCCTCCGCGCGGGGGCTTCGCATGGAGGGGGGACCTCCCGCAACGGTTGCGGTGCCGTGCCCGGGGGCAAGTCGCGCGGTATCGGCGCGGGTATTTTTTCTGGACCTGACGCCCCATGTTCCTTGATCCTGGGGTGGGGGAATGCCAATGCGCCGAATCTGTCCGTTGGTCGTCGCGTCGTGCTGGCTTGCCGCGTGCAGTGCCGCCCCGCCCACCGGGGTTTCGGACGCGGACGTATACGTGCCGAGATTGGCGATGCTGGACGCCTATGCCATCGCGCACGGCATGGCGGCGACCTACGCTCATTCCCGCCGGGCCGATCCGGTGGTGGTGGTGCAACTGGCGCGGCTCGACCTGCGCGCCGCCGAGGCGCTCCGTTCCCTGGAGGGCGCGTCGCCCGGATTCGAGCAGGAGCGCGCAACCGCCGACGCCATCGCCGCGCTGACCGAGTACGCCGCCCGCCAGGATGGCGGCTCTCAGGATCGCGACCCTGAGGACGGCGCATCCCCGAGCGATGCCCACCAGGGCGGCGGCCCGTGATGCTCCGCCGGCCGGCGGGCTAGCGCCTTGTATTGAAAATGCGATTCACGCTTTCCGACTGTCAGCCTCAAGCGATCGCGCTCTGTGTCTCCTGCCGCCCCGCCGATGGCGTCTTTCCCGGCAGCAACCCGGCATGGCCGCTCGCATGCACCATGCGCAGCCAGAGTGGCAGCGCGCGCGCCGGCATCGGCCGCGCGAGCAGGAAGCTCTGCACGGCCTGCGCCCCCAGCGCCTGCAAGCGCCGCAGATTGGCCTCGTCGCTCACTCCTTCCGCCACCACGGTGAGCCCCCGCGTCCGTGACGCGGCGATGATCTCCGTGGCGGCGGCGTGTTGCGATGGCCTGGTCATGCTCAGGTCGAGTTTCAGCACGGTGAAGGGCAGCTCGATCAGTTCCCGCCAGCGCGGCACCAGCGGGCCGACATCATCCAGCGCCGTGCCATAGCCCTGCGCCCGCCAGCGTTCCGCCGCGACCCGCAGCCCCGGCATGTCCTCCACCGGAAACGATTCCGTCAGCTCCACCAGCACGCGCGCGTGCGGGATGCCGATGCGTGTGCACAGCCCGTTCAGCATCGCCGGCGTTTCCATGTCGAGGAAGGCGGGCAGGGGCAGGTTCACGCTGATCAGCAGCCCGGTCTGGTGGATGATGTCGGCGATTTCCGGCATCGCCCGGGCGAGGATCGTTTCGGTCAGGCGGCGCGCGAGGCCAGATGCCTCGAAATGCGGCACGAAGTGGTCCGGCGAGACGATGCCGAGTTCCGGATGGTGCATCCGCGCCAACACCTCGATGCCGACCGGGCAGAGATCGTCGATGCGCAGGATCGGCTGGTAGCGGGTGCGGATCATGTCCTCGCGCAGCGCCGCCCGCAGCGCCGGCGGGGTCAGCGCGGCGCTGGTGGCGGGAGGCGTGGGGGGCGCGGTCAGCGCCTCGATCACCGCCTCATGGTGCGGGGTGGCGGCGAACACGGCGGAGGCCGGCGTGTCCCGCGGACCCAGCACGACCAGGGCGGAGGAGCCGGATTCCTCCGTCGTCATCGCGACCAGGTCCTCGAACAGCGGGCCGGCGGAGCCGGGCTCCACGAGCAGATGGGTGTAGGTCTGGCCAGGCACGATCAGCCGGGTGAGCGCGTCCTCGGCCGAGCTGGCTTCCTCCAGGCGGTACCCCTGGAGCCGGCGCACGGCCTGCCGCACGGCCTCGGACCAGTGTCCGTCGGCGCTGAGCAGCAGCAGCCTCGGTTCCTGGGCCGGCACCGGCGTCGGCTTCATGCGCGTCTCCCGGCCGCCACCATATCGTTTGAGGGGGATGGCGGGAAGAATATCCTGCCGCCAGGGGGGCCATGCGCGTCAGGCCAGGGGCTCCGCCCCTGGACCCCGCTGGGGCCTGGAGGCCCCAGACCCCCAATACTTTAAGTAATGGATTCCAAAGGCTTCGCCTTTG
>DATJWY010000206.1:0-28701 GCA_035500775.1 Acetobacteraceae bacterium
GGCGGCGTCGGCGTCGACGCAAGCCAGGGAACGGGCGCGGGGGAACCGTCAGACACCCCCAACTCATCCCCGCGGAACAACGCTCCCGGAAGCCATCCCGTGGCTCACCCGCGGAAGCGATGCCGCCTTCATCGCTCATTCCGATCCGTCATCAACTCCATCCGGAAACATCGGTTTTTCCACGCCGCGTCTGGAATATCCTGCCTGCGGAAAATCAACTCCGGGGAGGTGCGACCATGGCAAAGCTGGCGGCGTTCAAATGGGATGATCCCCTGCTGCTCGAAGAGCAGCTGACCGAGGACGAGCGTCTGATCCGGGACACGGCGCGCGCCTACGCGCAGGAGAAGCTGCAGCCCCGCGTGATCGAGGCCTTTGGGCAGGAGCACACCGATCCCGCGATCTTCCGTGAGATGGGTGCGCTCGGCCTCCTTGGTGTCACCCTGCCGGAGAAGTACGGCTGCGCCAGCGCGTCATACGTCGCCTACGGTCTCGTCGCCCGCGAGGTGGAGCGGGTGGATTCGGGCTACCGCTCCATGATGAGCGTCCAGTCATCCTTGGTCATGCACCCGATCTATGCTTATGGCGACGAGGCGCAGCGCGAGAAATATCTGCCGAAGCTCGCTTCCGGCGAATGGATCGGCTGCTTCGGCCTCACCGAGCCGGATGCCGGTTCCGACCCTGGCGGAATGCGCACCCGCGCCGAGAAGATCGCGGACGGCTACCGGCTCGTCGGCAGCAAGATGTGGATCTCCAACGCGCCCATCGCCGATGTCTTCGTGGTCTGGGCGAAATCGGAGGCGCATGACGGCGAGATTCGCGGCTTCATCCTGGAAAAGGGCATGAAGGGCCTGTCGGCGCCGAAGATCGGCGGCAAGCTGTCGCTGCGCGCCTCGATCACCGGCGAGATCGTCATGGATGGCGTGGTGGTGCCGGAAGAGAACCTGTTGCCGAACGTCTCCGGCCTCAAGGGTCCGTTCGGCTGTCTGAACAGCGCCCGCTACGGCATCTCCTGGGGCGCGCTGGGGGCGGCGGAGTTCTGTTTCCACGCGGCGCGCCAGTACACGCTGGATCGCAAGCAGTTCGGCCGGCCGCTCGCCGCCACGCAGCTCGTCCAGAAGAAGCTCGCCGACATGGAAACCGAGATCACTCTCGGCCTGCAGGCGAGCCTGCGCGTCGGCCGCCTGCTCGATGCGGGCAAGATGGCGCCGGAGATGATCTCCATGGTCAAGCGCAACAATTGCGGTAAGGCGCTCGATATCGCGCGGGTGGCCCGTGACATGCACGGCGGCAACGGCATCTCCGAGGAGTTCCAGGTGATGCGCCACATGGTGAACCTCGAAACCGTCAACACCTACGAGGGGACGCATGACATTCACGCGCTCATCCTCGGCCGTGCCATCACGGGCTTGCAGGCGTTCTTCTGACGGCGGCACGATTCCTTCCGATCCTCAGCCCGAACGCGAACGGGCGACACGGCGAGTTCCTGGAATGAAACCTCTCTCCGGCATTCGTGTCCTGGAACTCGCCCGCATCCTCGCGGGACCCTGGACGGGGCAAATCCTGGCGGATCTTGGCGCGGAGGTGATCAAGGTCGAACGCTCCGAGGGCGGCGACGACACGCGGACATGGGGGCCGCCCTTCGTGGCGGAGGCGGACGGAACCTCCAGGACGGCGGCGTATTTCCACGCGGCGAATCGCGGGAAGAAGTCGGTGGCTCTCGACTTCGATACGCCGGAGGGACAGGCCGCGGTCCGGCGGCTGGCCGAACAGGCGGACGTGGTCATCGAGAATTTCAAGGTCGGCGGCCTGGTCAAGTATGGCCTCGACCAAGCGTCCATCCGGGACATCAATCCCGATGTCATTTATTGCTCGGTCACCGGCTTCGGCCAGGACGGCCCCTACGCGCCGCGCGCAGGCTATGATTTCATCGTCCAGGGCATGGGCGGGATCATGGATCTCACCGGGTCGCCCGACGGAGAGCCGCAGAAGATCGGGGTCGCCTTCGCGGATATCTTTACAGGCGTCTATACGGCGGTCGCGATCCTGGCGGCTCTTTACCGGCGGGAGAAGAGCGGCGCCGGCGCCCATGTGGATATGGCCTTGCTCGACACCCAGGTTTCTGTGCTGGCGAACCAGGCGATGAACTACCTGGTATCCGGCCAGCCGCCGACCCGGCTCGGGAATGCCCACCCGAATATCGTGCCCTATCAGCTGTTTCCGACGCAGGATGGCCAGATCATCATCGCCACGGGCAATGACGGGCAGTTTCAGCGCGTCTGCCGGATCCTCGGCCTGTCCGAGGTCCTCGCCGACGACCGCTTCTCGACCAACGCCGGCCGCGTGGCGCACCGGGCGGAACTGGTAACCACGATCGCGCATGCGACCGCGGCCTGGACCGCCCACGACCTTCTTGCCAAACTGGAAGCCGCCGGGGTTCCTGCCGGCCCCGTGAACCGGCTGGACCAGGTGTTCGCGGACCCCCAAGTGGTCGCCAGAGGGATGCGACAGGACCTTCCTCGTGCTGATGGCGGCACGGTCCCGTCGGTGCGCAACCCCTTCGTGATCGACGGCGCGCCGTATGTCGCGGGCACCGCCAGCCCCCGTCTTGGCGAGCATAACCGCGCGGTCCTCGACGCGCTTGCCGAGGGGCGCGACCCGTGGGAGGTCGCAGCGCATGACGTGTAAAGCCAAGCGGCCAATAAATGGGGTCCGGGGCCGTACGGCCCCGGCGGGGTCCAGGGGCGGCGCCTCTGGCCTTGTGTCCGCAGCCAGCCAGTCCCCGCGATGAAAACCAAGCCACCCCCTGGCCGCCCGCTGAATCCACTCGCCTCCAGACGGTTTGTTCCGCCGATCAGCAGTCTGATCGCCTTCGAATGCGCTGCCCGTGTTGGCAGTTTCACCCGCGCGGCCGAGGAGTTGAACCTCACGCAAGGGGCGGTCAGCCGCCAGATCCTCCAGTTAGAGGAGCAAATCGGTGTCCGGCTCTTCGACCGGGTGAAACAGCGCGTGGTCCTCACGCCCATCGGCCGGACCTATGCGGACCAGATCCGGGATGCGCTGAACCGGTTCGCGGCCGCCACGGCCCAGGCGATCGCGTATCGCGGCGGCGGCGGAACGCTTGATCTCGCGATCCTGCCGACATTCGGGGCCCGCTGGCTGGTGCCGCGAATCCCGCGATTTTTCGCGGCGCATCGCGACGTGGTGGTGAATTTTTCGACCCGTGTGCGGCCGGTCGATCTCCGCAGGGAGGGGCTGGACGCGGCCATCGTCCGGGGCGTGCCGACGCAATCCGGATTGGATATCCACAAGCTGATGGGTGAGGAACTGGTGGCGGTGGCGGCGCCGTCCCTGGTGGCCGCCATGCGGGCGGATGATCCGGACCGTCTCGCCGGCGTAACGCTCCTCGTGCAGGAGACGCGGCCCGGGGCCTGGAAGGATTGGTTCGCGGCACAGGGTTTGCCGCCGCCGATCGAGAGCGGGGCGGTGGTGTTCGAACAATTCCTGCTCGTTATCCGCGCCGCCGTCGCGGGGCTTGGAGCGGCGGTCGTCCCGAAATTCCTGGTCGAAGACGAGCTGAAAGCCGGCGAATTGCGGATCATCCCCGGAAGCTCGGTATTCAATGCCGACGGATACTACCTGGTTTACCCGGTGGAATACCGGGACCGTCCGCCGCTTCAGACCTTCCGGCGATGGCTTCTCGATGTCGCCACCGAACAGACCGCGTCAGCGGATACGATGGTCGTCCCGTAACGGCCATCGCCCGCGATCATCGTGCCGCACGGCGCCGAACCCGCTCAGGCTCAGACCAGCGAGCATAATGATTGACCTATGTGGGAAAGCCGCGGGGCGCTGCCCCGCACCCCGCTGGGGGCAGCGCCCCCAGACCCGCACACGTTTGGAATCATGAACAAAAGGGGTCTGGGGCCGACGGCCCCAGTGGGGTCCAGGGGCAAAGCCCCTGGCCTTTCTAGGGGGCAATCAATTGCGATTGGTATCAGGCGCTGGCGGAGGCGTCATCAAGCCCCAGGGTTCGCCGCATGAGATGCTGGCCGCCATCGAGCGCGAGCATCTGCCCGGTGAGCGAGGGCAGGGCCAGAATGGCCAGCACGGCGCGTCCGATCTCCTCCGGGTTCGTGCTGTGCCCAAGCGGCAGGATGCGCGCATCCTGAGCGAACTGCTCGGCGGTTTCATGCGTGCTTGGCAGCGTCGGCCCCGGGCCGATTCCGTTCACGCGAATACGGGGTGCGAGCGCCAGCGCCAGCGACTGCGTGAGCGTCCACAGGGCGGATTTCGACAGCGTGTAGGAGACGAGATGCTCCGAGAGTGCCCAGACGCGCGGGTCCAGCATGTTGATCACCACGCCTTCCGCCGTCGTGGGCAGTGCCCGCGCGAAACTCTGTGTCAGAACGAAGGGCGCGCGCAAATTCGGGCCGAGATGATGGTCCCAGGTTGCGCGGGTGACGCCCTGCCATGCGTCGCGCTCGAACGTGCTCGCGTTATTGACCAGAACGCCGATCGGGCCGAGCGCGTCCGTCGCGCGGGCGATCAGGCCCTGGGTCTCCGCCTCAGCCGCGAGGTCGCCCGCCACCAAGGCGGCCTCGACCCCGAGCGCACGGATCTCCGCCGCCAGTGCCTCCGCTTCCGCGGCGCTGCTGCGGTAATGGATGGCAACCGAGAACCCGGCCCGGGCCAGGGTGAGGGCGGTCGCGCGGCCCAGTCGCCTGGCGCCGCCGGAGACGAAGGCGGCGCGTGGGATGCTGCGCGGAATGGCGTCGGCGAGCGAGAGCGTGGTCATCGCGGCCCTCCCTGCTTACACGACGCCTGGGCTGTCTGCCTGCGCCAGCGGCACCGCGCCAATGCGCCAGGCTTCCGGGGTCAGCAGCAGCCGGCGGCGGCGGCGCAGCTCGAAGTCCTGGATCGGGCGGTCGTCTCCGAAATCCGGGGCAATCTGTTCCAGGAACGGGCCTTCACCCGACCACACACCCACATTGACATAGTGGACGGCATCCGCCGCCGCTTCGTCCTGGGGCAGGGACCATGTGATCCAGGGAGTGCGGATCTCGTCTTGTGGCACGACGCGGCTCAGGAATTCGCCGACGAGGCCGGTGCGGTCGCGGACGGTCCCGGAGGTTTGCCAGTAGTGCAGGAAATCCTGTTCGCGCTCAGGGCTGATCTGCCAATGCACGAGAATGACGATCATGGTGTTCCCTTATGACGTATGGAACGGTGAGTTGCCCGGGCTGATACCGCCCTAGGCTGTGGTCGGATCAGTCAACCTGATCCGATCACAGCCTAGGGCATTGTTTCGAGAGCGTGATTTGCGCTTTCCAACTGGCAGCCTCAAGCGATCGCGTTCTAAGCCCCGACGCTTGTCGCCGCCTTCTCATGGCTGCGCAGATACTCGGTGACATCGGCCCGGCGCATGGGGCGGCCGAACAGGTAGCCTTGCCCTTCCTCGCACCCGGCCCGCCGCACCTGTTCCAGATCCCGGATGGTTTCGATTCCCTCCGCGATCGTGCACATGCCGAGCTTGGGAGCAAGATCGGCGATCGACTGGACGATGGCGAATGAGTCGGGATCATCGGCCATGCCCTGCACGAAGGAACGGTCCACCTTGATCTTGTCGAGCGGAAACCGCCGCAGATAGCTCAGGGAGGAGTATCCGATCCCGAAATCGTCGAGCGCGATGCGAATGCCGCGCCCGCGCAGTTCATGCAGGGTCGAGAGGACGCCTTCATTCTCCTGCAACATCACCGACTCGGTGATCTCCAGGTCCAGGCGCGACGAGGGCAGTTTCGCGGCATCCAGGGCGCCCTGGACGGCCTGGGTCAGGTTGCTGCCGTTGAATTGACGCGGCGAGAGATTCACGGAAACCCGGAGACCGTCCGGCCAGCTCGCGCAATCCGCGCAGGCCTGGCGCAGCGTCCATTCGCCCAGAGCGCCGATCAGGCCCATCTCCTCCGCCAGTCCGATGAACTGGTCCGGCGGTATCATGCCACGTTCGCGGTGACGCCAACGGATGAGCGCCTCGAATCCCACCGGGGCGGTGCTCTGCAGGGAGACGATCGGCTGGTAGAAGACCTCGAAATCCTGGTGCAGCAGCGCCTCGCGCAGCTCGAATCCGAGCAGGCGCCGCTCCTGCATGTCGGCCTCCATCTGGGCCTCGAAGAAGCAGTAGGTCGCGCGCCCACGCGCCTTCGCGCGATACAGCGCCATGTCCGCGCTTTTCATCAGCTGGTCGGCGCTGGCGCCATTTTCGGGCGCGATGGCGATGCCCACGCTGGCCATGATGGTCACCCGGTGGCCATCCAGATCGTAAGGCTTTTGCAGGACGGCCAGGATACGCTCCGCGCGCGTCGCCACGTCCGCGCGTTCCCGCACGCCGGTTTGCAGGATGGCGAATTCGTCGCCGCCCAGCCGGGCCACGATGTCCTGACGACAGACGCAGCCGCGCAGCCGATGTGCCACGATTTCCAGCAGTGCGTCGCCGGCCGGATGGCCCAGCGTGTCGTTGACGTCCTTGAAGAAGTCGAGGTCGAGCAGCAGGATCGCGACGCCCTCATTCTGCGACATGAAGCGCAGGGCATCGTCCATCCGTTCGCGGAGCAGCACGCGGTTCGGCAGGTTGGTCAGCGCATCATGATGCGCCATATGCCTGATTCGCTCCTCGACGCGGCGCCGGTCGGTGACGTCCTCGTAGGTTGCCACCCAGCCGCCATCCAGCATGGGGCGCTGCAGCACCGCGATCACGCGGCCGGCATCGCCCTCGCAGAAGAAATCGCCGGATTGCCGCAGGCTCGCGAGCGCCCGCTGCCGGGCGGCGACCGTGGTGAACAATGTCTGGTCGAGCGGAGAGTCCGGGCGGGCCGTGCGGATGATCTCGAGGACCGCGTCGCCGGGCCGGATCGATTCCGCGGTGAGGCCAAACAGCTCAGCGAATTGCCGATTGTAGACGGTCACACGTCCCTCGGCATCCGCCATGCAGAGACCCTGGGACATGTTGTTCAGCGCGGCGTCAAACCGCTCGTTCTGCACGCGCAGTTCCCGGTCGCGATCCTGCAGCGTCAGGTTCTGCGCCTGCAGTTCCGCGTTCGCTTCCCGCACCGCGCGGTTGGCGGCCACCAGCTCCAGCCCTGCCAGTTCGAGGTTGCTGGCCAGCGCGCGCAGCTTGCGCTCCGCCCGCCCAAGCAGCTCATTGTGGCGCAGGAGCAGAAGCACGAGGCCGACCGCGCAGAGGATCACGCCTCCCAGCATGCTGGAGAAGATCCAGTGGATGCGGCTCAGCTCACGCTGATCCTTGGCGACCTGGTCGGCGCCAAGGATGTTGGCGGCGGAGGCGAGCCGGGCCATCTTGCTGTTGAGCGGCGTGAGCAGATCAAGAATGTCGCGCACACGTCCCGGCTGGTCGATCTCGGGCGCCAGAACCTGAATCTTCTGGATAGCGTCAGCCAGTTCCGCGACCGCCAGCCGTAGGTCGGGTTCCCGCTCCACGACAGCGTTGACCTGGCCGTTGAGCAGCAGGCTGAGGCGACTGATAACGATTTGCAGCCGAAGCTGCACTTGATCCTTGGTGCTGCCGCCCTCGGGCACCGCATAGGCGGCGACCGTGGTTTCCAGGCGCAGAATCTCGGCCAGCGTCTGGCTGGCGTCCCATGTGACGTTGTACCGCGAAACCCGGCTCAGCGTGCGCTGGCGGTCGACGATGAGTACGCTGGTGAAAGCGGCGCCGAGCGCGAGCGCGACGATCGCGGCGAGCAGGACAGGCTTGACCGCGCCGGCCGGAAACGTCCGTTCTTCGCCGTCAGATCGCTTCCAGAATGCGGCACGCAAGGTGGCCAGCCTTACTTAACTTGGATGTCGTACACCTGCCACACCGAGCGCATATAGAAGCGGTCCTGTTGCAGGAAGGGATTCGAGTCGAAAGGATAGATGATGAAGAGCGGCCCTTTGTCGCTGACCGGCAGATACTCGCCGTTACGCTTGAGGGCGAGAATAGTGCCGTATTGGGTGAAGTCCGAAATCGGCAACTCGCTGCTGTAGTCGTTGAGCGCGGTGGCGATGATGCGGTCGCCGGAAGCGCCGACATAACGCATCAGCTTGGCGAGGCTGATGCCCTCGAAGCTGCATGCTTCCTTATACCACGGCGTCTTGGAGGTGACTGTCTCCATGCCCAGGCTTTCGAGCATGGCGCGATCGAATACGGCGCGTCCATGGTCGTTGGTGTTGGCGATCTTCCCGGAGATCGTGAGGATCGTGGCGCCGGTAGGAGCCGGAAGGGTCGCCGCCCGGGCCTTGCCAGCCAACGCGACAGCTGACGAGCCGGCGCATAGCAGCAATGGCAGCAGCGAAAAGGAGCGTCGGGTCAGCGCGTTTGACATGAGGTATACCGTCGCATGAATGACTCTTCTGGACAAGCGCATATCTACTTTGGGTGGCATTTGTCCTGAAACGTGCAATTGTAACTTGACCGAACCGGGAGGTCAACGCTAACGATCCGTTGGTTGTTGACGCCCGTTCAGCAAGCTGTCTTGGTGTAGTGGCGCCCGGTCTGGCTTGATCTGCTTGTGCTTTAACTTTGCAGGCACATGTCGGGCGCCCCAGTTCGGATGACATTTTGTTAGAAATACAGGACAATCTCAGGTAGGCAATGGACGCAAACGTTCGCGTAATGAGGCGGCCGAAGCGCGGTAACGAGACCCTCTCGGCCCCCCTCGATGAGCGGGAGAAGGAGGCGATGATCGCCTCCGCGACCGCAAAGCTCGAAGAGCTATTTGATATCCTCTCGATCGACCATCAGAACGATCATAATACTTGCGGCACGCCCCATCGCGTCGCGACCATGTATGTCGAGGAGCTGCTGGAGGGGCGCTTCGCTGCGCCGCCCCGGATCACCGAGTTCGAGAATATCCTCGGTTACGATGACCTGATCGTCACCGGGCCGATCGACCTCCGCTCGACCTGCGCGCATCACCTGATGCCGATCGTCGGTCAGGCCTATATCGGCATCGTCCCCTCGAAGGAGGGGCGGATCATCGGGCTGTCGAAATACGATCGGATTGTCTCGTATTTTGCCGCACGTCTCCAGATCCAGGAGGAACTGGTCAGGCAGATCGGTGATTATATTAACGATGTGACGCAGCCGATGGGCCTCGGGATCCGCATCAGCGCCGTGCATATGTGCAAGACCCATCGCGGCGTGCGGGCCAGCCACCGCAGCCGGATGGTCAGCACCGCCTATTATGGCACCATGCTGACCGACCCCAGCCTCAAGCAGCGTTTCATGCAGGAATGCATCGGACTGGAGCGGGGCATTGATCTCTAGCGGCGGCTTATCGGTCCGAACCGGGCAGGGAGAGACATACCAGATGCTGGCACAGGAGGAGCGCCCGGTCCGGCAAGGCCAGGCCGTGTTCCGCTCGACCAAGACCTACGATCACAACGAGGGTCTTTCGTGCTGTTTCCGGCAATGGCGAGCCACGCATTCCCATTGCCGGCTGCTGCATGGCTACGCGCTGGCGTTCAAGTTCGTCTTCGCCACGCACCACCTCGACCAGAATAATTGGTGCTTCGACTTCGGCGCCATGAAGCCGGTGCGCGCGTGGCTGCATGAGATGTTCGACCACACCACCATCATCGCCGAGGACGATCCGCAGCGCGAATTGTTCGAGCGGATGCAGGAGGCCGATCTCGTGCGGCTTCACATCCTGCCGGCGGCGGGGTGTGAGGCCACGGCCCGGTTCGTGTTCGATTACGTGCAGAATTTTGTGAACGAGCAGACGCACGGCCGCGTCTGGCTCGAATCCGTGGAGATCCGCGAACACGGCGGCAACTCGGCGATCTATTCGCCGGGCATCTGATACCGGCGGTCGAAAGCGATGATCCGTCCATCGCTTTCGGCCGGCCCCTGACGGGCCGGCTCCGCGCAGGGCCGCGCCATCACTGGACCCCGGCCGCCCGAGGGGGCGCCCGGACCGGCGCCGGCCGGGATCAGGCGCCGTCCGCCTGGCCGTCCCCCAGGCCGCGCGTCTTCTGCTTCTCTTCCTCCCGCAGCGCCCGCCGGAGCAGCTTGCCGACATTGGATTTCGGCAACTCCTCCGCGCGCAACTCGACGACATGCGGCACCTTGTAGCCGGTCAGGTTTTGCCGGGAATGGTCCAGGATGTCCTGCTCGGTCAGGGTGGGCTCACGCGGCACGACGATCACCTTGACCCGTTCGCCGGCGACCGGATCGGGCACGCCGAGCGCCGCCACTTCCCGCACGCCGGGATGCAGCATGATCACGTCCTCGATCTCGGTCGGATAGACGTTGAAACCGGAGACGAGGATCATGTCCTTGGCGCGGTCGATCAGGCGGAGGAAGCCGCGTTCGTCCATGACGCCGATATCGCCAGTGGCGAGCCATCCTTCTCTGTCGAGCACACGCGCTGTTTCGGCCGGCTGTTGCCAATATCCCTTCATCACCTGCGGGCCGCGGACGCAGACTTCCCCGCTCTCGCCGGGGCTGGCCCAGCTTCCGTCCACGCGGCGCAGGCGGACATCGGTGGAGGGCAGGGGCAGGCCGACGGAGCCGGTGAACGGCACACGCTCCGGATGCGCGATGTCGATCGGGTTCGTCGAAACCACAGGCGCGGTTTCGGTCAGGCCGTAACCCTCGGTGATCGACCGTCCGGTGATCTGCCGCCAGCGCTCGGCGATGGCTTTCTGCGTCGCCATGCCGCCGGCGACGGTAAGCTTCAGGTGCGAGAAATCGAAGGCACGAAAAGCCTCGTTCTCCATGAAGCTGTTGAACAGCGTGTTCAGCCCGACGATGCTGGTGATCGGCTCGTCGCGGATGGTCTTCATCACGCGCGGCACGTCGCGCGGATTGGCGATGAGGATGCTGCGGCCGCCGATGCCGATGAAGACGAAGCAGTTCACCATCAGTGAAAAGATATGGTACAGCGGCAGCAAGGTCAGGTTGACCTCCTTGCCCCGCTCCAGTTGCTGCCCGATCCATGCCTGGGTCTGCAGCATGTTCGCCGCCATGTTTCGCTGCGTCAGCATGGCGCCCTTGGGAGTTCCCGTGGTGCCGCCGGTATATTGCAGGAAGGCGATATCGTCGGGCCCGACCTTGGCCGGGGTGAAGGGGCGCCTGCCGCCCGCGCGCAGGGCGCGGCGGAGGCGCTGCGCGCCCGGCAGCGAATAGGCTGGGACCAGCCTTGCCACGTGCCGGATCATCAGGTTCACCAGCACGCCCTTCGGCCCGAGCAGATCGCCCATCGCGGTTACCAGGATGCGCCGTATGCCTGTCCGCGGTAGCACCTTCTGCAAGGTGTGGGCGAAATTCTCCATGATGACGATGGTTTCGGCGTCGCTGTCCCGGATCTGATGCGCGAGTTCGCGCGCGGTATAGAGCGGGTTGACATTGACCACGATCGCGCCGGCCATCAGCGTGCCGAGCAGGCAGATGGGATATTGCAGGCAGTTCGGCATCATGAGCGCGACCCGGTCGCCCTTGCGGATTCCGGCGGCGTGCAGCCAGGCGCCGAAGGCACGCGCCAGCCGGCCGAACTCGGCATAGGTGATGCTGACGCCGACGCTGGTGAAGGCGGGGCGATCCGCGAACCGCTCCAGGGATTGCAGGAGGATCTGGTTGAGCGTGTCGGTCCGCGCGAGTTCGGCGTCGATGCTGGCCGGGATGCCCGGGGGGTATGCGTGCAGCCACACGCGATCACTGCTGCCGGCGGGCAGGTCCATGACGTTTTCCTCCGTTTGGCCGGAGCGCGAACGAGGTTTCTGGGCGTGCCGTTCCCGTTCCGGTATTTTTTTGTTTTGTCGTTCGTTTCCAGCCGGACAATCCGGCCGACACGGCGCGCGACACGCGCGCCATGATCGTGAGGCGGGCCGCCCGCCCGTAAGCGAGGCGTTCCCGCGCGCGTGCACGCCACCCGCCTGGAATGGTGGCGCAATTTCAGGGTTTCGGCCAGATGCTTGATGCCGCCGCCCCGGCCGGCCGGGGCGCGGGCGGCGGGGGCGCTCTACCCCGCGGCGGAGGCCGCGTGCCGCGCCAGCACGTCCTCGGCGCGGATCAGGTCCGGTTCGGTCGTGATCTTGAAGGCATCCTCGCTGCCCGGCACCATCCGCACCTGCATGCCGAACCATTCGGCGGCCAGCGAATCGTCGGTGAATTCCATCCCGCCCGCGTCCTGGCGGATGGCCCGGTGGGCGGCGAGGATCGGCTCGAAGCGGAATCCCTGCGGTGTCTGCGCCCGCCAGAGATTGGCCCGGTCCACCGTCGCGGTGATGACGCCGTTCTCGCACCGCTTCAGCGTGTCCGGCACGGGCAGGCCGGCTATCACCGCCGGCGCCGCGTCGAGGGCGGTGATCACCGCGTCGATGGTCCCGGCGGCCACGAAGGGGCGCACGGCGTCGTGGATCAGCACCTTCGTGGGCGAGCATTCTGCCGCCAGCCGTTCCAGCCCGCGCCACACCGATTCCTGCCGTGTTGCGCCGCCGAGCACGGGCGGCGGCAGGTCGAGCCCCTCGGCGGCGGCGGCGTAGAGCACGGCGTCATCGGCATGGATGACGGCCTGCACCCGGCTGATCGCGGGATGGCGGAGGAAGGCGAGCAGGGTGTGGCGCAGCACCGGCAGGCCGCCGAGCATGCGATACTGCTTCGGGATCGGGCCGCCGAGCCGGGTTCCGCGCCCGGCGCCGACGATCAGGGCTGCGGTCATCTCGGGGCCTCCTGCGGTTCGATGGCGCGGGCGGAGTTAGAGCAATATCGCCGCCAGGGGAACTGCCCGGCCGCATGGATCCCGGCCTGGCGTTGCCGGCTCGGCGTCAATCCCCGGTCGGCTTTCCCCGCATCTGTTTCACCCCGGCGCGGCGGGTCTTCTCGTCCAGCCGCCGCCGCTTCGCGCCCAGGGTCGGCTTCGTTGGCCGCCGGGGCGGCGGCGGCGGCGTCGCGGCTTCACGGATCAGTGTCAGCAGCCGTTCGAGCGCGTCTTCCCGGTTCCTCTGCTGGGTCCGGTGCCGCTGCGCGGTAATCACCAGCACACCGTCCTGCGTCACCCGCCGTCCGCCAAGACGCAGCAGCCGCTCCCGTACCGGCTCGGGCAGGGAGGGGCTGCGCGCGACGTCAAACCGCAACTGGACAGCCGTTTCGACCTTTTGGACGTTCTGCCCTCCGGCCCCGCTCGAGCGCAGGAAATCCTCGTGCAGTTCGGCCTCGTCGAGGCTGATTTTCGCGGTCACCGGTATCATGGGATCAGCCCGGGCATGGTGGCGTCCTGCCCGCCCTGCCTCGCGGGGCGTATAAAGCGGAACGCGGTCGCCCGCGCGTGCAGGGCAAGGCCGGAGGTGATCCGGATCGGCATGAGTCGGGTCCCGCGGGGTTGCTTCGGTCGCGCGTGCATGGGGCAGGACGCGGCGGACGGCAAGGGCCCGGCCGCGCGACCGCCCCGGCCCGGCGACCGCCCGCCGATCCGTCCGGGGGGAAAGCGCGGCGGGGTTTTCGCGCTCACACGCTGTTTGGTTGACCAATCGTTTGTTTGAATTCTAGCTTGGGCTCAAGCATCGCCGGGCCTGTCCGACCCGAGCAGATGCGTAGCCGGAACGTCGGGCCTCGGTGGAGGCCAAGGGTGCGCGCGCGCACACAAAAACAAAAAAGCGGGCGTGGCGCATGCCGCGCGCCCATGGGGAGGAACCATGTCTTTCACCGAGATCGACGGCCAGCGACCCTGTTTCGCGGAGGTGGTGGCATGACGGCCCCGCACGTGCGCTTCTATCCGCCGGGCGTACCGGCCGATTTCGTCCCACCCGCGACCACTGTGCCGGAGATCCTGGGGCGGTCCCGCGCGCGGTTCGCGGAGCGGCGCTTCCTCAGCTACAACGGCCAGGGGCTGACCTATGGTCAGTTCGGCGCGCTGGTCGATCGCGCCGCCGCTGGCCTGCGCGCGCTCGGTGTCGGGCCGGGCATCGTCGTCGGGCTGCATCTGCCCAACACGCCGCATTACCCGATCGCCTTTTTCGCCGTTCTCAAGGCGGGCGGCACGGTCGCCAATTTCAGCCCGCTCGACGCGAAGCTGGAACTACGGACCAAGATCGAGCGGTCGGAGCCCCGCTTCGTCATCAGCTTCGCCGGCCTGCACGAGAAATTGCCGCAGGAGGCAGGGGCGCCGCGGATCATCCTGTGCCAGCCGGATGATTTCGCGCCCGCCGTGGTGGCGCCGGCCGATGGCGCGGTCGATTTCCGCTGGCTGATCGGCAGCGACCATCCGGAGCCGGACTGGCCGGAGCGGCATCCGGACGATCTCGCCGTGCTGCAATTCACCGGCGGCACCACCGGTCTGCCGAAGGCGGCGATGCTGACGCATGGCAACGTCACCGCCGCGATGGCGATCTATAGCGCGTGGTTCACGGCTGGAACGGGCGACACGCCGGACCGCATGATCTGCGTCCTGCCGCTTTTCCACATCTATGGCCTGTCCACGATGCTGCTGTCCGCGATGTCGGCCGGCAGCGAACTGATCCTCAAGATGCGTTGGGATACCGAGGACATTCTGGAAACCATCGCGCGCGAGCGGCCGACCACGTTCATGGGCGTGCCGAGCATGTATGTCGCCCTCACCAGCCATCCGAAGCTCCGCGACTACGATCTTTCGTCGCTCCAGCGTTGCGTCTCGGGCGGCGCGCCGCTCGCGGTGGAGCTGCAGAAATCGTTCGGCGCGCAGACCGGGCAGAAGCTGCTGGAAGGCTGGGGCATGAGCGAGACCTGCTCCGCCGGCACGGGGACGCCGGAGACGATGCAGAAATCCGGCGCGGCCGGCATTCCGCTGCCCGGCGTCACCCTGGAGATCCGGGACCTCGCCACCGCGACGCAGCGCATGCCGCAGGGCGAGCCGGGCGAGGTCTGCATCAGCGGCCCCAACGTGTTCCGTGGCTATTACAAGGACGCGGCGGCGACGGCGGAGGCCTTTGTCGGTTCCTTCTTCCGCACCGGCGATATTGGCTACCTGGATGAGGACGGGTTTCTGCATCTGGTCGATCGCCGCAAGGACCTCATCATTTCCGGCGGCTACAACGTGTATCCGCGCATGGTCGAGGAAGCGATCTACGCCCATCCCAGCGTCGAGGAAGTCGCCGTGATCGGCATTCCGGACGCGTATCGGGGTGAAAGCGCCAAGGCTTTCATCAAGCTGAGGGAGGGAGCGTCGCCGTTCACCCTGGCCGAGTTGAAGACCTTTCTTGCTGACCGGGTGGGGCCGCAGGAAATGCCGACCGAGATCGAATTCCGGCCGGAGTTGCCGAAAACGGCGGTGGGCAAGCTGTCGAAGAAGGAGTTGCGGACGGAGACCGGCAAGTAGCAGGCTGGGGAAAAAGGGAAGTCCAGGGGCTCCGCCCCTGGACCCGGCTGGGACCTTGAGGCCCCAGCCCCCCGATACTGTTAAGTAATGGATTCCAAAGGCTACGCCTTTGGCGGGGTCCAGGGGCAGCGCCCCTGGCCTTTATTGCTCAAAGCAACTGAATAAACTGCCCCTTAAGATAAGCACTCTCCGGCAGCATCGGGTGCACCGGGTGATCCGGCCCGGCCCCCACGGTAGCGAGAATCCGCGCCTCGCGCCGCGCCTTGTGCAGCCCCTCGGCCACGCGTTCGGCGAACAGATCGACCGGCGCGTGATGGCTGCACGAGGCGATGAACAGGAACCCGCCCGGCCGCGTCACCCGCGCCGCGAGCCGCGCGACCCGGCCATAGGCGCGCAGCCCCGCCTCCTGGTCCTTGCGCGACTTGGCGAAGGCCGGCGGGTCGCAGACCACCACGTCGAACCGCTCGCCCGCCGCGTCCAGCGCCGAGAGCACGTCGAACGCGTCGCCGCGCCGGGTGAAGACGCGCGAGGCGAGCCCGTTTTGCTCCGCCGCCAGCATGGCGCGGTCCAGCGCCGGCTGGCTGGCATCGACGAGCGTCACCTCGGCGGCGCCGGCGTAAGCGGCGCGCAGGCCGAAGGCGCCGACATGGCAGAACACGTCGAGCATCCGCGCCCCGCCCGCGAGCGCCGCCACCCGGTCGCGGTTCGGCTTCTGGTCGAAGAAGAACCCGGTCTTCTGCCCGGCCAGCGGATCGACCGCGAAGCGCACCCCGCCTTCCACGACCGTCACCTCGCCCGGCTCGCCGTAGAGCACGTGCACGCCCTCGGGCAGGCCCTCCTGGGCCCGCGCGGCATTGTCGTTGCGCGCCACCACGGCGCGGGCGCCGTGGTCTTCCACCAGCGCCTCGACGATCAGCGGCGTCAGCCGGTCCATGCCGGCCGTGTTGGCCGAGAACACGAAGACATCGTTGTAGCGGTCGATGATGAGGCCCGGCAGCCCGTCCGCCTCGGCATGCACCAGGCGGTGGAAGGGCGAGTCGCAGACGCGGGCGCGCAGGGCGGCGGCGCCGGCGATGCGCCCGCGCACCCAGGTGGTGTCGATGGGCGCGGCCGGGTCCTGGTCCAGCTTGCGGGCCGCGATCAGGCTGTGCGGGTTGAACATGAAGGTGCCGAACCGGGTGCCGTCATCGCCTTCCAGGCGGATGAGGGTGCCGGGCTCCATCGACCGGTATTCCGGCCGCATGGCGATCTCGTTGCTGAACGCCCACGGGTGCCCGGCCTTGAGCCTGCGTTCCTGCCGGGGGGCGAGGCGGAGAAGCGGACGCTCGCTCATGCTGCCTCCGCCGCGCGCTGATCGGTGGGGAGGATCTGCCGGAGCGCGTCCACCAGGCTGTCCATCAACGCGTCGGTATGGAACGGCCCGGGCGTGAGGCGCAGCCGCTCCGTGCCGCGCGGCACGGTCGGGTAGTTGATCGGCGTCGCGTAGTGGCCGAACTCCTCCAGCAGCCGCCGGCTGACCGTGCTGCATAGCGCCGCGTCGCCGACATGCACCGGGACGATATGGCTGGCCGAGGGCAGGCGGTGCAGCCCGGCGCGGTCCAGCTTCACCTTCAGCGTCGCGGCGCGGTCGAACAGCGCGTCCCGCCGCGCCTGATCCTTCCGCAGATGCCGGATGCTCGCCAGCGCCGAGGCGGCGATCGCCGGGGGCAGCGAGGTGGTGAAGATGAAGCCGGAGGCGTTGGAGCGGACGAAATCGACCAGCTCCGCCCGGCCGGTGATGTAGCCGCCATGGCAGCCGAACGCCTTGGCGAGCGTGCCCTCGATGATGTCCAGCCGGTGGGCGACATTGTCCCGCTCCGCGACGCCGGCGCCGCTCGGGCCGTACATGCCCACCGCGTGCACCTCGTCGAGATAGGTCATGGCGCCGTAGCGTTCGGCGAGGTCGCAGATCGCGCCGATCGGGGCGATGTCGGCGTCCATGGAATAGACGCTCTCGAACGCCACCATCTTCGGCGCGTTCGCGGGCGCGGCGGCGAGCTTCGCCTCCAGGTCGGCGAGGTCGTTATGCCGGAAGATGTGGCAGGTGACGCCGCGCGCCCCCTTGATGCCCGCGATCATCGAGGCGTGGTTCTTCTCGTCGGAGAAGACGTGCCAGCCCGGCAGGGCGGAGAGGATAGTGGTGAGCGTCGCCTGGTTGGAGACATAGCCGGAGACGAAGAGCAGCGCCGCCTCCTTGCCGTGCAGGCTGGCGAGTTCCGCTTCCAGCGCGACATGCACCGGGCTCGACCCGGCGATGTTGCGCGTGCCGCCGGCGCCCGTGCCCATCTCCCGCGTCGCCGCGACCGCCGCCTCGATCGTCACCGGATCGACGCCCATGCCGAGATAGTCGTTGGTGGACCAGACCACCACGTCCCGTTCCGCCCCGTCCTGCGACAGGCGGTACACCGGGAAGCGCCCCGTTTGCCGCGCCAGCGGCGAGAAGCGCCGATAGCGGCCCTGTGCCGAGATGTCGGCGAGGGCGCGGCGGCAGTGATCGTAGAATGGATGCATTTCTCAGCCTCAATACGCCGCGCCGCCCGTCCATGAAGGAGGTGGCGGCGAGGGGAACGCGCTTCCCAGTCTTACCGGCGGCGTTCACACTATACCGTGAACGTGCCCCCCTGCTTTCCGGACCGCCGGATTTTTTTTCTCCGCCGGTTTTCTCCCCGCCCCGGGGCCGGCGGCGGTGCGTCATTGCACGTAGATCCGCACCTCTCTCGCTGCAACCGACGGATCGGCACGGGCAGCCATCTCCACCTGGCCGATATCGGCGCCGTCGGCCACGATCGCGTCCGCCACCTGCCGGCCGAGTTCGCTGGCGCGGCGGGCGGTCTCGATCTGCTCGGACGGGCTGCCCTGGGCCGGCACCAGGGTGATGACGCTGAACAGCACGTTCCGCTTTCGCCGCAGGGCAGCATCCACCGCCACGCGGAGCGCGTCATCGTAATCCTGCGCACCCTGGTCGAAGCGGATGGTCATGAGCGGCGGCGCCGGCGGCGGCCCGGCCTTGCCGGCGACGGGGGCGGGTGGTACCGGGCGCTTGCCGGCATTGGGGTCGAAATCCCGTTGATCCACGAGATGGCAGGCGGCCAGCAGCGAGAGCGCGGCGAGCAGCGCGGGGACGCGGGGGCGGATCATGGGCAGGTCGCGCGGCTCCTGGCTGTGCGGCCCGGCGGCGACGCCCCGGACCTGGCAAAAGCCGCACGCTTGCAGGAACCGGCACGTCCGGCAAGATGGGTCGGAGTCAGGAGCACCGATGAACACCACCGCCACCGATAATCTCCGCATCGACGGCCAGCGCCTCTGGGACAGCCTGATGGACATGGCCCGGTTCGGCGCCACCCCGGCCGGCGGCGTGCACCGCCTGGCCCTCTCGCCCAGGGACGTCGCCGGCCGCGCGCATTTCTGCGCCCTGTGCGAGGCGGCGGGGCTCGCCGTGCGGGTGGACGCGGTCGGCAACATCTTCGCCCGCCGTCCCGGCCGTGATCCCACCCGCGCCCCGGTGCTGTTCGGCAGCCATCTCGACAGCCAGCCCTTCGGCGGCAAGTTCGACGGCGCGCTTGGCGTCATGGCGGCGCTGGAGGTGATGCGCAGCCTCAACGATCACGGCGTCGAGACCGAGGCGCCGCTGGAGCTGGTGAACTGGACGGATGAGGAGGGTAGCCGCTTCGGCGTCGGCCTGATCGGCTCCGGCCTCTGGGCCGGGGCGCATGATCCGGCGCGGATCGCGGCGCTGACCGATGATGAGGGTGTCAGCCTGCGCACCGCGCTCGACGCCGCCGGCATTGGCGGCGGGCTGGAAACGGTGGCGGACGCGCCGGCGCCGGACGCCTATTTCGAGCTGCATATCGAGCAGGGGCCGATCCTGGAGCGCGAGGGCGAGACGATCGGCATCGTCACCGGGGCGCAGGCGCAACTCTGGTACGACGTCATCGTGACCGGCACCGCCGCGCATGCCGGCACCACGCCGCCCTCCGCCCGGCGCGACGCGCTGGTCTGTGCCGCGCGGGTGATCGATCTCGTGGACCGCATGATGCGGGCGCGTGGCGAGGACGGGCGCGGCACGGTCGGGCAGTTGCGGGTCTCGCCCAACAGCCGCAACGTCATCCCCGGCGAGGTGCGCTTCTCGGTCGAGTTCCGCCATCCGAGCGACGCCGAGATCGACCGTCTGGCGGCGCAGTTCCCGCGCGAGGCGGGCTTCATCGCCCGGGATTGCGGGACGGCGATCGACATACGGCCGGTGCTGCGCCTGGCGGCGCAGCCTTTCGATCCCGCCTGCATCGCCCTGGTGCGGGAGGCGGCGGCGGGGCTCGGCCTCAAGGCGCGGGAGATGGTTTCCGGCGCCGGGCATGACGCGGTCCAGGTCGCGCGCCGGGCGCCGACGTCGATGATTTTCGTGCCGTGCAAGGACGGGCTTTCCCATAACGAGGCGGAAAGCACCGAGCCGGGCGAGGCGGAGGCTGGCGCGCAGGTCCTGCTGCGGGCGGTGCTGGCGCGGGCCAACCGGCCGGTTTGACTGCGCCTGCCCGCATGCCCCGATGGGCATTGCATGCATTTAACGCAAGGCTGGATTGACCTGAAATCTTTGTGTACCATATTGTAACGATAAGGCTGATCGTTCGGGCGCGATCGGGGTGGCAGGCTTCCGCCGACGCCCGCCTTCCGGCAACCCGGCTGGGATTTCCGTCCGTCCCGGCGCGTGTGCTGCCGGGCGCGGCATGGAAGAGCCATGTTCGGCACGGTGCCCGCCGGCCTGCCGCCGGTGGCCGTCCCTCCTGGAACCGCGCACGGATCCTTCATGTCGCATACCACACGCAACGCGGTCGTCATGGCGGTGGGGCCGGGCGCCATCGCCAACACACTCGACACCATCGACAGCCTGCTGTTCTACGCCTCGGCGGATACGAAGCTGTTCCTGGTCGATGACTGCACCGCCGACGGCACCTATCCGGCGCTGCAGGCGATCGGCGATCCGCGTATCGTCCTGCTCCGCAACGACCGGCCCCATGGCTATGCCGGCCTGCTCGCGACCCTCGCCACAGGGTTCCGCGCCTGCCTCGCGCGCGGGCCGTTCGCCACCGTGCTCAAGTTCGACACCGATGCGCTGATGACCGGGCCGGGCGTGTTCGACGACGTCTGGGACTTCCTGCACCTCAACCAGCATGTCGGCATCTGTGGCCGGCATCTCCTGAACTATGACGGCGGCAGCAAGAGCTTTCGGACGCACACCGCCGCCATGCTGCAACGCTGCGGCTTTCCGCCGCGCGATGACCGCGCCGAGGGCGGCTTCGGCTGGATCTGCGCCGCGGCGATGCGGCGCGGCTGGGGCCTGGGCGAGAACATCTTCGGCGGGGCCTATTTCCTCCGCTACGCCTGCCTGGCGAAAATGGCCGCGCATGGCTATCTCGATCCGGTGACGCGTCCCGCCAACTGGATCGCCGAGGATGTGTATTACACGATGTGCGCCGTCGCGACCGGCTACGACCGGGCGCATTTCGCCGCCCCGCTGGCGCCGCTCGCCCTCGCGCATGGTTGCCTGCCCACTTCCGTCGCCGCGCTGCACGCGGACGGCATGAAGGTGCTGCACAGCGTGGACAAGGGACGCTGGACGACGGCGGAGGAAAATGACGGCATGACGCCGCGCGCCTATTTCCGGCGCGTCCGGCAGGAGGCCGCCGCCAGTGCCTGCGCGGCGCTCGGGTAAGCAAGGCCAGGGGCGCCGCCCCTGCACCCCGCCAAAGGCAAGCCTTTGGAATCCTTTACTTAAGTGATTGGGGGTCTGGGGCCTCAAGGCCCCAGCCGGGTCCAGGGGCGGAGCCCCTGGCCTTCCTTTTTTCCCGCAACGCCGCCAGCGCCTCAGACGGTGGGTCGCTCCCGCTCCCGCACCAGCGCGGCGATCCGCCGCAGCAAATCCGCCTGCGCATAGGGCTTGTGCAGCATTTCGAACTCGCTGGTCGCGCCATGCGTGGCCAGCACGTCGGCGGCATAGCCGGAGGCGAGCAGCACCGGCGCTCCCGGGCGCAGTTTCCGCACCGCGCGGGCGATGTCCACGCCGCTGAGCGGCCCCGGCAGCACCACGTCGGAGAGCAGGAGGTCGAACGGCGTGCCGCAGCGGATCAGCTCCAGCGCCTCGGCGCCGTCGCGCGCCGGCACCACCTGGTGCCCGGCATCGATCAGCGCGATCTGGGTGACGTCGAACACCGCCGGCTCGTCCTCCACCAGCAGCACGGTGATCGGCGGCGTTTCATCCTCGGCCTCGGGCTTCGGTCCGGCGGGCGAGGCAAGCTCCTCGGCCGTAGCGTCACGCGGGAACAGCAGGGAGACGACGGTGCCCTGATCCAGGGTGCTGCGCACGCGCACCGCGCCGCCGGACTGGCGCACGAAGCCGTGCACCTGGGCGAGGCCGAGCCCCGATCCCTTGCCGACTTCTTTCGTGGTGAAGAACGGCTCGAACATCCGCGCCAGCACCTCGGGCGTCATGCCGGTGCCGGTATCGGCCACGTCCAGGCAGACATAGGCGCCGGGCGGCACGTCCAGCTCTGCCGACGCCGCCGCGTCGAGCGTCACGTTCGTCATGCGCAGGGCGAGGCGGCCGCCGCGCGGCATGGCGTCGCGCGCGTTGATGACGAGGTTCAGCACTGCGGATTCGAACTGCGCCGGGTCGATGGTGGCATGCCACAGCCCCGGCTCGGCCGTGGTCTCGACCCCGATCGTCTCGCCGACGGCTCGGCGGATCAGGTCGCCCATATCGGCGACGAGACTGCTCGGCAGCACGCGCTCGGCCCGCAGCGTCTGCCGGCGGGAGAAGGTGAGGAGCTGGCCGGTCAGCCGGGCGCCGCGCTCGATCGCGCGGCCGGCATTGTCGAGCAGGCGGTTGATGCGCTCGGGCTTGCCCCGCGCCACCGCGCTCCGCGCCAGGTCCAGATTGCCCGTGACCGCCTGGAGCAGATTGTTGAAATCATGCGCGATGCCGCTGGTGAGCTGGCCCACCGCCTCCATCTTCTGCGCCTGCGCCAGGCGCTGCTGGGTTTCCTCCAGTTCCTGCCGCGCCTTGCGCTCGGCGGTGATGTCGCGGGTGATGCGGGCGAAGCCGACGAGCATTCCGCTTTCGTCGAGGATGCGGTCCACCGTCTCGTGGCCCCAGAAGCGGGAGCCGTCCTTGCGGACATGGCAGTTCGCGCCTTCGTAATGCCCCTCCCGCAGCGCCGTTCGCAGGATCCGTTCGGGCAGGCCGGCGGCGCGGTCCTCCTCGGTGAAGAACCGCGCGAAAGGCTGGCCGATGATCTCCTCGGCGCGGTAGCCCTTATGCCGTTCCGCGCCCGCGTTCCACTGCGTCACCCGTCCTTCCCGGTCGAGCATGATGATCGCGTAGTCGACGACGCCGTTGACGAGCAGGCGGAAGCCGCGCTCGCTGGCGGCGAGGGCAGCGGTGCGCTGCGCGACGAGGCGGGCGAGTTCGGCCTCCTGCCGGGCCTGCGCCTCGCGGCTGTGGACGATGCGGTCGATATCGAGGCAGACGCCGTGCCAGCTCTCGATCTGGCCATCCGGCCCGCGCAGCGGCGCGGCGCGGACCAGGAACCAGTGCCAGGTGCCGTCGGCGCGGCGGAAGCGGTACTCCGCCTCGTAATTCTGCCCCGACCGGATCGCCGCGTCCCAGAGCGCGTCGGCGCGGCCGGCATCGTTCGGGTGCAGCACCTGCTTCCAGCCATAGCCGAGCAGGGCTTCGCTGCTCATGCCGGTGAAGTCCTGGAAGCGCTGGTTGGTGTAGGTGTTGCGGGCCGCCGTGTCGGCGGCGAAGACGAGGCCTGGGATCGCGTCGTTGATGCTGCGTAGCTGTGCCTCGCGCGCGGCGACCTCGGTTTCGGCGCGCCTGATCCGGCTGATGTCGTTATTGACCTCGATGATCAGGGGCTTGCCGAAGGCGGGCTCGTGATAGAGCGACCAGTGGCTCGCCACCGCCAGCTCCGTGCCGTCCCGCCTGCGGTCGATGAGTTCACCCTGCCATTGCCCGTCGCGCAGCAAGGCCGCCGCCAGCTCCGGCAGGGGGCGCGGGAAGGTTGTGCGCAGCAATTCGTGCGAGCGGCGGCCGATCGCCTCGGCCGCGGTGTAGCCGTAAAGCCGCTCGGCGCCGTCGCTCCAGAAGACAATCCGGCCGTCAAGGTCGCGGACCAAGCCTTGCGCCAGGCTGAAGGCGCGGGTGAGCGCCGCGGTGCGGGCGCGGGCGCGTTGCCGCCCGATGCAGAGGCCGCCGAGCAGCAGCGCGGCAAGGGCGGCGAAGCCCATCGCCGCGGCGGAGGAGAGGATGACGTCGCGTTGCTCTTGCGCCGCGTGATTGCGCAGCCGCGCGTCGATATCCGTGCGCAGCGCCGCCGCCTCGGCTTCGATCATCTCCATGACCCGCCGGTCCTGATCGGCGCGGAGGAGATCGGGCGCGGCCTGTGGCCGGTCCGTCTGGCGCAGCGTGGCCGCGTGCTCCAGCTCCCCCAGCCATGCCTGGGTCAACTGGCGCAGGCGTGCGATCCGCGCGGCATAGGCCGGATCGGCGTTGAGCGGGCTTCCGGCCGCGGCGCGCGCCTGGCTGGCGAGACGGGCCTTGGCGTCGAGGAAGGACGCGAGATCGGCGCGGTTGCCGGTGAGCAGGTAGCCGCGCTGGCTGGCTTCCGCGTCCTTCAGGTCCAGGAGCCATTGCCCGGTCAGCGATTGCGCCGCGCGGGTCTGCGTGGTCAGCGTGCGCGTGGCGCTGATCTCGCTCAGATTGAGCCAGAGCAGGGCCGCCGTGCCGGTGAGCAGAAGGCCGGACAGGGCGAGGGCCGCGCCGGCCATGGACCGTGGCCCGGGCAGGGCGGCGCGGCAATGGTGCGCGAGCTGGCGGGGGAGGTGGCGGAGAGAGGCGGTTGCAGCGGAAATGGACCCGAACTCCCGTCGGCACGCATGTGTGCCATACCGCACCGGCCCAGGCCACGCGGCATCTCGCCGCCCCGTGACCGAGGGCATGTATCGCCGCCGGCGCGGCGCGTTCAACATTACAACATACAAACTCCGACGCGATTCACTTTATGTTAAATTCACGCGGGAAAGCGGTGTGATATTATGTGTTCCGGTGCCGTTACGGCCGGGCGCGGCGTCTTATACCAACGGCCTTATTGATTGACCCGCCTGAAAGGCCAAGGGCTTTGCCCCTGGACCCCACTGGGGCCGTCGGCCCCAGACCCCTTTCCCTGAATGATTCCAAACTTGTGCGGGTCTGGGGGCGCTGCCCCCAGCGGGGTGCGGGGCAGAGCCCCGCTGCTTCCCTGTACGGGTCAATCAATAGGGCCGTATAGTATCATTTGTACCAGGCGATCTGCTCGGTGGTGGCGAGCAACTCGCCGGCGCGGCTCCAGATCGTCGCCGCGTGGTCGAACATGCCCCGGTGGCCCCGCCGGCCGATCGCCTCCACGAGCAGGTAGTCGTCGCCCGCCGCTTCCAGCCCGGCCGCGGTCGCGTGGAAATAGATGTTGAGGCTGATCGTCGAGACCGGCCGCACCCCGCCGGCATGCAGCCAGATGCGCGGCACGATGGCGTCGCAGCAGGCGGCGAGCCCGGTGAAATCGAGCGCGCGGCCATCCACCTCGCGCATCCAGTGCACCGTGCGGGTGGAGCCGCCTTCCTGGGACGACGCGCCGGCGACGGGGCGGAATTCGTAACGCTCCAGCCAGCGCAGGCCGATGCCGCTCCGGTCCTGCGGCGCCAGCGTCTCCGGCGCCGGCGCGTCCGGCGCGCGGGCTTCGAGGAAGGCGTCGGTCGCCTCGGGGCGCTGGCCGAGCGTCACCATCGCCTGCGCGTAGGCCGCGTCGCCCTGGCGCATCTCCGCGTCCCAGAACTCGGTGGAGCGGTTGGTCCGGACGCAGCGCGTCAGCACGTCGAGCGGACCCTCCTCCACCCGGGCCATGAGATTGGCGGTCATGCCGAGCGGATCGCCGTGGCGCCCCGGTTCGTTCAGCACCGCCTGCAGGAGCAGCGCGACCGACCAGCCGCCGAACGGCCCGACGATGTTCCAGTAGGCGGGCGCGGTGCGGCCAGCCCAGCGTCCCGGCCCGGCGGGGTGCAGGGCGACGGCCTCGTCGAGGGCATGGGCAAACCGGTCAGGGGGGCGCGTGCTCACTCTCGGCCTCTTTCTTGTGCGGGCGTATCGGGGCACGCGGGCCAGGGCGCCGCGCGAGGGGCGGGACCGGCCTGGAGGATGGCGCGGCCACGAGGCCCCGCCGGGCAGGGCGCCTCGCCGGACCGTCATAGCGTCGCTTCCGGTGGGCCGGAAGGTGTTTCCCGCGCGGCCGGGCAAGACGTTTGACGGCGGCGTGATCGGCGCTATCCTGGCCATGAAAAGGCACCCGGAGCGATAATCCGGGAGCAAAACGGAGGGAAACAGCGTGTCTTTGCCAGATCGGCTCGAGCGTCGGCTGCGTCTGCCCGTGATCGGGTCACCGCTCTTTATCATTTCGAATCCCGATCTTGTGATCGCCCAATGCAAGGCCGGCATTGTCGGCTCGTTTCCCGCCCTCAACGCTCGCCCGGCGGAGAAGCTGGAGGAATGGCTGCGGCGCATCCGCGATGAACTCGCGGCGCATGACGCGGCCTTTCCGGAGCGGCCCGCGGCGCCCTTCGCCGTCAACCAGATCGTGCACAAGTCCAACGACCGGCTGGCGCACGATCTCGATCTCTGCGTGAAATACCAGGTGCCGATCGTCATCACGTCGCTCGGCGCGCGCGAGGACGTCAACGCCGCCGTGCATTCCTATGGCGGCCTCGTGTTCCATGACGTCACCAACATCGTGCATGCGAAAAAGGCGCTGGAGAAGGGCGCGGACGGGCTGATCGCCGTCGCCGCCGGCGCGGGCGGGCATGCGGGCGCGATCTCGCCCTTCGCGCTCGTGCAGGAGATCCGCACCTTCTGGGACGGGCCGCTGGCTCTTTCCGGCGCCATCGCGACGGGGCGGGCGATCCATGCCGCGCAGGTGCTCGGCGCGGACCTCGCCTATATGGGCTCCGCCTTCATCGCCACCGAGGAAGCGAACGCGCCGGACGAGTACAAGGCGATGATCGTGGAGTCCGCCGCTGCTGATATCATCTATACGAATCTCTTCACCGGCGTGCTCGGCAATTACCTGCGCCCCTCGATCGCGCGCGCCGGCCTTGATCCGGACAACCTGCCGGAATCGGACCCGTCGCGCATGAATTTCGGTTCCAGCGGCGCCAAGGCGTGGCGCGATGTCTGGGGCTCGGGGCAGGGGATCGGCGCGGTGCGGGAGGTCGTGCCCGCCGCCGAGCGGATCGCGCAATTGCGCACCGAATACGTGACCTCGCTGCGCCAGAGCGCCGAACGCGCGCGCCGGATGGAGCAGCAGGGCGAGAGCGCCGGACATGCCCTCACCTGAGCCGCACCGCGGATTGGATGCCCGCTTGTCGGGCCAAAAGAAAACCACGCCCGGGTGCGCACGCACCGAGGCCCTGCCAGGAGAAACGTCGTGAGCGCCTATCAATATCCGCTTCTGATCAAGCAACTGCTCGCGGCGCCGATCGCCCGTCGCTCCGGCGAGGAGATCATCTTCCGCGACCGCCTGCGCTATGACTACCCGACCCTCGCCGCGCGCGTCGGCCGGCTCGGTAGCGCGCTCACCGCTCTTGGCGTCCGCCAGGGCGACGTGGTCGGGGTGATGGACTGGGACAGCCATCGGTATCTCGAAAGCTTCTTCGCGATTCCGATGCTCGGCGCGACCTTGATGACGGTGAACATCCGCCTTGCGCCGGAGCAGATTGCCTATACGATCAACCACGCCGAAGTGACAGTCCTGTTCTGCCACACGGATTTCCTGCCGGTGCTGCGCGCCATCCGCGGCGAGCTGCCGAAGCTGCGCACGGTGATCGTGCTGACCGACAGCGCGGAGGTGCCGGCGGAGGGTGTGGACGGGGAATACGAGGCGCTGCTCGCCACCGGCGATCCCGCGCATGAATTCCCCGATTTCGACGAAGGGACGCGCGCCACCACCTTCTACACCACCGGCACCACGGGCCTGCCGAAAGGCGTCTATTTCAGCCATCGCCAGCTTGTGCTGCACACGCTGTCGGTTCTGGTCGCCTTGACCCTGCCGGGCACCGGGCAGGGCATTTCCGACCGCGACGTCTATATGCCATTGACCCCGATGTTCCATGTGCACGCCTGGGGTTTTCCCTATGCGGCGACGATGGCGGGGATGAAGCAGGTCTATCCCGGCCGCTATCAGCCGGATGTGATCGTGCGGCTGGTCCGGGATGAGAAGGTCAGCGTCTCGCATTGCGTGCCGACGATCCTGCAAATGGTGCTGGCCGCGGCGGATGAGCACAAGGTCGATCTCAGCGGCTGGAAGGTGGTCATCGGTGGCTCGGCGCTGCCGAAGGCGCTGGCGCAGGCGGCGCTCGATCGCGGCGTCAATACCTTCACCGGCTATGGCATGTCGGAAACCTGCCCGGTGCTGAGCATCGCCCATCTCCGTCCCGAGATGATCGGCGACAAGGCGGCGGAGCTGGACGCGCGCACCAAGGCGGGGCTGCCGGTGCCGCTGGTCGATCTGCGGATCGTCGATCACGACATGCAATCCTTGCCGCGGGATGGCGTCGCGACGGGCGAGATCGTCGCGCGCGCGCCGTGGCTGACGCAGGGCTATACCGGCAATCCCGAGGCCTCTGAGGAGCTTTGGGAAGGCGGCTATCTCCACACCAAGGATATCGGCCGCATCCGTCCGGACGGGTATCTGGAGATCACCGACCGCATCAAGGATGTGATCAAGACCGGCGGCGAGTGGGTTTCCTCGCTGCAACTGGAGGACATCATCCTGCAGGTGCCATGCGTCGCCGAGGTGGCGGTGATCGGCATCAAGGATGAGCGCTGGGGTGAGCGGCCGCTGGTGCTCGCGGTGCCGAGGCAGGGCATGGAGATCGATCCGGAAGCGATCCGGGCGCATGTGGCGAGCTACGCCGATAAGAAGGTGCTGCCGCGTTACGCCATCCCGGAGAACATCCTGGTGGTGGAGAGCCTGGCGCGCACCAGCGTTGGCAAGCTCGACAAGAAGGCGCTGCGGGCGATGTATGGCGCGCAGTTCGAGGTGGCGTAGCAGGCGGTCTGATAGCTTCGCCCCGGACGGTTAGGGCGAGGGGCGCCCCCTCCGTGGCCATTCCATCGGCCGTCCCGGCCGATGGAACCTTTGGCCACTCCGCCCTCCAGACCCGCACAAGTTTAAGGAGTCTGGGGCCGTCGACCCCAGTGGGGTGCAGGGGCAAAGCCCCTGGCCTTCCAGGCAGG
>DATJWY010000207.1:0-5388 GCA_035500775.1 Acetobacteraceae bacterium
AATCGAAGCCCGATACCTTGCGATTCAGCCCCTTATCCATGCGACGGCGGCGGCCAGATATCGACCCATGGCCCGGCCAGCAATGGCTTGCCGGCGGGCGTGCGGCGGTGAGTCGGCCTTTTCAGGTTCGGTACGCGGCGACAAACGAGCGTCAGACGATAACTTGTCGAGTTTGAAAAAGCCGTGCGGCTGAGCGTAGCCCACTACCGGGAATTTTTGCCCAGAGGTTGCCGGCCAGCCTTTCCCCCGGCTCCCCATCCCGGGGCTGGAGCCGCGCTGCCGTGCGGGAGATCATGTTGCCGACCTACGGCTACGCCCGTGTCTCGACAGAGGGCCAGGATCTTGAGCCGCAGCTTGCCGTCCTGCGGGCGGCCGGATGCGCGGAGATCGTCGAGGAGAAGGCCAGCGGCACCGATCGCTCGCGCCCGGAACTGGCAAGACTTTTCGGCCGCCTTCGACGCGGCGATACGCTTGTCGTGGTGCGCATCGACCGGCTCGCCCGTTCGCTCGCCCATCTCCTGGCAATCCTCGATCGGCTGCAGGACGCAGGCGTGCATTTCCGTTCGCTTTCCGACCCGATCGACACCGCCAGCCCGACCGGGAAGCTGGTCATCCAGGTGATCGGTGCGATCGCCGAGTTCGAGCGCAACCTGATCGCCGAGCGCACGAAGGCCAGCCTGGCGGTTGCCAAGGCGCGTGGCAGAAAGCTTGGCAATCTCGCCCTGCAGGCCGGAGATCCAGAGGCCAAGCGCCGCCTCGTGGCGGGGCAGAGGAGGGGGCGTCTGGCGGATCTGCTGGCTGGTCTGGATGCGTGGCTGCCCGCCGTCCGGCGGCTGCGGCCGGGCGAATCGTGGGAGCGCGTGACGGAGGCGGTAAACTGCGCCCTGCCATCGGGGTGCCGCCGCTTCACCCGCGACCGTTTGGTGCGCAGTGTCCGTTGCCTGATCAGCGAAGGCTTGGCGGAGCCCCATCTGCTCGATCCGGCATCCCATGCCCGGCCACGGCGCCGGCCGCAGAGCCAGCTGGCGATCGATGCCGTGGTTCGCTTCCTGCGCAGCCATCGCCGTGCGGCGACCGAGCGGGGCATCGCCGCCGCAACCTACCGCCCCCCGACCCTGGCGCAGGTGGCCGCGCATCTCGCCGAGGATGCCAGGCTCAGCCCGCCCAGTGGCGGCAAATGGGCGCCCAGTTCGGTGAAGGCGCTGATCGACCGGGCGGTTCGGGCCGGCCTGATCGAGCGCCGCTGAGAGCGGGGCGGCGGGCGCCGTGCTGGTGCCAGGCCCGTCCGTGCCGGCAGCATGGTCGCCTGGCGATCGAAGCCGGCGGCTTCATGACGAAGGATTGCCGTCCGGGCGAGCCGCGAGATCGCCATTTCCCGCTTCCTGCCACGGGTTCCCTTGAGCCGCGCCGCCTGGTGTGGATCGGCCAGCAGGGCGCGGGTCCAGGCGAGGTACCGGAGCATTTCTTGGTAGTCATCGGATTGCGCGGCCGGCTGGGCCTTCCGCTGACGGCGGCGGAGGGCCGACAGGAGCAGCCGTTCCAGCCCCCCGCCCGCCTCCCGGGCGAGATCCTTCAGCGCCGCCGTCTCGTGCTTTCCCATCCACCCAAGATCCGCGAACCGGACGGGCCGCAGGTCCCAGCCTGCCGGTGACCACGTCCGGCAGAGGATGTCGGCGCGCGGATCATCGTCGGCTTCCGCCAATACGGCGGCGATCACGGCCAGCGTCCCCATGCCCAGGCGAAGCGGCCATCCGTCCCGCCACGCTGCCTGCACGGGCCGGATCCAGAGGCTCTCCGCCGACGGCTTGCGCCGTGCCGGCGCGGCGTCCGGCAAACCGCGCCAGCCGCGGCTGGCCGACACGTATCCCATCAGCCCCTGCACGACGCGCAGGAAACTCTGCGCCGCCATGCCCCGCACCGCGGGATGCGATGGTTCCTGGCCGACGACGCTGGCCGTCAGGTCCTGTTGCAGCTGCAGCAGCAGGCCGGCGGTGGTGGCTTTCGCCGCGAATTCGACGCTTGCCGTGCCGCGGCGAGGTTCCATGACGCCGGTAAGCCACCATGCCGGCGCGTTCTCCAGCGTCGGCGCGGCATGCACCAAGCCACGACAGGACGGACACGAAAGGCACTGGCGGCCGTCGATGGCATCGAATTCCAGGACGCTGCGACAATGCGGGCAGGCGTCGGTCAGCGGGCGGCGGTGTGTCGGGCAAACGATGCAGCCGCCGAAGGTCCAGGCGGCGCGGAGATGGATTTCCGCGTGGCCGGCAACGTCCTCGCGGATGCATTCCAGGCACCAGCGCGGTCGATCCGTCGGCCACAGACGGGCCGCCGGCAGGCGCAGCTGCGCGACGGTCCCGTGCGGCAAACCCGCTGCTTCTTCCAGGGCCCTCTCGAAGCCGGTCGCCTTCGCGTAGTCCAGCAACCGGAACGCCCTGGCGGCTGATGGTCCGCCAATCCAGTGAGCAAACTCTTGCGGCGACAGCCGATAGCGCGCCGCCAGCCGGCGGACCCAGGATGACGGCGCTTCATCCGCAAGTGGTCGCGGAGCGACTGGCAGTCGCGCTGTCATCGCATGCTGGCCACGGCGGAACGCCCACGCACCGCGGTGAAGCTGGTGGCGGGGGTCATGCGCCGCCAGACCGCATCATCCTCGAGGCTGGCCTGGTCGATCATTTCCTGGCCGCTGCGAATGGCGGCGATGGCGGCGCGCTCGATTGCCCTGCAGATGCCGATCGTGATGCCTCCCGAGCGGTCCACCAGGAGCCGGCGCACCTTGGGGGAGTCGACCGGGGAGGGACGACGCAGCGGCAAGCCGGTCACCATGCGGTTGATGAAAGCCTGCAGGTCCGCGTCCGCTCGCCAGAGGGGCAACTCGATATCGCAGAAGCGGCTGCGTAACTGGGCATCCGACATCAACGCGCGCCGCGCCTCGGGAACGCCGGCGCAGACCAGCGCCATCCTCAGATCGTTGGAAAGGAAGCGCAGAAGTTGCAGGAACAGCCGCTGCTGGCGGGGAGTGCCCGCCAGCAGCGAGTTGATCTCGTCGATGACGAGGACCCTGGTGCCTATCGCACGCAGAATGGCCGCGGCGACTTCGTGCTGTCTCTCGGTCCTGGCGTTCCAATGACGCTGCAGCGGAGCTCCAAGCGTCGTCAGGAGGCGGTTGAAGAACTCGCCGGGGCTCGGCTCCGGTGGCATCAGCACCACCACGACCGGCCGACGCCGCACACCAGTGACGACATCATCGCGACCGGCGTTGGCACGCTCGAACTTCGCCACGAGCATCGTCTTGCCCATGCCGGACTCGCCAATGAGGAGGACGTTCTCCATGCGATCGCGCGGCGGCTGTTCGAACGTCTCCTGCAGGACCGCCAACGCCCGCGCCACTGACGGGTACTCGATCCACATCCCCACCTTGATGCGCTCGATGCGCGCGGCGTCATCGAGATCGGCGATGGCGCGTACCGCCGGGTGGATATGCTGGTAATCACCGCCGCTCACGACCAGAACTCCGTCTTCGCGATATCCTCGGCGGTGATCACGGGTACCCTGGCCGTTGGATCTTGCTCCGCCGTCGGTGGCGACGGTGGCGGCTGATGCGACGCTAGGTCTCCCTGCCGATTCTGGCCGAGGCGCGCGGTGGAGCGGCGCGCCGCCTTGCTCGCCGCATAGGCTTCAGCAACGACGTGACGCTGTACCTCGATAGCCGTGAAAATTGCGTGTTCATCAACCGCTCTTCGCCCCTCGGCACGCAGCGCCCGCACCGCCTGCCGGTGCTCCCAGAGCGTAATGGCCGGCCAACCGAGATCCGCGTAGGGCACGCGCAGGTGGTCGCCGCTCGGCATCTCCGCGAACACCGCACTGAGATCACGCGGATCGTATTTCACGCGCACCTTCGTGCCGGTGCCGATCAGGCCAGCGAGGGCGCCATCGTAGTAGTGGATGCCAAACAGCCGCAGTCCCTCGCGACCAACGATACGCTCCTCGAAGGGCAGGAAGTCGAGAACGAAGGCCTTCGGATCGCGGGGCACGTCCGGCCGCCCGCCGCCGGCGATCCACTCAGCCCAGGCCGCGGCTGGCGACTTCCTGAGGGCCGTGTGGACGTCATTGTGATACGGGCCGAGCACTTCGAGCGCCAGCACGCGTTCGAATTCTCCCATCGTCAGAACCGCCCGCTCCTCGGACGGATAGTCGCCACGCTGCGCGATGTTCGAGAAGGTCGTCCCCGGCAAGGCGTGAACCCGCTGCATGAGTGTGCCCATCAGGCGCTCGATGTGGCCGCCGTGGTGCGGCGTGGCGGGAGCGCGGTATTGCAGACGGAAACCATGCTGCTGGCAGCCGCGCGCCAGGGCTTTCGCATGGAACTCCGCGGCGTTGTCGAGATGGATGATGCCCATGCGCCCGTGCATGGGCCAGGCAAGGTCAATGTCGCGCGCGACGAGCCAGGCTTCCTTGGGCAACACGGCATGCGCCACCGCCAAGGCAACACTGACAGTGGACGGCGGATCAAGGGAAACGTGCAGTCCAAGTACCGAACGCGTATGCACGTCGAGCACCAGGGTCAGCCACGGCCGCCCCAGGACGGCGCGCAGACGTTCATCGGCAAGCTGGATGTCCACCAGCGTGTGGTCGATCTGAACCACCTGCAGCGGTGTCGCCGTCCTGATACCGCCCACGGCCGGGGAAAACCGATCCCGCGCCGCGTCCGGGCCCTCCCTGGCCGCGACCATCTCCTTGAGGCTGCGGGCACTGACGCGCGCCAATAGCGCTTTCAGAGACGGCGGTTTCAGTCCCGCAGCGATACAGTCATGCCGCACCTGCCGGAAGAGGCGTTTCAGCCGAGGCTTCTCCCGCGTCTTGTAGACCGCCTCGATGCCTCGCTCGATCGCCGCTTCAACCGCTGGCGGTAACAGCCTCGCCCCCTTCTTGCGGCCGCCAGAAGCCACCACGAGCGACTGGGTAACAGGCTCGCTCCGGAACGCTCTCAGCAACCGGTAGGTCTGCGCGACGCTCAGCTCCAGGTGTTTGGCCGCCAACGCCACGGCCGTCCGCCCGGGACGTACACACTGGGCAAGAGGACGAATCACTGCCTCCCGCCGAACTGCCTCACACCAGGCTGCCTCGGAGATCTTGTGCAGCCCCTGCACGACCTGCCCACCCTGCCTGTCCACACGAATCCACACGAAAATCCGCGCGATAATGTCGCACGTTATAGGGTGCTTATCGCAAGGTTAAGGCGAACTTAGAGCCTGTTTGAGCCTTATAAATCAGTCGGTTGCGGAACTGCGGAAGTTCCGATTGCCCCGGGAGGGAGCCCCTGATTCGAGAAAATCGGCATTCCCAAGCTCCTCCGTTGCTCGGCAGCTGGAAGCTTCGCCACTGGTG
>DATJWY010000208.1:0-2050 GCA_035500775.1 Acetobacteraceae bacterium
CCCCGATAAGTTGTGCGGGTCCGGGGGCGCTCGCCCCCGGCGGGGTCAGGGGCAGAGCCCCTGGCCTGGTTACCGCCCAGAGTCTCGTGCCGCCGCCGTTCAGGCCGCGATCCGCGCCTCCGCCGTCTCCAGCACCTCGTCCGCCGGGCCGAAGAACTCGTAGCGCACCCTCTCCGCCGGCACGCCGGCCCGGCGCAGCCCGTTCACCAGCGCGCGCAGGAACGGCTTCGGTCCGCAGAGATAATAGGTCGCCTCCGCCGCCGGGGTGTTGGCGATGAGCCAGTCCGCCGAGATCAATCCGCTTGCGTCATACGCCAGGCCCGGCCGCTCCCCGGGCAGGGGCTCGGCATGGAAGGTGGTGGCGCGGAGGCTGCCGGGGGATGCGGCGGCGAGCGCCCGCACCTGCGCGCCCATGGCCTGAACGCGGCTGTTCAGCGCGCCATGCACCCACCAGGCCGGGCGGCCGGAGCCGCTGGTGGCGATGGTTTCCAGCATGCTCATCAGCGGCGTCAGCCCGACGCCGCCGCTGACCAGCACCACGGGGGCGGCGGTTGTCGTATCCAGGACAAAATCCCCGGCCGGCGCCGCCACGCGCAGCACCGTGCCCGGCCCGGCCTGGTCATGCAGCCAGGTCGAGACCTTGCCCGGCGGCACGCCCGGCGCGGCCTCGCGCTTGACGGTGATGCGGTAGGCGCGATCGTTCGGCGCGCAGGAGACGGAGTAGTTGCGGCGCAGGCTGCCAAGGCCCGGCAGGTCGAGCGCGAAGCCGAGATACTGGCCCGGCTTGTGCCGCAGCACCGTGCCGCCATCCGCCGGCACGAGCACGAAGGAGCGGATGATCTCGCTCTCCGGCGTCACGCTCTCGATGACGAAATCGCGCCAGCCGCTCCAGCCGCCGGGTTGCGACGCATGCTCGCGGTAGATCGCCGCCTCGCGGCCGATCAGCAGCTCGGCGAGGAACCAGTAGGCCTCACCCCAGGCGGCGAGGATCTCCGGGGTCGCCGCCGCGCCGAGCACGTCGCCGATGGCGCCGAGCAGCGCCTCGGCCACGAACGGGTAATGCTCCGGCAGGATGTTCAGCGCGACATGCTTCTGCGCGATGCGCTCCACCGCGCCGCCGAGCACGCCGAGAGTGTCGATGTTGCGGGCATAGGCGAGCACCGCGCCCGCCAGCGCCTTCGGCTGCGCGGCCGTCGCGCCCTGGTGCGACTGGTTGAACAGGTCGCGGATGGCCGGATTTTGGAACATGCGCTCGTACATCCGCTGGGTGATGGCGAGTCCGTGCGCCTCCAGCGCCGGGACGGTGGCCTTCACCAGCGCGATCGTCGTGTTGGATAGCGGCGTGGGCATGAGCGGTCTCCCTGGGGCGCGCGGTGGTCGCGGCACAAAGTGGTATTCGCAATACCAGTTCAGTGCGCCCTGTAATGTGGTACTGTCAATACCAGTTTATGGATGACCCATGCGCCTGCTCGCCTCCACCGATATCGCCCTGCGCCTGCTGATCCTGCTCGCCCGGGAGCCGCCCGGCCGGCCTGTGAGCGTGGACACGCTGGCAAGCAGGCTCGGCGGGCTGTCGCGCAACCATCTGCATAAGATCGTGCAGGACCTCGCGGCGCTCGGCGTGGCGCGGACGGTGCGCGGGGCAGGGGGCGGCGTGCTGCTCGGGGTGCCGGCGGAGACGGTGCGGCTCGGCGACCTGATCCGGCGGTTGGAGACGGATCAGGCGCTGGTGGAATGCTTCCGGCCGGATGGCGGGGGGTGCACGCTCACCGTCGGCTGCCGGCTGCGCGGGATGCTGGGGACGGCGCAGGCTGCGTTCTACGCCAGCCTGGATGAACACACGCTGGCGGAGTGCGCGGCCTGAGGCACGCCGACGGAGTCCGCCTCCTGAGCCGGGGCTTCGCCTTGCCGAACGCGACACAGCCCCAGGCCCAGCGGGCGCGTATCGGCCGTTACCGCGGGATCGAGGTCTATCGGGCGTTCCACGAAATGCGGCGCGAACTCTACGGCGATGACCGGGAGGTCGTGCGCCTGCAGGGCTTTCCGGGCC
>DATJWY010000209.1:0-2819 GCA_035500775.1 Acetobacteraceae bacterium
AGAAGCATCGCCGTTCTGGTCGATCGCTCCGCCTTACCCCAGTTGGAGCCGGGTCATGGTCAATCGGTCAAATTCACTGTGACGCGGTACTAGCGGCTCTACCACGACAAGAAACTGCGTCCGTCCCCCCGCCGACCATCAGAAGCACCAGCCCAAACGCTGTCCCCTCATTCCGACGCGCAAAACAGTGCGGGGCTCATTTACTCTTGATAACGTACAGCGAACGTACAGCGTTTTTCGCTTGGCGGCGCGGCGCACAGGCCGGTCCACGAGAGCTCGAAAGCTGGATCCGCGCCGGTGAGCGAAAAACGTGTTGGGCTAAGCCGCTCTTCGTGCCGCCAAGGCTATGGGCGTTGAATGCCGCCGGATCTTTTGCCGATGCATCATCGGAGCATTCCGAACAGCGGCTTGAAGGCGCGGACCACGGCAGTCGGGCCTTCGGACCATCATCGCAGCCCGGATCTGACCGTTTGGCGCATGGTCAGGGACCCCGATGGCTGTCGTTGCACAAACGGCCCCACTCCGACCTGGCGGGCAATTCGGCTTCATGCGGTTGGAGCAGCGATACTGGGTCATGATGTATCCGGAACCGGCTGACAGATCTTGGGCCGTGCGATGCAGTCGATCATCACCATGGTGCCGATATGGCAGTGAGGACATTCTCGCAGAGACTGTCCCGTCAGCGCCTCGAAACGGTCGCGGTAGTCAGCGGGAGGCTCGGCCGCCGCTCCGGCCGGTGCCATGCCGATCAGCTCCCGGCAGCGCGCGAGCTTCTGCGCACGATGGCAGTTGCCGAGGAAGCCGTAATAGCGAATGCGGTGAAACCCGTCCGGCAGCACATGGATCAGGAAGCGGCGGATGAACTCCCCGGCCTCGAGGGTCATGGTCTTCTGGCGATTGTCATCCCGGTAATCCTTCCAGCGGAGGCGGACCTTGCCGTCGTCCATGGAGACCAGGCGGTTGTTGGAGATGGCGACACGGTGGGTGTACCGCCCGACATAGTCGAGGACCTGTGCCGGTCCGGCGAACGGCCGCTTCGCGTAGACCACCCAGTCGACGTTCCAGGTCGGCGCCAGGTAACGGCGGAATGCAGCGGGCTCATGCAGGTGACGGTGCGCGGCGAAGAACTTCAGCTCGCCGGCGGCGAATGCTTTTCCCAGGTAGCGCAGGAACAACCCGCGGAACATCCGCGACAGCACCTGGACCGGCAGGAAGAATCCCGGCCGACAGGCGATCCAGCTTTCACCGTCCGGCGCGATCCCGCCGCCGGGAACCAGAAAATGAATGTGCGGATGGTGCAACAAGTTTTGTCCCCAGGTGTGCAGCACACCGAGGAAGCCGATCTCTGCGCCCAGATGCTCCGGATCGGCGGCGATGGTGCGCAACGTCTCTGACGCCGCTCGGAACAGGATATCGTAGACCACGGTCTGGTTCTGGAACGCGATGGTGGCGATCAGGTCCGGCACGGTGAACACCACGTGGAAGTAGGGCACATCGAGCAGTTCCGCCTGACGGTCCTTGAGCCATTGAGCCCGCGCAAGCCCCTGGCACTTAGGACAATTTCTGTTTCGACACGAGTCGTACGAGACGCGCTGATGCCCGCACTCGTCACAACGATCGACGTGACCACCGAGCGCGGCGGTGCGGCAACTCTCGATCGCGGTCATGGCGCGCCGCCGCGCGGCGGACAGCGACGGGCCATGCTGATCACGGAAAGCCGGGCCGAAGTGGCGGAACACATCCGCCACTTCCAGCCCCTCGCGGGACACCGCCCCGCCGTCAGGCGGGCACGAGGTCCGGCACGACCAGTGTTATCGCTTGCAACGAGTCCAGCGGACTTGCGGTGGCGCAGACCTTGCTGGTGGCGATACGCAGATAACGAGATGTGGTGTTCAGGCTGCGATGCCCCAGCAGCAATTGAATGGTGCGTAGATCGGTGCCGGACTCCAGCAGATGGACCGCGAATGCGTGGCGCAGGGAATGCGGGGTGATCGCTTTGCCAAGACCGGATTGCTCAAGTGCCTGTCTGCATGCGATCTCGACGGCGCACGCCGTGATGGGCTGCTCGGGCCGGTCACCCGGAAACAACCACTCCTTTGGACGGCCCGCCTTCCAGTAGGTCCGTAAACGCTTCAACAACGTCGGCGAGAGCATCACGTATCGGTCTTTCCGGCCTTTGCCCGCCTCCACCCGGATGACCATCCGCTGGCTGTCGATCGCGGTGGGCTTCAGGGAAACCGCCTCGGATATCCGTAGCCCCGTCGCGTAGCACACGGTCAGGATCATCCGATGTTTCGGGCTTTTCACTGCGTCCAGGAACCGGACGACTTCCGCAGGGCTCGGCACAACGGGGAGTTTCTTCGGTTGCCGGCTGGTTGGGATGTCGTCTTCGACGATCCAAGGCCGTTTGAGGGTGACGGTATAGACAAACCGCAGAGCGGCCACGGCGACCGAAATCGAGCTGGCCGCCAATCGCCTCTCCTCGACCAGGTAAATCTGCCAAGCCCTGATCTCGTCTTGACCCAATCGCTCGGGCGACTGACCGAAATGGAGGGCGAACCGGGAGACCTGCTCGACGTAAGCTCTCTCCGTCTGTGGCGAGAGGTTACGGATCCGCATATCCTCGATCATGCGGCGGCGAAGTGGGGTCATGGGCAACTCCTCTGCGAAACGAGCGGCGCCACATGGCGCCACCAACATCGTCTCGCGGTTGAGTTGTCAGGCCAGGGGAAGCGGCAGGCGGTTGTCGCCAACGGACCAAGTGAAATCGGAGAACTGTGGTCTAGGTCGCGCGACTCCCGCGTAGCGGGTTAGTCCAA
>DATJWY010000210.1:0-7541 GCA_035500775.1 Acetobacteraceae bacterium
TCCGTCACCGGGCTGACGAGCGCCCGCGCCCCGACGATCCGGCGCAGCACGTGGCGTTCGCGCGGGATCAGCGGAATCCAGGCCAGTGTCTCGTCCATGCGGGTGATGCGTGAGGCCGAGGGCACGGGCGGCCGCAGCGGCCCCGCCTCCGAGCCGGGGGCCGGGATCAGATCGGCGTCGTCGCGCGCGATCTCCAGGTTCTGGGTGCGCAGCCTTGTGGAGTAGCCGCCCTGGGGCAGGGCGAGCAGGGTGCTGCCGGCTTCCTCCAGGCGGTAGATGACGAGTTCGGCGTCATACGGCGCCGCCACGTCCCGCGTGATGATGGGGCGGGGCGCGGCGGGCCAGGGGCGCGCCGATGTCCCCGCCATGTCCGCCCGCCCGGCCGCGCCGATCATCGTGCGCCGTGCCGCGCCGGTGGTCTGCATCGTCTGTCGCATGCCTGCCTCCATCCGTCGTGCGCCACCCGGCGCGCCGTTAGCCGTTCCGTGCTGCCCGTCCGTTTCCCGCGTCGCGCCGTTCATGCCCGTGCTCCTTCGTGTTGGACGCTGCGCCCCACAGGTGTGAGGAGAAGTCAGGCGAGGGGCTTTGCCCCTCGACCCCACCAAAGGCGTAGCCTTTGGAATCCTTTTGTTTTCTGTCCTGCGCCCCCGATCCCATCCCGGCCACGGCATGCGCATGTTCGGCGCACACACCAGCCGAAAAACCATTGGATTCCAAAGGCTAAGCCTTTGGCGGGGTCCAGGGGCAGCGCCCCTGGCCTTACGCCCCCCTTGCCGGCCGGGGCTCGGCGCGCGCCATGCCCCGGGCGAAGCCAGGGACATGGCGCGCCCACGCCTGCGCCACGCCGCGTGCCTGCGCCGCGCCAAACTCCGCACCGAATGCCGAACCCTGCGCCGAACCCTGCGCCGATCTCGCGCCGTTCATGCCCGCCCTCCGGGCCGCCTGGCGTCCACCACCCGCACCCCGAGCCGTGTCTTGCGCTGCGCCGTATCGCGGAAGCTTTCCGTCACCAGCAGGCCGCTCTCCAGCCAGCCGGCGATCACCCGCGCCGCCTGCGCCGGGTTCAGCCCGAACCCCTCCACCAGCACCTGCCCGGCCCAGCGCCCCGCTCCCCGCCGGTGCGGCCCGTAGAGCGACCCTGGCGGCGAGCCTGGCCCGGCGGCGATCTGGTCCAGCGCCTGGTTGATCTCGGCCACCGAGAGGCGCTGCCACACCGAGCCCGGCCGCCAGGACGTCGCCGCCGCCACGCAATCCCCGTTCGGGTAGGCTTGGGTGCCGTTGCCGAGCGTCACCGTCTCCAGCCGCACCCAGCGCGCCTCGGTGGCGCGGGGGGCGAGGTTGGCCTTGGCGTCGTCCAGCCTGATGTGCCGCCAGCGTTCGGCGGCGGGCACGCCGAGTTCCTCCGCCTCGGTCTCGCTCATCGGCGAGAGGGTGGCGGCGGAGCGGGCGGCGTCGGTCAGCGCCTTGCCGCCGCGCGCGCTCTCCACGTCGCCCGCCGCCCCGCCGCCCGGCCCGGCCTTGCGCACGTGATGCACGAGCAGCACCGCCGCCCCGCTCGCCTCGGCGACCGCGGCCCAGGCCGTGGCGGCCGCGTCCATGTGGCGGTTGCTGTTCTCGTCGAGCGCGTGGCTCTTCACGAAGGGATCGACCACGATCAGCCCGATGCCGCGCGCCCGCGCCTCCGCGGCGATGGCGTCGCGGTCCGGGTGGATGATGGCCCCATCCCCCCGGAGCTGCCCCACCGAGACCGCCCGCGTCCGCCCGGAATGCAGGAAGAGCCGCCCCTCCACCGCGGCGCGCGGGATGCGGTGGTGCAGCATCAGCGCCGCCACCCGCCGCTCCGTCTCCTCCGGCGGGTCCTCCAGGTTGAGCACCCAGACCGGCACCGAATGATGCACCGTCTCGCCGAGCAGGGGGCGTCCGGTGGCGAGCGACAGCGCCTCGGCCAGCGCCACCGCCGATTTGCCGGCCCCGCCGGGCGCTACCAGAACGCTAACAAAACGGCGGATCAGGCGTGTGCCATACAGCCATTCGCGCGGCGGCAGGGCGGCGGGGTCGGGCAGGGCGGCGGGCAGGGCGCGCAGCGGCGGCGCCTCGGCGGCATCGGCCGCGGCCGAGGCTCCGGCCCCGGTGCCCGCCCGGCCCCGGGCGGCTTCGGTTTCGCCTGTCCTGGGTCGGGTGAGTCCGGTCCCGGTTGTTTCCCCCCTGGCGGCGGTCCCGGCGCGACCCTCCGTCCCGGTGCTCCCCGGCATGGCCATCCGGCCGCGCACCCGCTCCCAGATCGCCCAAAGTTCCGCACCGCCCCCTGAGCCGCCCCCTGAGGGGCGCCCGGTGCCGCCTTCCGGGCCGCGCTCAGCCATGCGCCGCCCCCGCTTCGCCGTTCCCCGCCGCGTCGTCCTCCGCCCGCGCGCCGAGATAGGCGGCGAGGGCGAGCAGCACCGTGGCCTCGGTTTCGGCCGGGGAGAGCGCGCCATCCGCCGCCTGCTGCGCCGCCTGCAGCAGCGTGGCGCGGGGGGCGCCGATCCGGAGCAGCCGCCGCACCGCCGTTTCCACCGCGGCGGCGGCCTCGTGCCGGGCGCGGAGGGTGGCGCGGGCGCTGGCCAGCAGCCGGTGGGCGAGGCGGGCGCGCAGCCCGGCCGGGTCCACCGGCGCGTGCCGCCAGCTCTGGCTCAGCGCTTCCAGGCTTTCCTCCCGGGAGAGCAGGCCGCGCCCGACCAGCCCGCCCAGCACCGCCGCCGCACTGTGCGCCGCCGCCGGGTCGAGCGGATGCCGCCCTGGCGAGGGCGCCTGCCACGGTGTGCGGAGCGGCTCCCGGGTGGGATGCGGCCCCGGCGTTGGATACCGCCTCGGCGCGGCGGGGACCGTCCCCGGCATGATGCGCGGCCCCGGCGCGGGGCAGGGTGCGGGGCAGGGTGCCGGCGTCATGCCGCGCCCCCGGCGCCGAAGACCGGAAACGGATAGGTCGCGCCGTCCAGCAGCGTGCCGTGGGTGATCGCCCCCCAGCTCGCCGGGTGGCCGGCTGGCAGCGGCGGCCGTTCCGCCGTTTTCTCCGCCGCTTCCGCCATCTCCTCCTCGATTTTCGCGGAGGCACCGCCCCGGACCGGCCGCGCCGTCCGCCACCCGCCGCCCGCGCGCGCCAACGCCATTATCGTGTGTGGTTTTTCGAGGGGGGTGTTGGGTGCTCTAACAAAACTTGTATAAGCGCCGCATTGCCAGTCCGCCGACATACATGCCTCCGTATGTCTGTTGCTCTGACGGTTAGGTTAGAAAAACTAACTCCGGTTTGTCAACGATTCAAACTTTGCGGCTAGGCTTTCGCGACACATAGTGAAACCCTAAAATGGAGATCTCGTTGTCATCCCGTCCCGACACAGTCGGCTCCCGGATTCGCTCCCTGCGCCGGGCCAAAGGCTGGACCCAGGGTCAGCTCGCCGACGCCACCGGCGTGTCCCGCAGCGCCGTCGCGCAATGGGAGACGGACCGTGCGGGGCAGATCCGCGCGAATCTTTCCCGCATCGCCGACTGCCTCGGGGTGTCCGTGGAGGTGTTGCTGACGGGCGCCCCCGCCGGCGCGCCCGCGGAGTTGCTCGGTGACGAGCTGGCGATGATCCGCCTCTACCGCGAATGCGACGGAGAGGACCGCGCCTTCCTGCTGCGCACGGCGCGCAAGCTCGCCCGGTCGCAGGAGTAGTCCCGGCGGGCCCCATCAAGCCGGGGGTTCCGCCGGGTCCGGCTGCCCGCGATCTGCCGGTTGATGCGCCTCTGCTCCGGAAGGTGGCTCAGAGGCGCAACCGTTCCTTTCAGGGGACGGATCATGCACATGGAGGCGCCCGGAGCCGGGGGCGGTTCCGGGCACCCCCGCGCGGCGTTACTTCTTCAACTGCTCCTTCGAGCTGTGGGCGGCTTTCTCGCTCCTGCCTTCGGCCTTCTCGGCCTTGCCTTCGGGGGTCAATCTGGCCTCACTGTGGGCTTTGCCGGATGCTTCCCTGGCGGCGCTCTTGGGGTGCTTGGCCCCGCCGCCCATGCGATTTTTGCCCATGGAACCCTCTCCCTGTTTGTTGGTGCTCTTGCGGGCAAGTCCGGCGACGCGGTGCCCGCGCGGACGATCGGCGTGAATTGGTCACGGAGGCTTGCCGACCCCGGGCCGCGATCCCGCCGCTCAGACGGGAACGCATCTCAGGGATACGAGACATAGCGCTTCCCACGGCCGAATTCTGGGGCTGACCGAGAAAAGATTGAGTGATTTTGAGGGCCGCGATCAACGGCCGGTTGGTGCCTCAACCCTCGCCGTCAGCCGGCCCGTTCCGGTCCGTGCCCCGCAACCTTTGCCCCTGGGAGGCATTGCTTAACCTCGATGAAGATGCAGGCCAGAGCGCCGCTCGCGCGAGGTCTTCACGCACGTTCCAGGGAGGACACCCATCGTGCGGACGTCGATGACCTTTGTCGTTATCCTATCGTCGTGGTTGCTGCCGGCGTTGACGGCGCCGAAGCCGATACCGCCCCCCGACGCGAAAGCATTCATCCCCGCCTCCGTCGTGCTGCAACGTCTGCATGACGAGGCGCCGGCGGACAGCTTCACCCTGGGCTGGCTCATGGGCAGCCTGCGCGAACGCTCCTTCGGCATTATCATGCTCCTGCTCGCCCTGGTCGCGATCGCACCGGGTGTCGCACCCGTAGCCGGCCTGTTGCTCATGGTCCCCGCGTTCCAGATGATCGCGGGCCAGCCCGCCCCGGTCTTCCCACGCCGCATCGCCGCCCGCCCCTTGCCGACGCGGCGCCTCGCCGCTTCGCTGCGGCGCGCCGTGCCGGTGCTGAGATATCTCGAGACGATGATCCATCCGCGCTGGCCCACCCTGGTCGAGAGGACCAAGCGCCTTGTCGGCGGCGTCGTCGTGATGCTGAGCAGCATCGTGGTGTTCGTTCCGATCCCCCTGACCAACGTCATTCCCGCCCTGGCGATCGCCCTGATCTCGCTGGCCTATCTGGAGGAGGACGGGGTCCTGCTCTCGATCGCCCTGCTGGCCGCAGTCATCGTGCTGGCGGTCGCGTTCGTGGCGGTCTGGGGGATGGTCCGCGGCGCGCAATGGATCGGCGGCCTCTTATAGCTCATCGCGACAACGCGGCCTCGGGCCAGGCCATGATCGCTTCAATCCGAAACGATCATGCTCCGGAACCCGGACAGGGCAGCCGGTCTTCCGGATCAGTAGCGCAAGCCGCCGAGGAGCCAGAGCACGAGCAGGATAACCAGGATCAAGCCGAGGGCGCCGCCAAGGCCGGGTCCGCCATACCGGTTGTATCCGTAGTACCCCCCGCCGCCGCCGAGCAGAAGGATCAGAATGATAATGATCAGGATGGTACCCATTTCTTGTATTATCCTTGCAAGATCTGGAGATAAGCTTTGGTCGGTCCAAGTCATGCGCGATGCCTGTCGCCCATGACCTGAACGCGATAATATCTGAGTCGCAGACGATATCTGAGTCACAATTGTCGCAGGCCCGAAGTGGGGAGCACGGGCCGCCCCGGCTCCCCACGATCGCTCAGTCGTTCACTCGTTGTACTTGAAAGCCGGCAGGCTTTTCAGCGAGTCCTTGGTGGCGCCGCGGAGCACCATCTTGTTGTTGCTCACTTCGATCGCGCTGAACGGCACCACGACGTATTTCGAGCCCATTCCCAGGAAGCCGCCGACCGACAGCACCGCGTAGGGCACATCCTCCTTGCGGGTGACGATCAGATCGTCGATCGTTCCCACGGTCTTATCGGCTTCGTTGACGACGGTGCTGCCGACCACCTTGGAGGTCCGGTAGCCGGTGGCCAGGCTTTGCGGATCGACCTTCATCATGCCCAAGGTCTGCGGCACACCCTGCGAAAAGGCCGGGCCGCCCAGGGTCGCCGCGAGGATGGCGGCGCTCGCCAGGAGTCTGATCGAGACTGTGCACGTCCAAGCCTTTCGACTGATGGATCATGCGCACCGGAGGCGCCCCGGGTCTGGGGCGCCTCCGGCCATTCGCGTCCGGCGTTACTCCTTCAGCGTATCCTTCAAGCCGCCGGCGGCGTTCTGGATCTTGCCCTCGACTTTCTCGCTCTTGCCTTCGGCGGTCATCTTGGCGTCGCCGACGGCTTTGCCGACAGCTTCCTTGATGGCACCCTTGGCCTGTTTGGCCGAGCCGGCGATACGATCTTTGTCCATGGACCCATCTCTCTGTTTTTTCATACCCTATCCAGCCAGTCCGGCGGCGCGCGGGCCGCGCGGATGGCTGGCGTGAGCAGGCCTCGGAGGCTTGCTCATCCTCCGGGTCGCGCTCCTGCCGCTTCGGTCAGACCGCTCCCGGAGGCGCGAGAGATGGGGTGTCTACGGCCGGATTGCGGTTCCGGCGGGGGAAAAACGAAGTGACTTAGGCATTTGTGATGAATAATCATTGTATTGTAAAAATAAAATACCGGATTGTTCCCGCATTCACGAAAAGCGGCCGATTGCGGGCCGGGGCCGGGAGGTGTTGCCCAGAGCGCCATCGGTTCGGATGGAATCATCTGAACCGGTAAAGGTGCGCGCAAAACAAAGAGTTATACCAACCGCCGTAAGTCTTGACCGATCGAGGAAAAGGCCAGGGCTCTGCCCTGGACCCGCTGGGGGCAGCGCCCCCAGACCCGCACGAATTTGGAATCACTAATGAAAAGGGGGCTGGGGCCAATGGCCCCAGTGGGGTCCAGGGGCGGAGTGGCCCAAGGTTCCAGCGGCCGGAACGGCCGATGGAATGGCCACGGAGGGAAAGCCCTTGGCCTTTCAGGCGGGACAAGGGGTCAGAATTTGTTATCGGCAACGATCTGCCGGGCAATGGCGGCCGTTTCCTCATCATCGACAACGGGCGTAAGAGCAATGTCCATATAAGGGTTCCAACGCCCGATGTAGCGCTGCACGGCGGCAAGATCGTTCGACTCGAAAATAACGACGCCGGTGCGGCCTGCCATATCGTGCCAGCGGCCAATCATCTTCACGCCGTCGCCAGCATTCGCCCGCTCCTCCGGGGACATGGATATCCACTTCTTGAGTAGCGGCACCCACTCGTCCTCATGAATACTCCAGGTGCACATGAATTTCATGGAAGCCTCCCGTGCGGGGCGGATGCCATGTTTGGTCGTTAAAACGTTGCGCCCCTAACAAAATGATACACGGGACAAATGCCTGCGGCAAAATTTCTTCCCGCCGATCGCTCCCGTGTGATTTTCCGGAAAGCGCATTTCGGCAACGCGCCTTCCGCAGCCGGCCCTCCACACATCATTATTCAACGTCGAGTTAAAATCGGCGCGCTGCACAAAAGTGGCAGGCGGGACAATCGGGATCGCCGGTCACGACGAGATCGGCGTGGCCGTTCATGGCCTGTTCGAGAAACGTCTCGAATGATCGGATTCCAAAGGCTAATACCAACCGCCGTAAGTCTTGACCGATCGAGAAAAAGGCCAGGGCTCCGCCCTGGACCCGCTGGGGCCTTGAGGCCCCAGACCCCCAATCACTTAAGTAATGGATTCCAAAGGCTTAGCCTTTG
>DATJWY010000211.1:0-2436 GCA_035500775.1 Acetobacteraceae bacterium
CCCCAACGATTGATGCCCGTGGCCAGGAAACCCTTCTAGTTCTAAAGGCTTGAGGCAGGAAGATCCCAGTTGCGGACCTGGCCCACATGGCAAGGCGGCGGCATCAGCGGGGCGGGCAGCAGCGCGGGACAGGTTGGGAAACGGGCATACGGCACCTCCGGATGGCGGGCTTCAGCCGGATAATGCCAGACCGATCTTTGCGTCCGGGGCCGGGCGACGGCATAGTGCCGTCCGACCTTGCCAGGGACAAGCTGACACACAATGCCGAACAAGCCCCCCCTTCGTGTTCTGCTGGCCGGCCCGCGCGGCTTCTGCGCCGGCGTGGATCGCGCCATCCGTGTCGTCGAGGAGGCGCTGCGGCATTACGGCGCGCCCGTCTATGTCCGCCATGAGATCGTGCACAACCGCACCGTCGTGGAGAAGTTGGAGGAACAGGGCGCGATCTTCGTCGAGGAACTAGACGAGGTTCCCGCCAACGCGCATGTCGTGTTCTCCGCCCACGGCGTACCGAAATCGGTGCCGGCCGAGGCGCAGCGCCGCAACCTCTCCTATCTCGACGCCACCTGCCCGCTGGTCAGCAAGGTGCATCGCGAGGCGGAACGGCATTTCAGCGAGAACCGGCACATCCTGATGATCGGCCATGCCGGCCACCCGGAAGTGGTGGGCACCATGGGCCAGTTGCCGTCCGGCGCCGTCACCCTGGTGCAGGATTCCGAGGAAGCGCGCACCGTCGAGCCCGGCGTCACCACCAGCCTCGCCTTCATCACCCAGACCACGCTCTCGGTGGACGACACCGCCGAGATCGTGGAGATCCTCCGCACCCGCTTCCCGCTGATCGAGGGGCCGAAGCGCGAGGATATCTGCTACGCCACGACGAATCGGCAGGCCGCGGTGAAGGCGGTGGCGCCGGGCTGCGACCTCGTCATCGTCATCGGCAGCCCGAACTCCTCCAACTCGCAGCGCCTGCGCGAGGTGGCGGAACGGGCCGGCGCCTGCCGGGCGATCCTGGTGCCGAAGGTGCAGGAGCTGGACTGGAACGCGCTCGACGGCGTGCAGACCATCGGCCTCACCGCCGGCGCCTCGGCGCCGGAGGCGCTGGTCCAGGAAGTGCTGGCCGAACTCGCGCTGCGCTACACGCTCGACATCGAGGAGCGCCGGGTGACGCAGGAAGACGTCACCTTCAAGCTGCCCGCCCCGCTCGGCTGAACCAGGAATTTCATGGCTGTCTATACGGACGTCTCCGACGAGGCGCTCTCGCTGTTCCTGGCGGAATACGACATCGGCGAGCTGGTCGCCTTCCGGGGCATCGCGGAGGGGGTGGAGAACAGCAATTTCTCCCTCCGCACCACGCAAGGCGACTACATCCTGACGCTCTACGAAAAGCGGGTGAACCCGGCGGATCTCCCCTGGTTCCTCGGCCTGATGGAGCATCTGGCGACGCATGGCATCACCTGCCCGTTGCCGGTGCACGGGCGGGACGGGGTGGCACTGCGCTCGCTCTGCGGCAAGCTGGCAGCCATCACCACCTTCCTGCCCGGCATCTGGCCGCGCCGGGTGTTGCAGGCGCATTGCCGGCCGCTCGGCGATGCGCTGGCGCGGCTGCATCTTGCCGGCGCCGGGTACGCGCCGGTCCGGGCCAACGCGCTCGGGCCGGACTCCTGGGGGCCGTTGCTGGACCGCTGCCGCGCCGGCGCGGACCAGGTGCAGGCCGGGCTCGCCTCCGATCTGGATTCGGCGCTCCACCACATCCTGGCCGCCTGGCCCGCCGATCTGCCGCATGGCCATATCCATGCCGACCTGTTCCCGGACAACGCCTTCTTCCTGGGAGGCGAGGTCTCTGGCGTGATCGACTTCTATTTCGCCTGCACCGACCTCCTCGCCTACGATATCGCCATCTGCCTCAATGCCTGGTGCTTCGAGCCGGGCTACGCCTTCAACGTCACCAAGGCGCGCGCCCTGCTGGCGGGGTACGAGGCGATCCGGCCGCTCTCCGCGGCGGAGCGGCGCGCCCTGCCGGTGCTGGCGCAGGGGGCGGCGATGCGCTTCCTGCTCACCCGGCTCTATGACTGGCTGAACACGCCGCCGGGGGCGCTCGTCACCCGCAAGGACCCGCTCGAATACCTGCGGCGGCTGCGTTTCCACCTCGCGGCACGGGATGAACATGCCTACGGACTCTGAAACCCCGGAAGCCGTCGAGATCTGGACCGATGGCGGCTGCAAGCCCAATCCGGGGCCGGGCGGCTGGGCCGCCGTGCTGTGCTTTCGTGGCGTGGAGCGCGAATTATCCGGCTATGATCCCGCCACCACCAATAACCGGATGGAACTGACCGCCGCCGCCGCCGCGCTGGAGGCGCTCACCCGCCCCTGCCAGGTGGTGTTGCACACGGACAGCGAATACGTGCGCAACGGCGTCACGCGCTGGAGCACCGGCTGGGT
>DATJWY010000212.1:0-12651 GCA_035500775.1 Acetobacteraceae bacterium
GGACTCCATTGAACAGATAGCGTGCGAATACTGTGCCGGAGGCCTCGTTCCAGTTGCCGGAGCTTTGATATGAGCCCTCGGCGCCGACGCGCAGGGATGGAGAGACGCGGTATTCTATCCGGCCATGGACATTGCCGGTGACGCCGGACTGGTCCCTCGACGGGTATACCGCCTGCACGCCGGGGGTATTGGAGATGCTATTGATCCACCTCTGCAATCCGGGATCCAGCGGGTAGGCGTTGGCGGAGTTCTCGTGATAGGTCTGGTAGCCGACGGCGCCGCCTACCTGCCAGGTCAGATCGTCGCCCATCTGCCCTTTCCAGGTCACCGGGATCAGTGCCGCGAAGTAGGATTGCGGGCTGAAATAGCCACCCTGGCCGAGGGTGAAGAAGTCCTCGTTCTTGTCGAAGCCGAAATAGACGAGATCCAGGCCGACGCGGACCTCGTTGGACTCATCCTTGTAAACCGGGTAGGTGCCGCCGGCGCCGACTTCCCATTCGGTGTTGTTCGCGACGTGCTGGCCGTTCAGCCAGTCGCCGCCGGCGCCGATGTAGAAGGTTTCGCGACCCTGGCCGTATTCGAGCTGCATATGGGCGCGATTGTCCACGACGCCGCCCCAGGTGATGCCGGTGCGGGGGTCGCGGGCGCCGGCATAGGAGAGCAGGCTGTCGGTGACGGCGCGGCGCTCGCCGGTGAGGCGCAGCCGCCAGCCGGGGGCGATCTCGGGGAAGGCTTCGATGCCGCCGATGAAATTGTTGATCTTGAAGCCGAGCGGCGAGCTGCCGGCATCCACGCTCAGCCAGGGTAGGGCGTATTTGACATCCAACCCGACGCCGGCCGCGTCCTGCGAACCGACCGAGGGCGCGGCGACCCAGCCGCCATAGAGCGCCATGGTACCGAACTGCGCCTGGGTGGCGAAATCGGCGTGGGCGGTGCCGGCGGTCAGGAAGGTCGGGCGCATCTCGACCGCCACCGTCCCGTAGCCGGGGGTGAAGGTCGCCTGGAGCGGGGTCGCGACCTCGGTTAGCTTGTCGATGCCGCTGCTGCCGGAGCGGGAGCGGAGATAAACGCTCGCCTGAGCGCTGGGGGAAACCTGTTCCTGCAGCGACGCGATCTGCCGGTTGATGTCGTTCGTCAGGGCGTCGTTCTTGAGTGGCGACGGAATCGTCGGCCGTTGCGCGAAGGGCGAGAGCGGCGACATGTCGGTATCGCTGATCGTCGGCGGGCCGTTGCGGAACGGGTTCTCGGTCGCGGGCGCCTGGTCGAGGCTGGCGAGCTGGTACGAAGCCGCGTTATCCGCCTCGCTGCCCATCAATTGCTGCCGGCGCAGGTCGCGCGCATGCTCCAGATAGAGCATGGCGCGCTGGTTGCGGCCGCGCGAACGGGCGAGATCGGCGGCGGCGAGCCAGACCGAGGGCTCGTTCGGCGAAACCTGCATCCCTTCCTGCACCAGCGTTTCCGCCTGGGCGTAATCGCCGGCCTGGATCGCGTTATCGACGGCGCTGTGGCGCAGCGTGGCGTTGGAGGGGTCGCGCCGCAGCTGGGTCACGACGATGGCGAGCGCCTCGCGCGGCCGGTTGGCGCTGGCGTATAGCCGGGCGAGCGCCATGTTCAGATCGGGATCGTCCGGCGAGCGGGCGAGGGCCGGGGCGAGTTGGTCATAGGCATCCGCGGTCTGGCCGGCATTGTTCAGCCGGTCAGAGGTCTGCACCGCGAGGCCGGACCGGAGCTTGCTCAGCGCGGCTTCCTGGTCGGGGGTGAGGCCGCTGCCGTCCAGGCTCGCGAGCATCGCGGCGGCGCTGTCCTGGTCCTTCGCCTCCATCAGCGCGCCGGCATAGGCGAGGCGGGCGGCGGGCGAGGGCGAACGATTCACCGCCATGGCGGTCTCGATCGCCTGCCGGGCATCGGTGAAATCCCGCATCTGCGTGAAGGCATGCGCGATCGCGGCGCCGCGGCTGCCATCCGGATCGGGGGCGGCGGCCAGGGTGAGCAGGCGCTCACGCCGGTATTGCGGGCTCAGCAGCAGGCTGGCCGCCTGGATCTCGCCTTGCACCCGCGCGCTCTCCCGCAACTGGCGCAGCTCGGGCGTCAGGCTGCGGGCGGGCAGGCGGTTGATCAGGGCGGTGGCGGTGGTGGTGTCGCCGGTCTCGTTGGCGAAGATGATGCCGGCCTGGATGGCCTCGGTGGAGGGGCGGCTGACATTGGTCGCTTCCGCCATCACGCTGCGCGCTTCGTTCAGGCGGCCTTCCTGGCGCAGGGTGCGGGCGAGGTCGAGGCGCATCCAGGCATTGGCCGGGTTGGCCTCGAGGGCGGCGCGGTACAGCCCTTCCTTGGTGCCGGGATCGGTGACCGCCTCGGCCTGCAGACGCAGCTGCTCGGCCCGCACCTGACCCACCACCCGCTGGTTGCCGTGCAGCTGGGCGGCGTTGAGAACGTCGTCCGCCTCGGCGCCGCGGCCCTCGCGGTAGAGCAGGCTGGCCAGGCCGACCGCCGCGCCGGCATTGCCGGGCTGGCGCTTCAGCACGGTGCGGAAGGAGGTTTCGGCGGCGTCGTCACGGCCTTGCCCCGCCTGGGCTTGCGCCAGCATGAGCAGGAGGCCGTCACTGCCGTTGCCGCGCGCGCGGAGGCGCTGCAATTCGCGTTCCGCGCCGGCGTAGTCCTTGCGCTGCAACATGGCGCGGGCGGCGCTGAACTCCTCGCCGATGCTGGCGCCGCTCAGCGCCGCGAGCCAGCGATTCCTGTGCGCCGGGTCGGCGTCGATGGCCCGTTGCAGGAAGGCGCGGGCATCGGCTTGCCGGCCCTGCCGCAGGCGTACGATGCCGAGGCCACCCAGCGCGTCCGCGTCCTTGGGGTCGCGCACGAGGGCGCTCTGGAAGGCCTGTTCCGCCTCGGCGAGATGTCCGGCGTCGAGGGCGGTGAAGCCGGCGCTGCGCGCCTCCCCGGCCTCGTCGGCGAGGTTGCGCGGCGGATTGCGCGCGAGCGCCAGGCGCAGCTGGATCGTGCTGTCGTCCGGGTGGCGGGCGAGGAATTCCTCCAGCGGCGGAATGCTGGCATGCGAGGCCGGCAGCCATTGCAGCGCCTGCCGCCACGCATCCTGCGCCGAGCTGGCCACCGCCGGGTTTTTGCTCAGCAGGGAGAGGCGGCGGAGGCCCTCGGCGCGCGTCGCGTCGCGATAGGTGAGGATGCGGGCATAGGCGAGCTGCGCCTGCGCGTTCTGCGGATCATGCGCCACCATGGCGGCGACGCCGTTGCGGGATTCGTTCCAGCCATTATCGGTGCCGGCCAGGGTCTGGTAATATTCCAGCGCCAGATTGTCCGGCGGCACCGTGCCGTTGAAGATGCGCTGATACTGCCGGATCGCGTCCCCCCCATGGTTGCTGGAGGCGAGGCGGCGGGCCTCGGCCAGATCCTCGGGCGAGATTTTGCCGATCCGCACCATCCGCTCGGTCGGCACGAGCTGCGGCGCCGCGGGATGCGTCTGCCGCAACTGCTCCAGCGCCGCGTGCGCCTGGTCGGGGTCGCCGCGCAAGGTGGCGAGCTGCGCCTGCAGGGCCAGCACGTCCGGATTGCGCGGATCAATCGCCGCCGCGCGGTCGAGCGCGCCCTGCGCCTGGTCGAGCTGGGACTGGTCGCGCCAGTAGCGGGCCTGACTCAGCAGCACGCTCAGCGCGCTCGGCGCCGCCGTGGCGCTGAAAGCGGCCGTTGCCGCGGTGCTGGCCGGGGGCTGCCCTGCCGCGGCCGTGGCGGGCGCGAAATTCGTCAGCCCGGTTGACTGCGGCGCGTCGGGCGCCGCCGCGCTCTGCGCGAAGGCGGGGGCGCCGAACGGGAGCACCGTGGAACTCAGCAGCAGCCAGCGGAACAGGCTCGCCCGGCGGATGGCTGGCGAAGGCGCTCGGGCGGAAGGAGCGGTCATTGGATCAATGGCTCCGGGACTGATGCTGTACTCTCCGCGACGCGCGGCCGCGCAGCAGTCGGAACAGGGCGAAACCGCTGATCGCGCAGCCGATGGTCATGAAGACGGCGATGCTGATGGGATGGTCCCGCATTAGCCAGCTCGGCCAGATCCAGAACGGCAGGCTGCCGACCGTATAGGTGGCCCCGACCCGATAGGAGGCGGCGGAGTTGCCGGAGAGCAGGGTCAGGTCGCCCTGGATCTGCGGCACGATCGTCGGGTTGCCGAGCGATTCCACCAGATGATCCAGCGCCTGCGGCGAGGAGGCGAGGAAGGCGACCACCGAGCGATGCGCATGCAGCGGGCTCTCGGCGCCGACGATCGCCGCCATGTCGGTGCCGAGGCGCCCGGAAATGGTGGCCGCGGCGCGGTCACGGTCGTTTTGCGTGTTGTCGCCGAAGATGCGGAAGATGGTGCTGGTGAAGCTGTCGCTCAGATTCAGGCTCAGCGATCCGTTATCCGGGCGTACGGGCGAGTTGCGCAGCAGGTCGGTCGCCTGTCCGAGCCGGCTCAGCGTTCCCATCACCAGCAGATCCTGGTTGTCGAGCGAGGTGATGTCCTCCGGCCGGACCACCCGCGCGCGCAGCGTGGGGTAGCCGGTGATGGAGCCGAACCGGCCCATCAGGTCGAGGAAGGCACCCGTTTCCACCGAGGTCGGCAGTGACGGCAGCACCACCGCCGTTTCCGAGAAATCGGCCATGCGGGTGAACGGAAAGCCGGAGCTGACGAAATAGGCGAGGTTCGGCATTTCCGTGAAGCGATAGGCGCGGCGGAAATCGATCTTGGATTCCGGATCGATGCCCATGATCAGGTCATTGGGCACCGCGACGCAGTCGCCCCGGTGCAGCGGCCGCGTGTCGAAGAAGAATTGCAGGTCGTCCTGGCCGAACACGTCGTAGGGCGGGACGTAAACGGTCTCCTTCGGGCGGTGCAGGCCGAAATATTCCAGGAAATGCCGCCACCAGCCGTCGGAGAGCTGCGTTCCGGCGAGCGAGAAGCTCTGCAGATAGATGCCGTTGATGCCGACATCGACGCGCGACGGGGCCAGATCGACGATCGGACCGGGCGGCGCGTGATAGCGCAGCGTCAGCGGAAAGAACCTGTCGTTCCAGGTGTAGAAATCGGGCGCTGTGCGGAACGGCACGCGGATGGTGCCGACATAGCCGGAAGTCTGCAGGCTGGTCGCGTCCGCCAGCTCGCCGAGGCGGACCGGGCGATCGGTCGGAATCCAGAACGGCGCGTCATAGGGCTTGCGCGGGGCGACACTCGGCGGCGGCACCACGGCCGAAGCGCCGGAGATCCCGCGATTGCCGACGACCAGGGTCGCGGCCGCGGCTTGCAGCTCCGCCCCGTTGCGGCCGGCGATGACGAGCAGGGACAGCATCGGATCCTTCGGGTTCGGCACCACGGCGAGCGTGGGGCCGACCGGATCGGCCATGCCGAGATCCGCGGGCGGCGAGCCGCTGAAGATGAGGACGCCGTTCTGGTCGGTCGGCCAGTCCTCGAGCACCGGGAAGCTGGCGCCGCGATAGGTCGTCTGCTGGCCGAACCAGGAGGCCACCGTGCCGGCAGCCTGGAGCACCTCGGACGAAGCCCGGTTGGGCAGCACGAAGGGCAGCACCAGCCGGGTCTTCTCCTTCGGATCGAAGAAGGGCAGCGGCAAGCGGCCGAGATCGCGCTGGGCCGGCAGGCGTTGCAGCGTCAGCGTCAGCGTCGAGGTGTCGGAGATGGTGGACCACAACAGCCCGCTCAGCGGGTCGTTGCATTCCCGGGTGTAGCGGCCGGTGAAGCGGAAGTTCAGCCGGTTATTATCCTGAAAGAACACCGGGTTGATCGGCATGATCATGTGGTTGAACCGCGGCTGGTCGCGATTCACCGGGATCGTGCCGACATATTGCTCGTTGAGCGTGACGGTGTCGTTGCTCCATTCCGGGATCAGTGCCGGCGACATCGCGCCGCTGATGTCGAGCTCCGCCGCCGTCACCACCTCGTCGCTGCGGATGCCGAACTGCACGCCCTGCAGCTCGCTGGTGCCGCGCAGCTGAAGCGGCCCCTTGGTGCCGAGCTGCGCGAGGGAGAAGACGACGCGGCGGGTGCTGCCGGGCGGGGCATCGGCCTGGCTCAAGCCCTGGGAAGGCGGCACGGAGAGCACCGCGTTGGTTTGCGCCGCGTCATCCTGCGCGCCTGCCTGCGTCCCCGTTTGCGCGGGCGAAGCCGGCGCGGCGGCCGGCGCCGGCAGCGTCGGCAAGGGTGGTTCGTTCAGCGAGGGCGTCGGCTGAGGCAGCGGCCGGATCACGGTCTGCGGCTGCGCTTGCGCCTGCATCACCGGCTGGGGCTGGTAAGACGGCGTCAGCGGCAGCGGCTGCGCATGCGCCGTCTGCGGCAGCAGCATCAGCGCGGCGAACAGGGCGGCGATCCGTGCCGCCGTCGGGCCCGTGCGCTCACCACCGCTGCGCCGCTTGCCGGGCGGCGGCGCGAAGGGCCTGTTGCGAGGCCGGAACAGACCGCGGATGCTCACCAGCACCCGCCAAAGGCTGGCGAGCGGCTGGTCATCCGAATAATCCGCCCATTCAAGCCAAGCATCAGCCCGGCCAAACACGACACGCACGATACTGGCCTCGTCGGCGATGGTTTCCGGAACGAATTGTAGCTGCAACGAATTTCCCCGCCAGAGGGATATTTTGGCGGGGATTATGTGTGTCTCGCCGGCGATCGAGAATTCGACGTGCACTTCATCATTGTCCATCACGTCATCCGGGCGCGCGACATAGATCGCACAACCGCCCTGCGAGACATCGCGCGTCACCCCGGTCAGCAGCCGGTCATCGGGGAGATGGACCACGACCGGCAGATGCGCCCGCACCCGGTGGCGCACCCGCACCTGCCGGGTTTCGCGGCCGACGGCGAGGGCGGCGAGCACGATCAGCAGGCTTAGCAGCGCCCAGATCTCGTTCAGCAGCAGCGCCTGGAAGGTCAGCGTGTCGGCTGGCTGGAAAAGCAGGCTGAACAGGCCGCGGCCGAGGCCGAGGACCAGCAGGAAGGTCAGGATCAGGTTCGGATAGACGGCGCCGAGATCGAAATACCCGTTGTCCAGCAAGCCGCCCTTGGCGGTCACGTTGAACTTGCCCTTGTAAGGATTCCATAGCGTCGCGATCGTCAGCCGGACCAAATAGAGCGCGAGCGACGTTTCGTAGATCTCGCTCCAGAACGAGTGCCGCCAATGTTTCTGCAGCCGCGAGTTGGTCGCCACCGCGTGCACGATATGCGGCATGCCGTAGGCGACGATGGCGAGCGGCGACGCGGCGAACACGTTCTGATAGCCGATCAGGTAGGCGAGCGGCGAGGTCAGGAACACGATTCGCGGCAGGGCGAACAAGAAGTGCGACATCGCCTGGAAGTAGCAGAGGCGCTGTCCGAGCTTGAGGCCGGGGCCGAACAAAGGATTGTCGATGCGCAGGATCTGGATCATGCCGCGCGCCCAGCGCATGCGCTGGCCGATGTGCAGCATCAGGCGTTCGGTCGCGAGACCGGCGGCAAGCGGCAGGCGGAGAAAGGCGGAATCCCAGCCCAGCCGATGCAGTTTCAGCATCGTATGGGCATCTTCCGTCACCGTCTCGACGGCGATGCCGCCGACCTGCTCCAGCGCCGAGCGTCGCAGCACGGCGCAGGAGCCGCAGAAGAAGCAGGCGTTCCAGTAATCGTTGCCCGGTTGCAGCAGGCCGTAGAACAGGTTGCCCTCGGCGGGGACGCGGGTGCCGGCGGCGAGATTGCGCTGGAACGGGTCGGGCGAATAAAAATGGTGCGGCGTCTGCACCATCGCGAGATTGGGCTCGGCGATCAGCCAGCCCATCGTCATCTGCAGGAAGGCGCGCGTCGGCACGTGGTCGCAGTCGAAGATCGCCACGAACTCGCCGCTGGTGATGCCCATCGCGTGGTTCAGGTTGCCGGCCTTGGCATGCGCGTTATTGTCGCGAATGATGTAGTTGCAGCCTGCTTCCTCGGCGAATTCACGGAATTCGGCGCGCCGTCCGTCATCGAGGATGTGCACCCTCATCTTGTCCGGCGGCCAGTCCATGCCCATGCAGGCGAGCACCGTCGCGCGCACCACGCTCAGCGATTCGTTGTAGGTCGGGATGAAGACATCGACGGTCGGCCAGGTCGCCGAATCTTCCGGCAACGGGATCGGCGTGCGCTCCAGCGGCCAGGAAGTCTGGAAGTAGCCGAGCAGCAGCACCACGACGGCGTAGGTTTCCGCGAGCGCCAGCCCGGCCCCGAGCATGGCCTCCAGCGGCGACGAGAAACTCAGCGTCTGCGTGACGCGCCAGAAGATGTAGCGCATCGAGACTGTCAGCGACAGCATGATGAGGAACAATGAGACCTTGCGGCCCGGGAATCGGTTCGCCACAAGAAACACGACCCCGCCGGCGACCGCGACGATCGTCTGCTGCTTCTCGCTCAGCGGCACGCTTGCCATCAGGCTCACGATCAAGGCGCCGAACGCCAGCATCGCGTAGGTGACGAACTTGTTGGGCGGCCGGTCGCTGAACTGGCGGGTGCGCGGTGCTGCCTCGAGAACGGTGTCGCTCATTGTGCCGCTTGCTCCGGAACCAGGAGGTCTCCGAGTTCGCTCATGCGTTGGATGATGTGACGAGCGACGACGGTGATGTCCGCGGCGGCCTTGCTGGCCGGCGCGTAGTCGAGGAGCAGACGTTGCGCCGCCGCGGCCTCGCGAACATTCTCGTCGCGATACACCATGCCGAGGAGGCGGGAGCCGAGATGCCGGCTGGCCGCGTCTCCGGCGGCCCGGCCGAGCCGGGTGCGCACATCCATCTGGTTGAGCACGAAAGCGACCCGGTTCAGCGCCAGGCCGTCGGTGCTGTCCGAGGCGTAGGTCAGGCCGCCTTCGATCGCCGGGATCTGTGCGACGGACGGGCCGTCCACCAGGAGCACGGCGACGAGCAGCGTGGTCAGGTTCATCACGGCGGCCAGCACGGGTGAGGTGCCGGGCGGCAGGTCGGCGACAACGATGGTGGAATGTTCGGCGAGGGCCTGGCGCAGCGGCGCGAACAGCGCGTCGTGCGCGGTGGTCAGCAGCGACGCGATGCGGAGCGCCTCATGCATGCCGACCCGGCCGTGCGGGATGTAGGAGAGATTCGGCCGCACCGGCCGCAGCGACGCGTGCCAGGCGGCCGCGGGATCGGCGCCGTTCAGCACCGCGCTCATGAAGCCGCGTCCGTCCCGCAGCTTCATGCCGAAATGCAGCCCCAGCGTGTTCTGATGGTCGAGATCCAGCGCAATGACGCGATGGCCGAGGCGCGCGAGTTCGCTCGCGACATTCGCCGCCATTGTCGTCTTGCCGACTCCGCCCTTTGGCGAAGCAAAACAGAGCAGGGGCATCATCGATCCGTTTGATGGGCGGCGCCTGGCTTCGACAGAAGGCCCCGGAGCACCGGCAGGCCATCACTCCTCCTGACGGCACATCCCAGGAAAAGCTGTCCCGGGATGGGGCCGCCAATCAGCCGAAACCCTGCTAGGTATTGCGGAATAGTGTGTGAAACCAACCGCTCGGCGCAGCCTCGCCGGCATTGCGGTTCGTGTTGTCGTCGAAGATACGGAACACGTCCCGAATTTGTTTCGGCGTCGTTCCGGCCGGTTGCGTGGCCGCGGGCGGGGCGGCGGGTGCCGGGCTCGTGAGGCTCGGGGCGGGCTGCGGCGCCACGGCGCCCGGATGGGCCTCCGTGACCTTGGCGAACAGGCCGGGGGCGGAAGACGGAGCGGCCACGCCCGCGAGGCCGGGCGGCGTGGCCGGCACCATCGGCTGCGCCAGGGGCAGATGCGGCACCACCGGCGCCGCCGCCGGGAACGACTGGGGCGGGAAGATTTGGGGCGCCACGGGTTGCGGGGCGATCCCGGCGGGGGCGACGGGAGCGGCGAAGGCCGGCGCGATCGGCTCCGGCGTGGGGGCTTTGGCGAAACCCGGCGTCGGAACCTGGGCAAATCCCTGGCTTGCGGCTTGCCAGGCGCGTAGCGGCACCGCTGGCTGCGCCGGCTCCGACACCGCGGGCGGGGCTTCTTGCCGCGCGAGGGTGGCCGGTGCCGGGGGCTGCGCCGGTAGCGGCATGGGGGCGGCCAGGGCCATGGGGGGCGCCATGGCTTCCACCGGTACGAGCGGCGCCACCGGCGCCGTGGTCTGCTGCGGCATCGCCACGAGCGTGGCGGCCGGGCGCGACGCGATATCGGTCGTCATCGACACCGCTTCTGGCAGTGCCGCTGACAGCAGCGGGAACAGATCCGCGATCGCGCGCGGGGCCGGAGCCTGCGATCCAGCGACGCCCGACGCCTGCTGCTCACGATGCGCCGCGACCTGCTTCTCCTGGCTGGAGAGGGTCTTGTACCGTTTCGCCAGAATACCGAATGACGCGAAGGCGCGCCGCACGTCGTCATCCCGACCAACACTCATGCAGCAAAATCCTTCTAGTCCGCGTCTGTAGCCGTTTCGCGCCAGGCCAATCGTGTCAGGAGAATTAGTGCTGACGAATAATAGTCTGGCGCGTGTTTAATCAAGGGAAAATGAGGAGCATTCCGTCGATCAAGGCTGGACAGCGCCAAGTTTGCAACAGCAATCATCGCGGGTGGAGCCGGGTATTCGGCCTTCACGCCAGTTGAAAGGTCGATCCAGGCAGGCGGAGCCGGTTGCATTGCGCTCCAATACTCAACGAACGATCGTTCGGCCGGCGATGATTGCAGCCCGGCCCAGGCAAGGTAGAGCGGGACACGGATGGCATCGTAGGAGAACCGCGGCGGCCATGCGGGGGCCGGGTGCAGGCTTCCGTCCTTGCGGTCGATCTGCAGCCAATCCGGCGGCAGCATCCAGTGGCCGAAGCGGCCATCGGAGAGCAGCGCCAGCCCAGCCTGCTGCAGCCGCTGCCATACCGGGGAAGGCGCCGCGGCGGCCAGATCCGGCAGGAGCGGGAAGACGTAATAGGACGGGTTGGCGATGACTGTCTTGTCGGTTTCAAAACCTTTCGCCGCCGGCAGCAGGATTGTCCGCGCGCCGACCTGCCGGACCAGCAGGCGGGCGATGTCGCGCGCCATGCGCCGGGCCAGCGCCGCGTGCTGCTTGTGCCGCCAGGCCCGGGCGGCACGCCAGAGCGCGGCGGCGGTGAAGATGTCGCCGTCGCTCGCATTGTTGCTGTCAGCCACCGGGTTCGCGGCCGTGGGATCGTAGCGCCAGGACAGCAAACGATCATTCGGGCGACGTAGCGTGCTGAGCGTCCAACCCAGGATGCGATCGAACGACGCGGGATCGGCGAAGCCGGCCGCGAACAAAAGTCCCCAGCCCTGGCCTTCGCTATGCGAGATGCCGTGGTTGCCGGTATCGATGACGCGGCCATCCGGCATGAGGAAACGCTGCTTGAAGACATCCCATTCCTGCAGATCCTCGGGCGAGGGGATCGGCAGGCGGGGTGCCGGCAGGCTCGCATCGGCGATGGCGTCATCGCTGATGTCCGTGGCCTCGGGCGACTCCGCTTGTGCGTTCGCGGGCGACGCGCCGAAATGCGAGCGGCCGAGCAGGGGCGCGGCAGCGATGAATGGCGTCGCGGTCATCGACCAGCGCAGGAAACGCCGCCGCGAGTGGTTGGTCGGGCCGTTCACGGGTGGTTCCGGCGCATCGGCACGCGGCCGGGGCCAGTCGAGTTCGTCGTCGTACCACTCCTCCCGGTCGAAGAGCGCGTCTTCAGGCGCCGTTTCGGCGTCGAAAGCCGAAGGCGGGAGGGGGGATGGGCCGGGTTCGGGCGCGCGGTGCAGCCGGTAGTCGAGATTGGCCGCCCAGGCCTGTTCGTAAGCGTCTTCCAATCGTCCCTCGGCGCGGTCATGGCATCGCGCCGGCCACGTCCCGGGTGATCATTGTTGGGATGATCATCGCTGGCCGACGTTACCATCGTAGGCAGTCGGTATTTAACGGTTCGTATATAAATGGGGCCATCAGTCCAGCGCGATTCAATCATGGTGCAACTATTTTGAGATGGAATTCATCTTTTGGTAATCAAGCGGGCCCGATAGTGCAAGCAGTTTCCCGGCGGGAGGTTGCTTATCCACGGTAGGGCAGGCCCAGCCAGCGTGTGACCAGAGGGTGAATTGCGGCTGCCAGGAAACAAAAAGCCGCATCTTCGTCACAACCTCGACACGGTCCGGCGCTTTGGTGGCCTCCCAGCACAGGGAGACGACGATGATGATGATCCCTCACGATGTCCGCCGCTTCGCGCTCGCTCAGGGGATGCTCGCCCCGCAACCCGCGCCGCTGTCACAGCGGGCCGCCGGTCAGCCGCCGTCGCGCCCCGAGCGTGCGTACGAGACGCTGGGTCGCGCCCCCGTGGGCCGCAGCGGTGGGGACATGTTCGGCCCGTTGCCGGGTGGTGTCTGTGCTGCGCCGGAGCGCTGAGCGGCGGGAATTGCCGCGCGGGCACGCACCCATCGAGTGCCTAAAGCGCGATAGTTTTAGGTTAACGCTCATGGACTTGGGGCTTTGCCCCAAACCCCACTGGGGCCTTGAGGCCCTGTTTAGGCCGGAGACATCCTTGACGTACGTTCGGAGACATCCCTGACGGTTGTCATATGCGCTTCGGCCTGGCGGAGGTCGACCTCCGCCAGGCCGAAGCGCATGAAAAATACCTTCCAGACGCCATCGGTGGCCGTGG
>DATJWY010000213.1:0-8766 GCA_035500775.1 Acetobacteraceae bacterium
TGCCCAACGTCCTGCTCGAGGCAACGCGCCTCACCAGGGGCGGCCGGCTCACCGAGGCCACCGCGGCCCTGCAGCGCATGTTCGGGGGCCAGGCGGCACCGGGCAGCGCGAAGGCGCAGGCAAGGCGCGGGCCCCCAATCATCGATGGCGTGATCGAAGCGGCGGAAACGGCGGAGGCCAGGCCCGCGCCTGAGGCCAAACCCGCGCATCAGGAAGGGCCGATGCCCGGCGCCGGCCTTGGCCGGCGGCTTTTCGGCATCGCGGAGGGGATGGTGCAGCCGGAGATGCAAGAGACGCTGCGCGGCTTCCTCGACCAGATCGGCCACGGCGAAATCCAGTTGCCGGGCGGCGCACCGGCTCCCCTGTTTCCAACCCCGGCGCCTGTCGTTGTGCCGGAAGGCGCGCAATTCCTGGCAGCCACGTTCAGCAACCAGACCGGGAGCCGTCCCTACAAGCTCTACGTGCCGAGCGGCTATCGCCCTGGATGGTCCATTCCCCTCGTTGTCATGCTGCATGGCTGCACCCAGTCGCCCGACGATTTCGCCATCGGCACGGGCATGAACGGGGCGGCGGAAGAACGCACCTGCCTCGTCGCCTACCCCGGGCAGATCAGCTCGGCGAACCTGCAGAAATGCTGGAACTGGTTCAGCGAGGAGGATCAGCGGCGCGACGGAGGCGAGCCCTCGCTGATCTCGGGGATCACGCGTGAGGTCATGCGCGGCTACGCGGTCGATCCACGGCGCGTCTATGTCGCCGGGCTCTCGGCCGGGGGCGCGGCGGCCGCAGTCATGGGCGACGCGTATCCCGATCTTTACGCCGCGATCGGTGTGCATTCGGGCCTGCCCTGCGGGGCGGCACGCGATATGCCCTCGGCATTCGCCGCGATGCGGCAGGGCGGCGGCGCGCACCGGGCGGCTGACGTCCCGCGATCCGGGGCGCGGCGGCGGGTCATCCCGACCATTGTCTTCCACGGCGACCGGGACACCACGGTCCATCCTCGCAACGGCGACGCGGTCGTGGCGCAGTCGGCGTCGGCTTCGGCGCTCAGGGCGCATGTTGAGGAAGGGCGGGTTCCCGGTGGTCACGCTTACAGCCGCACGCTGCATCTCGACGCGAACGGGAAGGCGGTAATCGAGCAATGGGTGGTCCACGGCGCCGGCCATGGCTGGTTTGGCGGCAACCAGGCGGGCTCCTACACCGATCCGCGCGGGCCCGATGCCACAAGGGAGATGCTGCGCTTCTTCCTGGAGCACCGGCATCCCGCGCCGGCGCGGGGCGTCTGACCCAAGGCCAGTAGGCGCGCGCCACCCTGTCCGGGATCGTCGCGGCAAGGGAGGCGGGAATGAAGAGTGGGGGGGCTTCTGTTGCCCGGTGCCCCCCCGGACCGCGCTTATCGCTTATGCAGCGACAGCGAGCGCCTCGAAGTTATCGTTGGCACTTGTGATATGGCCCGATGACGGCGGAACCATGCCGGGCAAAAGGTGGGTCTTTACCACGCGTGTCGAGCCTGTTTCGTCCCCGCACCCATCCGGCGGATGGTGGAGACGCCGGGCACTGCCCCCGGGTCCACAACGCTTATTCCACGCACCGTTTATCACCATAGTCGGCCGAGGTCGACGCACCCTATGTAAGAGGGCGCGCGCCCGGCCGCAAGGGATCGCGTCGAACTCCCACGCGAGCCGGGCCGCCCGCCGAGCCGGTTAGGCCACCAGGGATGCGATCCGCGCATCGAGCGCGTCCCGCGCGGCGACGGGGGCCATCCGCACCTGGATGCCGCGCTGCCCGCCATTCATGAACACCGCCTCTTCCCGCATGGCGGCTTCCTCGATCGCCACCGGCACCTTTCGCTTCTGGCCGAAGGGGCTGATCCCGCCGACATGGTAGCCGGTGAGCCGCTCCGCGTCGGCGGGGCGCATCATCTGCGCCGATTTGCCGCCGAACGCGGCGGCCAGCTTTTTCATGCTGACCTCCCGGTCCGACGGCACCACGACGCAGACCGGTTTGCCGTCCACGTCTGCCATCAGGGTTTTGAGCACGCGGTGCGGCGGTTCGCCGATCGCTTCCGCCGCCTGCAAACCCTTGCTGTCGGCGGTCGGGTCGTAATCATAGGCGTGCACCGTGAAGCTGACCCCGGCCTTCTCCAGCGCCAGCGTCGCGCGGGTGGTCTTTGCTTTTGTCATCGTCTCCGTCACGCCCTTCCTGCCGGTCGCTTGTCGTTCCGCTTACGTCTTGACCGCGGTAAGACCAGGGGGCTTTGCCCCCTGAACCCCCACTGGGGCCTTGAGGCCCCAGCCCCCCAACAGTTTGATTCCCTTGAGTTAATGGGGTCTGGGGCCGTACGGCCCCAGCGGGTCCAGGGCAGAGCCCTGGCCTTTCTCGACCGGTCAAGATGCACGGCCGCTGGTATCACGCCATTTCCCTCCGCCCCGGGCCCGGAATCAGCCGGAGCAGCGTCTCCAGCCGGTCCGCCTCCGCCGCCGGCTTGTCGGTGCGGAGGCGGGCGATGCGCGGGAAGCGCAGGGCGACGCCGGATTTGTGCCGGGCGGAAAGCTGCGCCGCGTCGAACGCCACTTCCAGCACCAGCCCGCGCTCGACCTCCCGCACCGGCCCGAACCGGGCGACGGTATGGGCGCGGATCCAGCGATCCAGCATCACCATCTCCTGGTCGGTATAGCCGGAATAGGCCTTGCCGACCGGCACCAGTTCGCCATCCGCCCGCCAGAGGCCGAAGGTGAAATCGGTATAGTAGCTGCTGCGCTTGCCGTGGCCGCGCTGGGCGTACATCAGCACCGCGTCGATGGTGAGCGAGTCGCGCTTCCATTTCCACCAGGGGCCGCGCGGGCGGCCGGGCAAATAGGGGCTGTCGCCGTGCTTGAGCATCAGCCCCTCGATGCCGGCGTCGCGCGCCCCCGCCCGCAATGCGGCCAGAGCGGCGAAATCGCCGAAGGGCACCAGCGGCGAGAGATCCATCCGCGCCGGGCGGGTGCGGTCGAACCAGGCTTCCAGCCGGGCGCGCCGCGCGTCGAAGGGCAGGGGGCGGAGATCCTCGCTTGCCTCGAACAACATGTCGTAGAGCCGCACCGCGGCGGGATGCGTGCGCAGCAATTTCGCCCCCGGCGCCTTGCGGTTGAGCCGGGTCTGCAGATCGGCGAACGGCGCCACGTCGCCGTCGCGCAGCACCAGCAACTCGCCGTCCAGCACCGCCTGGAAGCGGATCGCCTCCACGATCTCGGGGAAGGCGGCGGAGATGTCCTCGGCGCCGCGCGAATAGAGGCGGGCGCCGCCCGGCGTGCCGACGAGTTGCACGCGGATGCCGTCCCATTTCCACTCGGCGCGGTAGAGGGCGGGGTCGAGCGCGGCGAGATCCTCCGGCTCCAGCGGGTGCGCCAGCATGGGCGGGCGGAACACCGGGGCGTCTCGCGGGTCCGGCCGGGGGCCGCGCCCTTCGATCCAGGCGAAGAGCGGCGCATAAGGCGGGGCGATGCCGTGCCAGACTTCCTCGATATCGTCGGGGCCGATTGCCTGGCCGTGTCCGGTGGCGAGATCCGCGAGCGCCACCTTGGCCAGCCGCGCCGAGACCCCGACGCGCAGCCCCCCGGTGATCAGCTTCAGGATGGCGAGGCGCACGGACGGGTCGGAGGCGTCGAGCCAGCCGGCGAGCAGCTCCGGCAGCGCCATCTTGCCGGCGCCCCCGAGCGCCTCCACCACCTCGGCCAGCGTGGGCGGCGGCGCGTTGGTCGTGCTGTCCGGCCAAAGCAGCGAGACGGTCTCGGCGAGGTCGCCGACGAAATCATACGACCAGGTGAACAACACAGGGTCGGTGCGCGCGGCGGCGAGGGTGCGGATCAGGGCGGGCCTGGCCGCCGTGAAGGCAAGCTCGCCGGTCAGCGCCGCGAGGGCGTAGCCGCGATCGGGGTCGGGCTCGGTCGCAAGGAAGCGGCGCAGCAAAGCGAGCTTGGCGAGGCGGCCGGGCGAGAAGGTCAGGCGCTCCAGCAGCGCGGCGAAGGCGATCATGCGGCGCGTTCGTCCGCCGCTTCCGGCCGTGCGGCTGGCGCGTCCCCTGCGCCTGGCGTGGCGGTGTCCGGCGCGGCGGGGGCATCCGCGGCCTCGGGGGCGACGAGGACGTCGTGCCCGGTTCCGGCGCCGCCGGGCGCGCTGGCCTCGTCCTCGTCGCCATAGCCGATCAGGCGCAGCGCCCGGCCGCGCAGGCCAAGCTGGCCAGCCGCGTGGATCAGCGCCTCCTCGCCGCCATGCGTCACCCAGATCTCCGGCGCCTGGACATCCGTGAGTGTGCGCAGCAATTCCGGCCAGTCGGCATGGTCGGAGATCACCAGCGGCAGTTCCACCCCGCGCGCCTTGGCCCGCTGCCGCACCCGCATCCAGCCGGAGGCCAGACCCACCACCGGCTCCGCGAGGCGGCGCGCCCAGCGTTCGGTGAGGGCCGAGGGCGGCGCCAGCACGATCGCACCGGCAAGCTCCTCCCGCGCCGCGTCGGTCGCCGGGCGGAGTTCGCCGAGCCGGATGCCGAGCGCCTCGTAGGTGGCGGTGAGCGGGGCGAGCGCGCCGTGCAGGTAAACCGGCCGGTCCCAGCCGGCGCGGCGGAGCAGGGCGATCAGGCGCTGGCATTTGCCGAGGGCGTAACAGCCGACGACATGGGTGCGCTCCGGGGACAGGGCGACGCTGTCGAGCAACTTGCCGATCTCGGCCTCCGGCGGCGGGTGGCGGAACACAGGCAGGCCGAAGGTCGCCTCGGTGACGAATACGTCGCACGGCACCGGGACGAACGGGGCGCAGGTCGGGTCCGGGGCACGCTTGTAGTCGCCGCTGACCACCGCGCGGCTGCCGCGCCATTCCATCACCACCTGGGCGCTGCCGAGCACGTGCCCGGCGGGTTGCAGCGTGACCAGAACCTCGCCGATGCGGAGCGTCTGGCCGGTGGGGAGGGGGTGCGTGGTGGCGGCGAGGCGGCGGGGGCCGAGGCGGGTTTCCGCCAGGGCCAGCGTCTCCGGCGTCGCCAGGGCGGCCGCGTGGCCGGGGCGGGCATGGTCGGAATGGGCATGGGTGATGACGGCGCGCGGCACGGCGCGCACCGGGTCGATGAAGAAATCGCCCGGCTCGCAATAGAGGCCCTGTGGCAGGACGCGGAGCCAGGTTTCGGGATGGGGCATGGCCGCGTAGGTTGGCATGGCCGGGGCCGGGCGCCAGAGGGACGAACCGCGCCCGCCTCGTCGCGGCGGCAGCCGCGCCCACCCCGTTGCGGCGGCAGCCGCGCTCACCCTGTCGCGGCGGCAGGCGGGGCGGCCCGCTCCGGCCAACGGGTTCCCTCCTCCATCGCGCGGGCCGACACCATCTGCTTCGGGTGCGCCTCATGGCGGGTCCGATGCCGCTCCGTCCCCCTCTCTCCCCCGGTTCCGCCCCGGCAGGCGGAGCGTGCTTGTTTCCAGGGGAGCGGATGGGGCGGACGGCGGAGAGCCGACCGAACAGGTCGAACAGGCTTCCAAGCAAAGGAAGGCGTCAGATGCCCCAGAACGAGATCCAATCCCAGACGCTGCGCGGCCTCACGTTGTTGAATGACCCCGCCCTCAACAAAGGGACGGCCTTCACTTTGGAGGAGCGCCGCCAGTACGGGCTCGAAGGTCTTCTGCCGCACACGGTGGAAACGATCGACCGGCAGGTTGAACGCGTGCTCGACCACCTGGACGCGAAGGCGAGCGACCTTGAACGGTACATTTATCTGATTGGTCTGTCGGATCGGAATGAGACATTATTCTACCGTGCCGTGATGTCCGATCCGGCGCGCTTCATTCCGATCCTCTATGATCCGACCGTCGCCGAGGCCTGCCTGACCTTCAGCCACATCTATCGGCGGACGCGCGGCATGTACATCACGCGCGAGATGAAGGGGCGCATGGCCGAGGTGTTGCGCAACTGGCCGACGCGCGAGGTGCGCTTCATCTGCGTATCGACAGGCGGGCGCATCCTCGGTCTCGGCGACATCGGCGCCAACGGCATGGGCATTCCCATCGGTAAATTGCAGCTGTACACGGCCTGCGCCGCGGTGCCGCCCGACTGCATGCTGCCGATCCTGTTCGATATCGGCACAACCAATGCGGGGCTTCGCGCGGACCCGCTCTATCTCGGCCTGCGCGAGACGCCGCCATCCGACCAGGAGCTGGACACGCTCGCCGATGAATTCGTCCAGGCGGTCCAGGACGTGTTTCCGGGCTGCTGCATCCATTTCGAGGACTGGAAGGGCACCGACGCGATCCGCATGTTGAACCGCTACGGCGACAAGGTGCTCTGCTACAACGACGACATCCAGGGCACCGCCAGCGTCGCGCTCGCGGGGCTGACAACGGCGCTGCGGATCACCGGCCAGAAGCTGACGGAACAGCGCATCCTGTTCCTGGGCGCCGGCTCCGCCGGGATCGGCATCGCCAACCTGATCGTCGCGGCGATGCAGATGAAAGGGCTGTCGCGAGACGCCGCGCGCGGCCGCATCTCGATGTTCGACATCGCCGGTCTCCTGGAGCCATCGCGCACCGATTTGTCGGAAGCGCAAGAAGCCTATGCGCACCAGGCGGCGCCATCGAAGGACCTTGTCGAGACGATCGAAAGCCTGAAGCCGACGGTCCTGATCGGCGTCAGCACCAAGGGGGGCGCGTTCGATCGGCGGGTGGTCGAGGCCATGAGCCGGCTCAACGAGCGGCCAATCATCTTCGCGCTGTCCAACCCGACCGATAAGGCCGAGTGCTCAGCCGAGCAGGCGTACACCTGGTCCAACGGCAAGGCGCTCTACGCCGCCGGCGTGCAATTCCCGGCCGTGACGTGGAATGGCCAAACCTTTTATCCCGGGCAGGCGAACAATTTTTACATCTTTCCTGCGATCGGGCTGGCAACCTATGCCGCGCGGCCGCGGCACCTCACCGATGCCTGCTTCATTGCCGCCGCCGAGGCGAGTGCCGATCAGGTGGGCCCGAGCCTGCGCGCGAAGGGCATGCTGTTCCCGAGCCAGTCCAACATCCTGGAGACGGAGGTGACGACCGCGATCCGCGTTGCCGAGTTCATGTTCGACCAAGGCATGGCGCAAGCCGAGCGCCCGCGCGACATCCGGACCTGGATCGAGGGGCAACTCTACACGCCGCGGTATCGCAGTTTATGCCAATCCGCATGATACCGGCGGCCTTATGTCTTGACCGCGGTAAGACCAGGGGGCTTTGCCCCCCCGGACCCCCGTCACGCGCAGGCGTGCCTTCGCACGACGGGGCCTTACGGCCCCAGCGGGTTCAGGGCGGAGTGGCCCAAGGTTCCACCGGCCGGAACGGCCGACGGAATGGCCACGGAGGGAGAGCCCTGGCCTTCATGCGGGATCGTAGAGCCGCGCGGAGCGTTCGGTCTTCGGGCGCTTGCTTCGCCTCCGGGGGGTATGAACCATGAGGGAACCGTTCCGGGCGTTGCTGAAGGCGTCGCGAATGGCGCGGAAGGGACAGCTCTCGGTCGCGCGCGCTCTTCAGCGAATGCTGATGCCTCCCGCGCCAGCGCCGAAACGCGCCAAGCCCGCCAGGCGTCCTCCGCCTGTGACGCCTCCCGGTGCGGGCCGGCCGGCACCCGGCACCTTTGTGGATGGATCGATCAGCACCCTCCACGGCAAGCTGGCCTATAAGCTATACACGCCGCACGGTTCGGGGCGGCGCCGGTTGCCGCTCGTGGTCATGCTCCATGGCTGTGCACAATCAGCCGCGGACTTCGCGGCCGGTACGGGCATGAACGAGCTTGCCGACGAGCGTGGCTTTCTGGTGCTCTACCCGCAGCAATCGGCGTCCGCGAATCTCGGCCGCTGCTGGAACTGGCATCGCCCAGGCGACCAAAAGCGAGGGAGTGGCGAGCCGGCGGCGATCGCGGCTCTGACGCGCCACATTATCGCAACCTGCAAGGCCAATTCAGCGCGCGTCTATATTGCCGGCATCTCGGCCGGGGGTGCCGCTGCCGCGATCATCGCGGCGGCCTATCCCGAGCTGTATGTCGCGGTCGGCGTCCACTCGGGTCTTGCCTGTGGAAACGTCAGCACCCTCCGTGGGGCGCTGTTCGCGATGCGTGGCGACGGCAGCCCCAGCCCCGGTCCTGGGGGCAAGGTCGCCCGCCCATTACCTACCATTGTATTCCACGGCGATCAGGATCGCGTCGTCCATCCGTCCAACGCAGGCGGTTTCGTGGCTCATCTTCAGCGATCCAGCCCCAATTCGATCATCAGCCGCACCGAGCAAGGGCGGTCCCGTGGTGGACGGGACTTTACGCGCACCGTGTACCGGCATGGCCCTGGCGAGGTGCTGCTGGAGGTGTGGACCGTGCATGGCAGCGGTCACGCCTGGTCGGGCGGCCGCGCGGCCGGATCGCACACGGATCCTGCCGGACCGGACGCGTCGCGCGAGATGCTTCGCTTCTTTCTCGCCCGCAAGCGGCCGGTTGCCGGCACATGGGCGAGAGCCAGGGCAACAGGCGGACAATAGGGCGGCCAGGCGCGGCCTGGGCCGATATCGGCGTTGTGGGGCAGGGAGTGGATGGTGCTGGTGGCAGGTTTCATGGTTGAAAAACCACCCGTGGCAGACCTTCAAACCGAAGCCAGACCGACGAAAGGGAGTCCTTGACCAGCATCTATGTGGATGGCGATGCCTGCCCGGTGCGCGAGGAGGTTTATCGCGTGGCGGAGCGGCTGGCGCTGCCGGTCTTCGTGGTTTCGAACGGTTCGCGGCCGATCCGGCCAACCGG
>DATJWY010000214.1:0-13165 GCA_035500775.1 Acetobacteraceae bacterium
CGTGGCGCGGGCGAGCCCCGGCAGCAGGCGCGGGGCGAGCCAGAGTGCGACGAGCGGCGTCAGGCAGGCGGCGTCCAGCGCCCCGAACCCGCCATGCGGCAGCCGGCCGGCGGCGAGATCCGTGGCACCGGCGGCCAGCAGCGCGGCGGCGGCGAGTGGCGGGGCGGCGAGGCCGGCCGGTCCGCCGAGCAACGCCAGGGCGGCGGCGGCGGGCACCAGCGCCGCCATCGGCCATGGCGGCGGGACACGCGCCACGATCAGCGCCCCGGCCAAGGCGAGAGACGGCGCCGCGCTCCGCCACGAATCGGCGATCCGGCCGCCAGCCTGGATCAGATGGAAGGCGAGCACGGTAATGCCGGCGAGCGCGGCGATGGCGGGCAGCGCGGCGCCGATCCCCGCCGCGCGCAAGGGCGCGCCCATCAGCCACCACCCGGCGACGGCACCCGGCAGGGCGGGCAAGGCCGCCTGCCCGCCGCGTCCACCCCGGACTCCACCGAGTGCAGCGAGCACCAGCACGAGCGCCGCGCCCGGCAGGCGCGCCATCTCGCCGCGCGGCGCGGTCAGCGGCAGCAGTCCCGGCCCGGCCAGCACCGCCCAGCCGGCCAGCGCGCCCAGGGCGCCGCCAGCGGCCCGGAGCCACACGGCGCCCTGCCGCCCCATCGCATGCGCGAGCACGCGGGCGACGAGCGTCGCCACTATCGCCGCCGCTGGACCGCGCCAGACATGCCAGGCGGGGGCCAGCTCATCCCGGAACTGGAAGGAAAGAAGCGCCATCCAGCCGGGATGACGAGGCGAAGCTGGATCGTCAAGTCGCTTTGCGGCAGCATGAGCCGATTCACCGAGGAGGCATCATGAGCGACGCCGCGCGCCCGGTTGAGGTGTGGGATGCACCGACACGTCTGTTCCACTGGGGAATCGTCTTCTTCTTCCTCGTCAGCTACACCAGCATCTCGCTGGACTGGATCAGGCTGCATTTCCTCTCCGGGTACTGCATGCTGACCCTGCTGCTGTTCCGCCTCGCCTGGGGCGTGATCGGCAGCGACTCCGCCCGGTTCTCCAGCTTCCTGCGCCCCCCGGAGGCGGGCCTGCGGCATCTGCGGCGCCTGCTGGTGCGGGAGCCGGATACCGAGGTCGGCCACAATGCTGCCGGCGGCTGGATGGTGATCCTGCTCCTGCTGCTGCTCGGGCTGCAGGTCGGCACCGGGCTGTTCTCCAATGAGGACGGGAAGGTTTTCGCGCCGCTGGCCGGCCTAGTCGGGCGCTCGGTGAGCGACACGCTGGCCGCGGTGCACGGGTTCAACTTCAACCTGCTGCTCGGCGCGGTGATCCTGCATCTCTGTGCGATCGCCGCATATCGCGTCCTCAAGGGGCAGGATCTGGTGCGGCCGATGCTGACGGGCCGCAAGATCCTGCCGGCGAGCCTGCCGGCGCCGCTGCTGCGCAGCCCCCTCCTCGCCGTCGCCGCGTTCGGCGTGGCGGCGGCCGCGGTCTGGGCGCTGGTGACGAAGCTCGGCGTTCACTGACCAGCAGCGCCGACAAGGGATGCGGCAGGCGTTCGACGTGCAGCACCGCGCGGCGACGCAGCGGACGCGGCCGGGCGCGTACCGGGTGCGGTGCTGGTTCTGGACGGCTGGATCATGATCGGATCAGTCAACCTGATCCGATCATGATCTAATGGGACATTGAGATCACCACGGCATCTCCGCCGAGGCTCAGCATCAGGCCGGTGCGTTTGGCCTTCAGATTCAGGATGACGCCGCTGCTGTTCTTGAGCCACAGACCGCCGGCGCTCGCCCGGCCAACCGCGAAGCCGTAGCGGCCCTGGATGTACGTCCCCGGGAACTGCGATATTTTGTTCAAATTATAGACCTCGCCGCGAGCCTTTATTGAGGAGACACCAATCCCGCCGACGCCGAGACCGCCAACCTTGAAGCGATACGACCGGCCACGGAAATGCAGGGTTCCGGTTCCGCCGCTTCCGCTGCCGATGAACGCGGCCTGCAACTGGCTCATCTCGACAGTTCCGGAGGGCGGCTTCTTGCCTGAATCCGACGCGACCTCCTCGCCGGCGGACTGCTGAATGGGGCAGCCAACCACCCCCAGGAAAAGGATTGCGGCGGCAATCGCGGTGCGGCCAGCGCCCTTTGGGCTCCGATGAACGCGGATGTCGTGAGAACTCATTTTCGAACTCCGGGACGTGCCTCTGGTTGCGAGAGAAATGAGCCGAGGGATGTCCGCGAAAAACCGCCCGCCTCCGGGATGGAACCGATCAGGTCTTTATCGCGGCTTGGCCTCGCCCCTTTAGACCGTGATCGGATCGGGTTGACTGATAGGATCATGGTCTGGCGCCTTGTTTCGAGAGTGCGATTCACGCTTTCAGAGTGTCAGTCTCAAGCGATCGCACTCCAAGGGAGCAACGCGGTGTTACGGCGCCGGAGGCGGGGAGTAATATGGCGGTGGGGCATAATACGGCGGCGGAGGATAAGATGGCCGGCTCGCGGCGGCGCCGATGACCACGCCCGCCGCAACTCCCGCCCCTACACCGGTCGGGGCATAAGTCTGAGGCTGGTAAACGTTGACACTCCCCGGCGGGCGATAAACCGTGCCACTCGATGGCGGGTGATAAACAGTGCCACCCGCCGGCGGGTGATAAACAGTGCCACCCGCCGGCGGGCGATAAGCGGTGCCACCTGCCGGCGGGTGATAAGCAGTGCCGCCCCCCGGTGGACGATAGGCGGTAGCGCCTCCCGGGCCGCGCGCGGCTGTGCCACCCATGGGGCCGTGATACGCGGCGGCGCCATTCGCTCCCTGCACATGGCCCCAGCCGAACGCATTTGGCGAGACAAGCAACGCCGCCATGGCAAACGCCATCCGAAGGACATGTCGTCTCACTTCGGTTTCTCCTGCTTGAACTCTATTTTCGTGACCCCCGCGGGGACGTGGACCGCAAAGCCCGCATCGGCCGGATGCACGTTGAAATTCCAGTCCGACATCTCGGCGATGAAGCGTGGCTCACCAGGAAGCGAGCGATAGGTCACGATCAGGCGGCGCGGCACCGCTCGCTCGTTCTTCTCCAGCCAGAGTTCAAGCTCGATACCGGGTGGCTGCGTAAAAAGAAAATGCCGGCATTCAGTGCCGTCAACGGAAACGGTGTTGACCTCAAACCCCGACGCGATGCCGGCCAAAAATGCTTTATCCGGGGCGTCTGTCAGGAAGTCGGCAAGCGGAAAATCGACGCCCAGGCGGCTTACAGCCACTGTGAGCATTCCTTCGATATTATCCGGTACGGGGATGATTGCGTATTTTTTGACCTCAACGCCGTACAGGGTCAGGGTTTTCCCATCGTATGCGATCTTGGTCGTTCCATCGTCGCCGGTCAGATCAACCAACAACCGATCCGGACGGCGCACGACGACAGTCGCGGTGTGGAAGATATGCAAAGGCTGACCGTTGGCGTCCATGTACTCCCGGATGGTCCGGTCCCGGAACGAGAATGTGCCGGCAGCGAGCGTCTTACCCATGGCCTGCAGGGCGTCGCTCGCCGTTTTGCTGATCTGGGGCGGCTTGTCCTCAGCCCGCGCCATGGACGCCGAAAAGAGGCCGGCCGTCAGGCAAGCCAGAATGGCGATGGATCGAGGTTTCATATGCCCCTCAGCGGCTTAAGGTGGAAGAGCCTTTGGCAATTCGCGGCCGATAAGCCTTGTTTGCATTGCCCAAAAACTGAGCCCGAAAATTCATGGAAAAATCAGAACAAAATATTTCAGAAAAATTGCACTATGCTCGAAATTTCGAGCGCGGTGATACAAGATTAATGTTGTCGCGTCTTGTTATAATACCCGTTGATTTCATCACATGTTTTGGAGGGAGCGCTTAGAGCGATATCCGATCACTTGGACTCATCTGATCGGATCAAATTGCTTGTCAAACAAAAGACTTATACCAGCGGGCATAATGATTGACCCCATGCGGGAAAGCCGCGGGGCGCTGCCCCGCACCCCGCTGGGGGCAGCGCCCCCAGAGACCCGCACACATTTGAAATTCTTCATGGAATGGGGTCCGGGGCCGACGGCCCCAGTGGGGACCAGGGGGCAAAGCCCCCTGTCTTCCAGCGGTCAATCAATAGGGCCGTTGGTATTAGAGCATGATTGCCTGAGGTTGAAGCGCAGAGACTTGGGGCTTTTTCTCGATCGCTCAAGGCTTACGGCGGTTGGTACAAGGCCGTTCGTATGAGTCGGCCGCGTTCAGGCGGCCTCGGACAACACGATCCGCCGCCGCGCCGACCGGAGCGGCACGACGCCGTAGACTTCCTTGACCGCCTCGGTCACCGTGACGCCCGCGAGATGCGGCAGCATGGCGCGGCCGGCGCGCTCCCACAGCGCCCCGCCGCGCAGGATGAGGCGGATATTGGTCGGCGGCAAATAGAGCGCGCCCTCCCGCCGCTCCACCCGGAACATCGCCCCCGCCAGCAGGCGGCCGATCTGCCCAGCGGAATAGGGCTCGCCCTGGCCGAACGGCGTGCTCTCCACATGCGCCCACATCCCGACCCGGTTCGGCGCCACCACCACCAACCGGCCGTCATCCTTCAGCACCCGCCAGACCTCGCGCAACATCCGCCGCGCATTGTCCGCCACCTCCAGCCCGTGCACGAGCAGGATGCGGTCGAAGCAGAGATCGGGGAAAGGCAGGCTGTCCTCCTCCACGGTGCAGGACAGGTTGGGCGCGCCGGCGGGCCAACGCGCCGCGCCGACCTGCGCCGGGGTCACGGCGATGCAGCGCACCGCCTTCTCCCGCCACAGACGCAGATAGGGCGCGGCATAGCCGAGGCCGAGCACCGACTGGCTGCCGAGATCCGGCCAGAGCGTGGCCAGCCGCTCCCGCACCAGACGCGCCGCCACCGCGCCCCTCGCGGTCTGATAGAACTGCGCCGCTGCCTGGGCATCCATCATCCAGATAGTATAGCACTCCCGCGCCGGCATGAACGTATCCTGGCGTTGCGCCGCCCGATGCGGATGCTACACAGCGGGGCGCGGTGGGCGGCCTCCGGCCCCATCATCGCCTCGGAAAGCGGAGATCATCATCGTCCCCGCGGCGCCAGGGTACGGCCGCCGGCGGGGCAGGAGGGTGCTGCATGGCCATGACCATTCGTCCCGTTCCGCTGCTCTTCGACAATTATGCCTGGCTGCTACGCGACGACGCGACCGGAACGGTCGCCGTGGTGGATCCCTCGGAGGCGCGGGGCGTCGAGGACGCGGTGCACCAATGGGGCGGTCGACTCGACCTCGTGCTGCTGACCCATCACCATGGGGACCATATCGATGGCGCCGAAGAGTTGCGCGAGCATCATGGCTGCCACGTTATAGGCGCGCGGGCCGACGCACACCGCCTGCCGCCTCTCGATCAGGCGGTGGCGGAGGGCGATGTCATCGCCGTCGGCCAGGCGACGGCGCGGGTGATGGAAACGCCGGGGCACACGCGCGGCCATATCGCCTTCTTCTTCGCGGATGACGCCGCCCTGTTCTGCGGCGACACACTGTTCAGCCTCGGCTGCGGCCGGCTGCTGGAGGGCTCGGCGGAGGAGATGTTCGCGAGCCTCGCCCGGCTCGCCGCGCTGCCCGGCGACACAAGGATCTGTTGCGGCCACGAATACACCGAGAGCAATCTGCGCTTCGCCCTCACCGTCGAGCCGCATAACCCCGCGCTGCGGCGGCGCGGCGAGGCGGTGCGCGCGCTCCGCGCCCGGGGCGAGCCCACCGTCCCTGCCCTGCTCGCCGAGGAGTTGGAGACCAATCCCTTCCTGCGGGCGCCGGATGTCGCCCGCTTCGCCGAAATACGCGCCAACAAGGACCGGTTCCGATGAAGCTGTTTTACTCCCCGACCAGCCCCTACGTGCGCAAGGTAGCCGCCGCCGCCATCACCCTGGGTCTCGACCAGCGGATCGAGCGCATCCCGACCAACGCGCATGAAAGCCCGGCGGCGCTGGTGGCGGCGAACCCGCTCTCCAAGGTGCCCACCCTGGTGACGGATGACGGGACGGCGTTGTTCGACAGCCCGGTGATCTGCGAGTACCTCGACGAGATCAGCGACGACATCACGCTGTTCCCGCCGCATGGGGCCGCGCGCTGGCGGGCGCTGAGGCTCCAGGCGCTCGGCGACGGCATCCTGGACGCGGCGGTGCTGGCGCGGATGGAGAGCCAGCGCCCGAGCGAGGCGGCGCGCGACGCGGTGATCGCCCGGCAGAAGGGGATCATCGCCCACGCGCTCGACGCGCTGGAGGCGGAGCCGCCGCCGGTTCATCTCGATATCGGCGCCATCGCCGTCGCCTGCGCCCTCGGCTATCTCGACCTGCGCTTCGCCGAGGATGCCTGGCGCCAGAACCGGCCGGCGCTCGCGGGCTGGTTCGAGGAAATCTCCCGCCATAAGGGGCTGGCTGAAACCGCGCCTGCCGGTTGAACACAAGGTGCCAGGGTAATCGGCATGACGTCGCGACCGGCACGGACCGCCATGGGCACCGCCTCTTTTGCCCGAAGGCAGGTCAGGCGAGGGGCTCCGCCCCTCGACCCCGCCAAAGGCAAGCCTTTGGAATCCGTCTGGTTTTTGGGGCTTGTCCGCGGGGCGGGGGCGGGCGGCGAGCGTTAGGCCATGGCGGTTCCATACGTTGCCTGCATGGCGCTTGTCGCCTCGGTCTATGCGCTGCCGCCGCGGGTGCTGCCCGCCATCCAGGCGGTCGAGGGCGGACAGCCGGGCACGGTGCACCACAATGCGGACGGCTCCGACGATTTCGGGGTGATGCAGGTCAACACACGCTGGCTGCCAGCCCTCGCGGCCTATACCCATCGCGACCCGGCCGAGGTGCGCGCCCGGCTGATCGCCGAGCCCTGCTACAACATCGCCGCCGCCGGGGCGATCCTGCGCGCCTACATGCGCGAGGCCGGCGGCAACCTGATGCGCGCGGTCGGCTATTACCACTCGCACACGCCGGTGCTGAGCCAGCACTATCAGGCGCTGGTGATGGACGCCGCGCGGCGGTTGTTCGCGGCACGGGAATAAGGGCGGCTCCTGACGGGGCAGCCCGGCAGGAGACGCTTTTATCCCACCGCTTCGAGTTCGGTGATCAACCGCACCAGCCCGGCGCGCTTCGGATCGGCGGCAACCCCTCGCCGCGCCGCGTCCAATGCGCCGGGGTGATCGCCCAATATGGCGCGGGAGCGGGCAAGGCCGTCGAACGCCGCCGCATTCCCGGGTTCGATCGCCACCACCGCCCGGAAAACGTCGCAGGCCTCCCGGTGCCGCCCAAGCTGGGCGAGCACCTCGCCCCGCGCGCGCAGCGTATTAATATGGTGCGGCGCCTGCTCCAACGCGCGCTCGAACGCGGCCAGGGCGTCTTCGGGACGCTCGAGCCAGCGGAACAATTGCCCCATTCGGAAACAATGCGGCGTGGCGGGCAGCGGCCGGGCCTGATCCGCCTCCTGATAGACGGCCAGCGCCGCCGCATGCCGGCCGAGCCGCTCGAGCAGGCAGGCGCGGAAATAAGCGATGTCCGGGTTGCCGGGCTCCGCCTTGGCCAATGCCTCGGCGACCCGCAGCGCCTCCGCCTCCAGCCCCAGTTCCTCCAATAGCCGCGCGCCGTCGAGCCCGAGCGCCGCGGCGCCGCCCTCCACGGCCAGCGCGAGCAGGGCGCCGGCCGCGCGCAACTTGTCTCCGCTCCGCGCGTGCAATACGGCGCTCATCAGCATGGCATGGAACCGCGCGGGGCCCGTGAAACCGTCGATCGCCGCGGCCAGGGTCTCGCCCGCCGCGGCGGCATGGCCATGCGCGATCAGGCCCTTCGCGTGGCGCATGAAATCCCGCACGCTGCCGGGCCGCGCCAGGGAGGGCTCCAGGCGCAGCAGCCGCAGATATTGCGCGAGCGCCCGCGCCTCGTCGCCCGCGCGCAGCAGCAGGGCGACATCGCTTTCCAGCGCCTCCGTGTCATCGTCGCGCGTCAGATCGGCCGCCTGGCGCAACAGGCCGAGGGCCGCCGGCGCGCCGCGCATCTGCAGACGCCGGCCGAGATAGCGGAGATAGGTGGAGCTGGCGTGGCGCCCGCCGCGCACCCGGCGCCGCGCTTCGCCGATATCGAGCGTGCCGGAAGCCGCCTCGCGCAGCAGCCAGGAGGCGAGACGCGCCTCGGCCAGCACCCGGATGGTGCGATGCTGCGAGAACGGCACGATCAGTTCCTCGAACGGCCGAATCGGGCGCAAGCAGGCGACATGGAGGCCATCGTCATCGAGCGGGTCATAGGCGACCACCACCCGGCCGGTGCGCGTCAGGCCCTGGGCCATGTCGTCATAGACGAAGCCGCCGCGCCGGAGGATCGCCTCGGCATCGTCGCGCCAGCGTGTCTCGAACGGAACCTTCGCCCCATCGACCGAGAATTGCGGCGAGAACGAGAGCGCGAGATCGGCGCCGACATCACCGGAGAACATCAGCGCGGCATAACCGCCCATGCTGGTGCCATAGGTGATGACCCGGCTGGCGGGCGCCACATGCGCCCGGATGGCGCGGGCGGCGGCGGGGGAATCCTCGTATTGATACCAATGCGGCCCGCACGCGACGACGTGCACGGCATTGAGACCATATTTCAGGAACACGGCCTCACCGAACGGCATCGGCCGCTCGTTGCGGATCGAGAAGCTGACGAAGACCGGTCCGCCCGGGTCGAAGATGCGGCTGAATACCCGGATCGTCGGCGATTCATGGACGGCGTACCGTGGCGGGAGGACAGGCTCGAACTGACCATCCATTGCGGGCTTCACTCCTTCTGCGCTCGATCCGGACGCGCGTCATTATCATACCGCAAGACGGATGACGGCGAAGCACCGGCCCTCGCGGTCCATATCCACTCGATGCGCGGGCGGCGCGGCGGGTACACCGGAGTGTCAGTCTCACACCCCTCTGGACGCTTGTTCCGCCGCCCCGCGCACCGTATCTCTGCGGCCATGCGCGCGATCCGTCCCGTCCTGCTCTTCTGCCTGGCGACGCCTGCCATGGCCGAGACCTCTGCCCACAAGGCCCACCTCCACCGGGCCGCCGCCAGTCATGCGGCGAGCCATGGCGGGGCGCCGGTCGCCATCGGCAGCTTCGGCGCCTGGCAGGCCGCCACCTATAAGGAGGCCGGGCAGACCGTCTGCTACGCCTTCACCCGGGCCGCCAGCTCCGCCCCCGCCCTGCGCGGCCGGGGCGACGTCGTGCTGACCGTGACCGACAGGCCGGGGGGGCTGCACGACGCTGTCGCGATCAGCGCCGGCTTCACCTATCCGCGCAACGCCCAGGTGCCGGTGCAGGTCGGCGCCACCCGGCTGTCCTTCTACACCGCCCAGCGCTCCGCCTTCGCGCGGGATGGCCGCGCCGCCGCCGCCGCCTTCGCCAAGGCGCCGCAGGCGGTCGCCCGTTCGCCGGGACCGCGCGGCAAGGACATCCTCGACACGTTCAACCTGCAAGGCTTCGCCCCGGCCTACGCCGCCATGGACAAGGCTTGCGCCGCGCATTGACCAGGAACGCCACCACAATGGCCGCCGCCACGGAAGACCTCACCGCCGCCGAACGCGCCCGCATCATGGCGAAGGCGGCGCTGTTCCCGCCGCCGCCCCCGGTGGCGGCGGACGGGCGGCGCGACCTTGTCGGCCTCTCCCGCGCCGAGCTGATCGCCGAGATGGAGTCGCTCGGGGAAAAGCCGTTCCGCGCCAAGCAGCTCTGGCACTGGATCTACAACCAGGGCGTGACCGAGTTCAGCCGCATGAGCTCGATCGCCCGGCCGCTGCAGGAGCGGCTGGCGGAACGCTACGTGATCGGCCGGCCCGAGGCGGCGGTGGTGCAGACCAGCACCGACGAGACCCGCAAGTTCCTGTTCCGCTTCCGCGACGGGCAGGAGGCGGAGACCGTCTATATCCCCGACCGGCAGGAGGATCGCGGCGCGGTCTGCATCTCCAGCCAGGTCGGCTGCACCCTCTCCTGCCGGTTCTGCCACACCGGCACGCAGGCGCTGGTGCGCAATCTCGGCCCGGCGGAGATCGTCGGCCAGTTCATGGCGGCGCGGGACAGCTACGGCGAATGGCCGAGCCCGCGCGGGGAGACGCCGCGCCTGCTCTCCACCATCGTGCTGATGGGCATGGGCGAGCCGCTCTATAATTACGAGAACGTCGCCAAGGCGATGACCATCGTCATGGATGGCGAGGGCATCGGCCTCTCCCGCCGGCGCATCACCCTCTCCACCTCCGGCGTGGTGCCGATGATGGACCGGGCGGGGGCGGAACTCGGGATCAACCTCGCCGTCTCCCTGCACGCGGTGCGGGACGATCTGCGCGACGAACTGGTGCCGCTGAACCGCAAATACCCGATCGCCGAGGTGCTGGCCGCCTGCCGGCGCTACCCCTCGGCCTCCAACGCGCGGCGGATCACCTTCGAATACATCATGCTGCGCGGGATCAACGATACCGAGGCGGATGCGCGCGAGCTGGTGCGGCTGATCGCCGGCATTCCGGCCAAGGTGAACCTCATCCCGTTCAACCCCTGGCCGGGCAGCGCCTACCAGCCGAGCACGCGGGCGGCGCTCGACCGCTTCGCCGCCATCGTCATGGATGCCGGCTTCGCCTCGCCGATCCGCACCCCGCGCGGGCGGGATATCCTGGCCGCCTGCGGGCAGTTGCGCACCGAAAGCCGGCGGGAGCGAGGGCAAAAGGAAGGCCAGGGCTCTGCCCTGGACCCGCTGGGGCCTTGAGGCCCCAGACCCCCAATCACTTAAATTAAGGATTCCAAAGGCTTGACCTTTGGCGGGCTGTCCCGGGGCAGAGTGGCCCAAGGTTCCATCGGCCGGAACGGCCGATGGAATGGCCACGGAGGGGGCGCCCCTGGCCTTTGCCTTGTCAGCCGAACCGGTCCATAACGTTACGCTATCGCAACACAGCCCCCGAGGGCACGAAGCCGGTCGTGGTCCCGGCCCGCACCTCCGACCAGTCGAGACCGTGATCCACGAGGTCGCGCAGGATCACCACCTGGGTGCCGCGCTGGAGATAGGCCCGGGTCGGCGAATCCGCCGAGGGCGCGGCATGGATGGCGAGATCGTTCAGCAGGATGGCGCCGACCAGTTCGCCCGGCACCGGCGGGCTGGGCGGCGACGGCGCGGCGTCCGGGAAGGAATAACGCATGGTGACGGGCAGGTGGTCGACATCCGGCGTCGCCACCGCCTCGATCGCGGCCGAGTGGTCGCGCAGCGGGAGGAGTTGCTCGGCACCGAGCACGGCGGCCAGCCCCGCCGTGCCGATCATGCCGGCCGCCGCCAGGATGCGCGCCACGCCGCGCCCGGTGGCGAGACGTTGCAGCTCGTCATTCGCCCGGTCGAGATTCTTGCGCAGGACCGCGTTCTCCTGCGCCGCCTTGTGCGCCCATTCCTCGGCGGCGGCGCGGGCGTGGCGGGTGAGATCAAGCTCGCGGGTCAGCTCCGCCTCACTTTGCGATCGCGGCGCGGGGCGCCGCGGAACCGGCGCGGGCGCCGGGGCGTCCACCGGGGCGCGCAGGCGCTCGGCGAGGTCGGTCATCGACAAGTGATGGTGTAAGAGATGCGCGATCAGCATACGGCGCGCCGTATCCGCCTCCTCCGCCTGGGCGGAGCCGAGCATCGGCAACAACTTGGTCAGCCGCTCCACGAAAACCGGGTCGGCGAAGCTGTCCTGGTCAGACAAGGCTGCGGTCTTTCCTCCTGGAGCGAGGTTTCGATACCAGGGTCGGCGCGTCCGGGCCAATGCCGATCTTGCCGAGGGCGACGCGGCTTGTTACCCCCGGCGCCTTATACCCAGGGCGCGGCGGCGCGGCCGCGCCTGGCAGGAGTCGCGAGATGGCCGTGAAAGACGTGAAGAAAGTCGTGCTCGCCTATTCCGGCGGTCTCGACACCAGTGTGATCCTGCGTTGGCTGCAGGTGACGTATAACTGCGAGGTCGTGACCTTCACGGCCGATCTCGGCCAGGGCGAGGAGCTGGAACCGGCGCGCCGCAAGGCCGAGATGTTCGGGGTGAAGGAAATCTTCGTGGACGACCTCCGCGAGACCTTCATCCGCGACTTCGTGTTCCCGATGTTCCGGGCCAACGCCCTCTATGAGGGCCAGTACCTGCTCGGCACCTCGATCGCCCGCCCGCTGATCGCGCAGCGGCAGATCGAGATCGCGGAGCAGGTGGGGGCCGACGCGGTGGCGCATGGCGCGACCGGCAAGGGCAACGACCAGGTGCGCTTCGAGCTGGCCTATTACGCCCTCAAGCCGGACGTGAAGGTGATCGCGCCCTGGCGGGAATGGGACCTGACCTCGCGCACCAAGCTGCTGGAATTCGCCGAGACGCACCAGATCCCGGTCGCGCGCGACAAGCGCGGCGAGGCGCCGTTCAGCGTCGATGCGAACCTGCTGCACTCTTCCTCCGAGGGCAAGCTCCTCGAAGACCCCGCGGTGGAGCCGGACGAGATCGTCTATCAGCGCACGATCAGCCCCGAGGCGGCGCCGGACAAGCCGACCGTGATCTCGATCGATTTCGAGCGCGGCGACGCGGTGGCGATCGATGGCGTGCGCCTCTCCCCGGCCGCGCTGCTCACCCGTCTCAACGAACTCGGCCGCGACAACGGCATCGGCCGGCTCGATCTGGTGGAGAACCGCTTCGTCGGCATGAAGTCGCGCGGCGTGTACGAAACCCCGGGCGGCACGATCCTGCTGGCGGCGCATCGCGGCATCGAGAGCATCACCCTCGATCGCGAGGCGGCGCATCTGAAGGACAGCCTGATGCCGCGCTACGCCGAGCTGATCTATAATGGCTTCTGGTTCAGCCCGGAGCGGCGGATGCTCCAGGCGCTGATCGACCAGAGCCAGCATTCGGTGACCGGCCGGGTGCGCGTGAAGCTCTACAAGGGCAACGCCACGGTGATCGGCCGGGAAAGCCCGAACAGCCTCTACTCGATGAAGCACGTGACCTTCGAGGAAGACCAGGGCGCCTATGATCAGGTCGATGCCCAGGGCTTCATCAAGCTGAACGCGCTGCGCCTGCGCCTCGGCGCGATGGCCGGGCGTCGCGGGGGGACGACCTAAGAAGACCAGGGGCTCTGCCCCTGGACCCCGCCAAAGGCAAGCCTTTGGAATCCTTTACTTAAGTGT
>DATJWY010000215.1:0-13996 GCA_035500775.1 Acetobacteraceae bacterium
ACTACCTCGGGGCCTTCTGCTGGACGACCAATCGGCGGAGCAACATGAAGGGCATGATCGATGCTCTCTGCTGCGCTGTCGTAGCCGCTACCCGGCTGACCCGCAGGGCCGTCTATGCATAGCGGGTCGATTGGCCGATGAACGGGAAAGCCTTTGATGTCTGGAAGGAGGAGACGTACGCCCGAAAGGCAGCATGACCTCCCGGGCTCACTGTTGTCAGCCTAAACGCGACCGTCGCCGATTAAGTTGACGATGCCGCATCATCGTCGCTCATGAGAGCATCCAACACTGGTGCCGGAAGTCCGAACCGTAGTTCGCAGGGAAACTCAGTTGGTTACGGAAGGTTAACTTTCTGGCAATCACCCCCTGCCGCATACCTCGGCGCATCATGTTGATACCATAACGACGGATGGGGCCGCCTTGATACTAGATGCGGAGAGGATCGCTGAAACCGGCAGGGTCGATATGTCAGTGCCGGATGATCCGGCCAAGGCCGCGCCCTCGCCGCCCCCGGAAGACGACAAGACCCCCTTCCCGCCATCCTCCACCGTGCCGACCCAGCCAGGCCCCTTGGGCATACGCTTCGACTTCAACAACGGGGCGCGCGTGCTGCTGCCGAACCGGCAGGCCGGCCAATGGCGCGTACGGCTGCGCGACCTCGACACCGGCAACATCCTGTTTCAGAGCGAGAACCAGGGCGCCCTCGTGACCTCCGCCAAGCGCTACTACGTGCGCATCGGCATCGAGGTCTGGGAACTGGACGCATCCGGCGCGGCGACGCTCGTGTTCAGCCACGCTTACGATGCGCGCGGCCGGGCGGTGCTGATCCATTTCCCGGTCGGCACGCTCGGCGACACGCTCGGCTGGTTCCCCTACGCCGCCCGCTTCGCCGAGGCGCATGGTGCCGAACTCACCTGCGCCATGTCCGGGCTGATCATCCCGCTGCTGCGGGATGCCTATCCGCATATCCGCTTCGTCACCCATGAGGAGGTGAAGGCGCAGGACCTCGCCACCGGCGCCTATGCCACCTACCGGCTCGGCCTGTTCTTCGACGATGCCGAGAGCGCGCAGCAACCCACGGATTTTCGTCTGGTCGGGCTGCATCGTACCGCGGGCTACATTCTCGGCGTCGACCCGGGGGAGACGCCGCCGCGCCTCGCCTTGCCGGATGAGAGCCGGCCGATTGCCGAGCCCTATGTCTGCATCGCGACGCAGAGCACCACCCAGTGCAAATACTGGAACAATCCCACGGGCTGGCGCGAAGTGGTGGCGTTCCTGAAGGCGCGCGGCCTGCGGGTGATCTGCATCGACCAGAAGCCGGTGCATGGCGCCGGCATCGTCTGGAACCACATTCCGCACGGGGCGGAGGACGCGACCGGCGACCTCCCGCTCACCGAGCGAGCGCGCTGGCTGCGCCATGCGGCTTGCTTCATCGGGCTGAGCAGCGGCCTCTCCTGGCTCGCCTGGGCGGCCGGCACGCCGGTGGTGATGGTCAGCGGCTTCACCCACCCGACGAACGAGTTCGCCACGCCCTATCGGGTCATCAACTGGCACGCCTGCAATTCCTGCTGGAACGACCCGCGGGTGCGCTTCGACCACAAGGACTTCCTCTGGTGCCCGCGCCATGCCGGCACGCCGCGCCAGTTCGAGTGCACCCGGCTGATCACCGCCGCGCAGGTAATCGCGGCGGTCGGGCGGGTGCCCGCCATTGCGACGTCAGGCGGTCCGGCAACGCTGAACGGGCTTTCGCATCCGCAGGCTGAAGCCACAGATGAACTGAGCAAGAGAGTGAAACGGCGATGACCAACACCATAGTCTCTTCCGGCCATGTCGTTTCGGGTCAGATCGTATCTGCGTCTGCTGAGTATGGTGACTTTTCTGATACCATCATTGTCAGTTCAGGCGGTGCCACCTTCGGGACGCAGGTCACGGGATGGGGCTACGCTCATCACGGGGTGTACAGTTATTATGGTGGCACGGAGTATATTGAAGCGGGCGGCGTAGCCTACGACACAAGCCTCTCTGATGGCGGTGCCGAGCATATCGAATCGGGTGGCATCGCGAGCGGCACCACCCTCCTGAACGCCAGCAATCAGGTTGTCTCCGGAGGCGGAGTCGCGACCAGCACAGTCATCGAGTCCGAAGTGTCTGAACAAGCTGTTTCCGCAGGCGGCGTCGCAAGCGGCACGGTCATCAGCGCCGGCAACGAGACAGTCTACTCTGGCGGTTTGGCGGTCAATACGATTGACCTAAGCAGTGGCAACATTTATTATTACACCAATTATATTTATGGAGGTCTATTTCTCTCCTCAGGCGGTGTGGCGAGCGGCACGGTCATTAGCAGCGGTGGCCGCGAAACGGTCTACACCGGAGGCTTGGCGATCGGCACGGTCATTAGCAGCGGTGGTAGCGAAACGGTCTCCTCAGGCGGAGTGGCGAGCGGCACGGTCATTAGCAGCGGCGGGACCCAGACGATCGACTCCGGCAGCGTGGCGATCGACACGGTTGTCGGCAACCACGGTATCGAGGTGATCTCCGGAGGCACGACGAGCGACACGCAATTACTGCCGGGCAGTCAGATCGACCTGGCCCTCATCCCTTACAACTACCTAGTCTCGAATTACAGCCACCTAGCCTCGGCCACCTTCGACGCGGCAACCGATACCCTCACGGTTAGCGCCGGCGGACAGGTCGCAACGATTTCGCTCTCCGGCAACTACACGAATGACACGTTCCACCTTGCCTATGATGGGTTGGGCGGCACGGTCGTGAGCGTGGACCAGGCCCCCCGCAGCATCGTCGTCTCCCCGGGTCAGGACATCTCCGGCTTCACCGTATTTTTGTCCGACACGCTTTCGGTTGGCTCGGGCGGCGTCGCTGACACTACGATCGTCGGCAGTGGTGGCACCGAAATCGTCCTTTCCGGCGGTGAGGCGACCGGCACGATCGTCAGCAACGGCGGCACTGAAATCGTCCTTTCCGGCGGTAAGGCGGTCGGCACGGTCATCAGCAGCGGCGGCACCTTGCTCGTGTCAAGCGGTGCGGACGTGACGCAGACGCAGTTGCTACCCGGTGCCCGGCTCGATCTGGCCAGCCTCGCCTATGCCAGTGATGCCACGGCGAATCTCGACGCGGCAACCGACATCCTCACGATCGGCACCGGCGGGCAGACGGCAACCCTGCAGCTCTCCGGCAACTACGCCGGCAGAGTCTTCCATCTCGCCGACGACGGAAGCAGTGGCACGCTCATCACCGTGGAGCGCACAAGCATTTTCGTCGCTTCCGGCCAGACCGTTTCGGGCCTCATCGTACTTCCGCCCGACGCGGTCTCTGTGGGTTCGGACGGCATCACCAACGGCACGGTTCTCAGCGGCGGCAGCGAAACTATCTATGCCGGCGGCACCGCAAGCCTATCCATCATCAGCGATGGCGGCCTGCAGACGGTCTCCAGCGGCGGCGTGGCGAGCGGCACGGTCCTCCGTGACGGCGGAAGCGAGGTGGTTGCGAGCGGCGGCGCGACGATCGCGACGGTTGTGAGCCACGGCGGCATCGAGTGGGTCTCCGCGGGCGGTGCGGCGCAAGGCGCGGTCATCGACAGCGGCGCCAGGATGGTGGCCGGCTCGGGCGGCGCGACAAGCGCCACCATCCTCGGCAGCGGTGGCGCCGAGACAGTCGCTTCCGGTGGCGCGGCGAGCGGCACGGTCGTGAGCAGCGGCGCTACCGAATGGGTCGATGCCGGCGGCACGGCGACGGGCACGGTCATCGATGGCGGCACCCAGACGATCGATGGCGGCACGGCCATCGGCACGGTCGTGAGCAGCGGTGGCGCTGAACTGGTCGTTGGCCCAGGCACAACCAGCAACACGGTGGTCAGCGCCGGCGCGACCGAGACGGTTTCCTCGGGCGGCACGACGTTCGGTGCGGTCCTCGCCGGCGGCACCGAGACGGTGCTCCTGGGCGGCATCAGCCATGACACGTCCGTTGGTAGCGGCGGCATCCTGGTGGTCTCGGGCGGCGCGGACGTGACGCAGACGCGGTTGCTGCCCGATGCCGGATTCGATCTGGCCAATTTCGCCTATGCCAGCAACGCCTCGGTCGACTTCAACGCGACGACCGGCCTCCTCATGATCCGCGCCGGCGGGAACGCGACAGAACTGTCGCTCTCCGGTGACTACGCGGACAAGTTCTTTTTCCTGACCGATGACGGGCGTGGCGGCACGCTCATCACCGAGAAGCAAAAAACAATCACCCTCGTCTCGTCCGGTCAGACCGTTTCGGGTCTCGTCGTGGACTTGACCGAGGGGATCTCGGTCGGTTCGGGCGGTGTCACCGACAGCACGATTCTCGGCAGTGGCGGTGTCGAGACGATCTTCGCCGGCGGCTCGGCAGGTTTTTCCATCGTCAGCAGCGGCGGCGTCCAGGTAATCTCCAGCGGCGGCTTGGCGAGCGGCACGGTCCTCGACGGTGGCGCCGAATCGATCTTCGCCGGTGGCGAGGCGATCGCCACGGTCGTGAGCAGCGGCGGTATCGAGTCGGCCTCTAGCGGTGGCGAAACGGATGGGGCGGTCATCAGCAGCGGCGGCAAATTGGTAGCCGACGCTGGCGGCCGGACTAGCGGCACCGTCATCGGCAGCGGTGGCATCGAGACAGTTGATTCCGGCGGCGTGGCAAGCGACACGGTCGTCAGCAGCGGCGGCATCGAAACGGTCAATTCCGGCGGTGTGACAAGCGGTACGGTCGTCAGCGGCGGTGGCATTGAACTGGTCTCGCGTGGCGGCTCCACAAACGACACAGTCGTCAGCAGCGGTGGCGCCGAATCGGTCAAGCTGGGCGGCGCGGCAAGTAACACGGTAATCAGCAGCGGCGGCGTGGAATCCGTCGATGCTGTCGGCCGGGCGATCGGCACGGTCGTCAACAGTGGCGGCATCGAGGCGCTCGCGCCCGGCGCCATCGTAACCGGCACGCAACTGCTCTCCGGCGGCGCCATAGATCTGGAGTATTTCTCCTATGGCGGCCGCGGCTTGGCCAATTTCGATGGGGCGACCGATACCCTGACGGTCACCGCCGGCGGACATGCGGCGACCTTGTCGCTCTCCGGCGAACACGCCGACGTGGTGTTCAAGGTCGCCGATGATGGCAAGGGCGGCACGCTCGTCACCCAGGTCGGCACGGCTACTATGGTCGCCTCTTCCGGTCAGGTCATCTCGGGCCTCACGGTGGCCTCGTCTGAAACCATGCTGATCGAATCCGGCGGCATGGCTGACGGCATGGCGGTTGATGGCGTCGAGTTCGTCGAAAACGGTGGCGCCGCAAGCGGTACGGTGGTGAGCGGCGGCGGCAACGAAGCGATCTGGTCCGGCGGCGTCGCGAGCGGCACGGTGATTAGCAGCGGCGGGACTCAGACGATCTGGTCTGGTGGCGTGGCGAGCGACACCGTCATCAGCAGCGGCGGGACTGAGGCGATCTGGTCCGGCGGCGCGGCGAGCGACACCGTCGTCAGCAGCGGCGGCAGCGAGGTGGTCTCCGGCGGCACAGCGAGCAACACAATCGTCGGCAATGGCGCAACGGAGATCGTGTCCTCAGGCAGGACGGTCAGTACGATGGTGAATAGCGGCGGAACCCAGGTGGTTCCCTATGGCCCCGGCGTCGCGAGCGGCACGGTCATCAGCAGCGGCGCGATCCAAGTGGTCTCCGGCGGCACGGCGGCCGATACTGTCGTCAGCAGTGGCGCAGTCCAAGTAGTCTCCGGTGGTTGGACGGACGGCACAGACGTCAGCAGCGGCGGAACCGTTCTGGTTTCTGGTGGCTCCACTGCCTACACGGTCGTCAACAGCGGCGGCAGCGAGGTGGTCTATTCCGAAGGCGTAGCGGACTGGACAAACCTTGAAGGCGGCACCTTGATGGTCTTCGGCGGAGCGGCCGGTGATATAATATCCGACGGCGGCATCGAGAATGTCGGCTCCGGCGGCTCGGCGAGCTACGCGACGGTCTCCAACGGCGGCATCGAATATATCGGTTCCGGCGGTTCGGCGACTTCCGCGACGGTCTCCAGTGGCGGCATCGCGTATGTCGGTTCCGGCGGCATGGCGGCCGAGACTGTCGTCAGAAGCGGTGGCATGCTGGAGGTCACGTCCGGCGCCATCGTCAGCCAGACAATATTATGGCCGGGCGGCCAGATCGATCTGGTCGATTTCGCTTATGACAGCAGCGGCGTGGCAAGTTTCAACACGGCGGCCCATACACTGACGATCAGCGCCGGCGGCCAGACCGAGACGCTGTCGCTCGCCGGCGACTACAGTCACGGCCTCTTCCATCTTGTTCAGGATGGCGGCGGCGGTACGATCGTTTCCGTGGAGGGCACGCCCTGCTACTGCCGTGGCACGCGCATCCTTACCGATCGCGGCGAGGTGGCGGTGGAGGATCTCCGCATCGGCGACCGGCTGTTGACGCTCGCGGGCGCCATGCGCCCGATCCGCTGGATTGGCCGGCGCAGCTATGCGGGCCGCTTCGCCGCCGGCAATCGCGACGTGCTGCCGGTGCTGTTCCGCACCGGCGCGCTGGCGGACGGTGTGCCGCGGCGCGATCTGTTCGTCTCGCCGCTGCATGCGATGTATCTCGATGGCGTGCTGATCCCGGCCTCGGCGCTGGTCAATGGCGACACCATCGTGCAGATGGAGGCGGTGGACCGGGTGGACTACTTCCACCTGGAACTGGAGACGCACGACGTCATCCTGGCCGAGGGCGCGCCGTCGGAAACCTTCGTCGACGACGACAGCCGGGGCATGTTCCACAATGCGGCGGAATACCGCCTGCTTTACCCGGATGCCGGGCACGCGCCCGCCCGCTATTGCGCCCCGCGCGTCGAGGAAGGCGAGGCGCTGGAAGCGGTGCGCCGCCGCCTCGCCGAACGCGCAAGGCCAGACATGGCGGCAGTGCCGCGCCCCGGGCGGCTGACCGGCTGCGTGGACCTCGCCGGGCTGGACCGCATCGCCGGCTGGGCCCATGACGAGGCGACGCCCGATCGACCGGTCCGGCTGCGCATCCTCGACAATGAGGTGGTGATCGGCGAGGTGCTGGCTGACCGTTTCCGCCCCGACCTGGAGCAGGCCGGGATCGGCGATGGCCGGCATTGCTTCGAGTTCGGCATCCTGGGCGGGCTCTCGCCCCTGGTGCGCCACGTCATCCGGGTACAGCGCGTCGCGGACGGGCAGGATCTGCCGAATTCGCCCTGGGTGCTGGAGCCGGCGCCGATCACCCTTACCGCGGCGAGCATGCCCGCGGCGCCGCTGTACGGCTGCATCGACGAGGCGACGCGCGAGCGGATCACTGGCTGGGCGCAGGACGGGGCCGATCCGGAGGCGCCGGTCGCGTTGCAGGTTCTCGACAACGGCATGCCGATCGCACGCGTGCTGGCGAACCGCCACCGCGGCGATCTGGCCAGGCGCGGCATCGGCTGCGGCTGGCACTGTTTCGACCTCGTTATACCCGGCGGGCTCTCGCCCCTGGCGCGCCACGTGATTCAGGTGCGGCGCGAGACGGACGGCGCCGAGCTCCCCGGCTCCCCCGTGGTGATCGCCCCAGCCGACAGCTTCGATGCCGGGCTGGAGCAGGCGGTTTCCAGCGCGGTCGCGGCGCTCGGGGCTGCGCCGGAAGGTGAGCGTGTGCTCTCCTTCCTGCTGGCCCAGGCCGACCAACTGCGTCAGCAGCATGCCGACGCGGAAACGGGGCGCACCGAGCGTCTGCTGTGGCAGCGGCTGCGCCGGCGCTCTGGCGCGGCGGCGGATGAGGCGGAGCCGAACCGGCGCGCCCTAGTGGTGGATGAGCGCGTGCCGGTGGCGGGGCGCGATGCCGGGTCGCAGGCGATCCTGTCGCATATGCGCGCCCTGCGACGCCTCGGCTACGGCGTGAGCTTCGTCGCGGCGCGGGAGTTGGCGGCGGACGAAGCGGCGGTGGCGGCACTGGAGGCGGAAGGCGTCGCCTGCTGCCGCGCACCGTTCTACACCTCGGTGGAGGAGGTTCTGCGCCGACAAGGGAAAGACTGCGACCTCGTCTATCTGCACCGGGTGGATGTGGCGACGCGCTACCTCGCTCTCGCCCGGCAGCACATGCCGCGCGCGCGCATCCTCTACGGCGTCGCCGACCTGCACCATCTGCGGCTGGAGCGGCAGGCCTCGGTGGAGGGGCGGCCCGATCTGCTGGCGGAAAGCCGACGCAAGCGCTTCGAGGAGTTCGTGGCCGCCCACAGCGCCGACGCGGTGATCACCCACTCAGCGGACGAGGCGATGATCCTACGCCAGGCGGTGCCGGGGGCGGCGGTCAGTTGCGTGCCGTGGCATGTGCCGGCGCGGCCGGTTTCGGCGCCGTTCGCGGCCCTGCACGGGGTGGCGTTCATCGGCGGCTACGCGCATGCGCCGAATGTGGACGCGGCGCACTGGTTGGTGGAGGCGGTTATGCCGCTGGTCTGGCGGCAGGCGCCGGACATCGAATGCCTGCTGGTGGGCAGCGACATGCCGGAATCGGTGCGTGAACTGGCTGGCCCAGGCGTCGCGGTGCTCGGCCATGTGCCGGACCTCGCGGCCGGAGTGTTCGGGCGCGTGCGCCTAACTGTCGCGCCGTTGCGCTATGGGGCGGGGGTGAAGGGTAAGGTGCTGGAGAGCCTGGCCGCTGGCCGGCCCTGCGCCATGACCCCGGTTGCGGCCGAGGGGCTCGGCCTGCCGGAGGCGCTGCAGGCCTGCGTGGGCGCGGATGCGAACGCGCTCGCTGCCGTAATTCGCCGCCTGCATCAGGATGAGGCCGCGCACCGCGAGGCCGCGGAAGCGGGGCTGCGCCTCGTGCGTGAGAACCACGCCGAGGCTACCGTCAGCGCCGCCTTGCAGGCAGCGATCGAGGGGGGCGTCAAGCAGGTCGCCGTCTCCAGGTAGCCCAGGATGGGTCCGCGCGCACAAGGTGCGCGCGGATCGTGACAGCCGCCAGCCAACTCACGGCAGGTCGATGATGCGGACTCGCGGCACTGACGCGGCAGCGATGGCGCGTAAGAACGGGCGGAAGGGGCCGATGCCCCTTCCGCTCCCTTTTTTGACCGCACATGCCCCGGCCCGCACCGCCTGCGCGTTCCCCCGGCGCCGCCGATGGCCAAACGGGGGAATAGCGTGGGACGCGCAAAAAAGCCCCCACCAGCGTCGCCAGGGAAGGCTGAAAAAACCAAGTATTTTCAAGAAGAACCGTGGCGCGCCCGGAAGGACTCGAACCTCCAACCCCCAGATTCGTAGTCTGGTGCTCTATCCAATTGAGCTACGGGCGCGTCGCTGCGGTGGCGGGTGTGTAACCAAACCGCCGCATGAGCGCAAGAGGGGGGACGAAAATTCCTGACATGCCTCCCGTGCGCGGATCAAAATCCCTCCTGAACCCATTGGCGCAGAACGAAAAAAGCCGGCGAGGACGCGTCCCCGCCGGCTTTCCCAGCCCCAGGGCGCGGCGACAGGATCGCCGCGCCCTGGTCGTATGGTCCTGTCTCAGACCGAGTAGTACATCTCGAACTCGACCGGGTGCGGGGTGTGCTCGAACTTGTACACCTCGTTCCACTTCAGCTCGATGTAGCTCTCGATCTGCTCCTTGCTGAACACGTCGCCGGCCAGCAGGAACTCGTGGTCGGCCTCGAGCGCGCCGAGCGCCTCACGCAGGCTGCCGCAGACCGTCGGGATGCCGGCCAGCTCGTCCGGCGGCAGGTCGTAGAGATCCTTGTCCATCGGGTCGCCCGGATGGATCTTGTTCTTGATGCCGTCCAGACCGGCCATCAGCATCGCCGCGAAGGCGAGGTAGGGGTTGGCGGTCGGATCGGGGAAGCGGACCTCGACGCGCTTCGCCTTCGGGCTCGTCGCGTACGGGATGCGGCAGGAGGCCGAGCGGTTGCGCGCCGAGTAGGCGAGCAGCACCGGCGCCTCGAAGCCCGGGATCAGCCGCTTGTAGCTGTTCGTGCTCGGGTTGGTGAAGGCGTTGAGCGCCTTGGCGTGCTTGATGATGCCGCCGATGTAGTAGAGCGCGTATTCAGAGAGGTCGGCATAGCCATTGCCCGCGAAGAGCGGCTTGCCGTCCTTCCAGATCGACTGGTGCACGTGCATGCCCGAGCCATTATCGCCATAGATCGGCTTCGGCATGAACGTCGCGGTCTTGCCGTAGCTGTTCGCGACGTTGTGGATCACGTACTTGTAGATCTGCATGTGGTCGGCCTGGCGGACCAGCGGGCCGAACTTGGTGCCGAGCTCGTGCTGCGACTGCGCCACCTCGTGGTGGTGCTTCTCGATCGCGAGGCCCATCTCACCCATGGTGGAGAGCATCTCGGCGCGCAGGTCGCTCTCGCTGTCCACCGGCGGAACCGGGAAGTAGCCGCCCTTCACGGACGGACGATGGCCCATGTTCCCTTCCGGGTAGTCCTTCAGCGAAGCACCGGGCCCCTCGATGCTGTCGAGCTGGTACATGCCGTAATTGCCGCCGGTGCCGAATTTCACCGAATCGAACACGAAGAACTCGGCCTCGGGGCCGAAGAACGCGGTGTCGCCGATGCCGGAGGCGGCGAGATACTGCTCGGCCTTCTTCGCCGTGCCGCGCGGGTCACGCGAATAGAGCTGGCCGGTCGAGGGCTCGATGATGTCGCAGAACAGGATCAGGCTCGGCTTCGCCGCGAACGGGTCGAGCACCGCCGTATCCGGGTCCGGCATCAGGATCATGTCGCTCTCATTGATCGCTTTCCAGCCGGCGATCGAGGAGCCGTCGAACATGAACCCGTCGCGGAACACGTCTTCATCGATGGTGGAGACGTGCTGGGCCGTGTGATGCCACTTGCCACGGGGATCGGTGAACCGCAGGTCCACATACTCCACCGAGTGCTCGTGCAGCATTTCCAGAACCTTGCTGACGCTGCTCCCAGCGCCTTCCGCGGCCTTGTTCGCCATTGTCCGGTATCCGTCCTCTTCGTGATGCCGGACCGCCCGACGCGGCCCGGTCAATCGCCCGTTCATCTCGCGCGGCCAGGGCTAGCTGCCGCGCCGGGTGGCTCAATCGGCGCTTGCGCGCCCAAAGCCGGACCCACCCCCCGAGGTCCGGCCTCCCACGAATCGCGCGACCAGCCACCGCACGCCCCGGGGCGCGGGGCATGCCGTGTCGCGATCCGCCATCGCGCGGGAGCCAAGCAAGGCGCTTGCCAGGTCGGCGACCGACCCGGCCCTTACTTAACCGGTCCCGCGTCGTTCAGATAGCGTCGTGCCCGCGCTCGCCGGTGCGGATGCGCACGACCTCCTCCACATTGCTGACAAAGATCTTGCCGTCCCCGATGCGGCCGGTACGGGCGGCATTGACGATCGCCTCCACCGCGCGTTCGGCGACGGCGTCCTCGCAGACAACCTCCACCTTCACCTTCGGCAGGAAATCGACCACGTATTCGGCGCCGCGATACAGCTCGGTATGCCCCTTCTGCCGGCCGAACCCCTTCGCCTCCACCACGGTGATACCCTGCAGACCCACTTCATGCAGGGCCTCCTTCACCTCATCGAGCTTGAAGGGTTTGATGACAGCCTCGATCTTCTTCATTGCTACACCACGCGGCGACGCCGGTGGCCTCCCTGGTATTGGAACTTTATATGACCCTCTCCCACACGGGAGCGGCGTGCAGGGTCGCACGTAGGGGGGCCTGGAGCAATTGTGGTGCCGCCCCGGCGCCCGTGCGGGGACGACAATGCTTGCTGATCCGCTTCCTGGCGCCGCCGGCCGCGCCGGCGCAACCGCCGTCCCGGCCGGTCGGTCTGTTGCCCAATGGTTGAGCGGACGCATGCCCGCTCGCTGTGCATTCCGGGCCACGATTGCTGGACGGCACCGCCGGCCCCATAGTCGCGCGCACCCCAGAGAGGCGGAGGGAAAGAGACGGTGAAGGCCCCGAACGCATTGCTGTCGGCCACCGGGACGACCATTTTCACGGTGATGTCGGCGCTCGCCGTCCGCCACGGCGCCATCAATCTCGGCCAGGGCTTCCCGGACACCGAGGGACCGGCGGACGTGGTCCGCGCCGCCGCCGACGCGCTGCTGGACGGCCGCAACCAGTATCCGCCGCTGACCGGCCTGCCTGAGTTGCGCGCGGCTGTGGCCGCCGCCAACCAGCGCTTTTATGGCCTGGCGATCGACCCGGCGAGCGAGGTCGTCGTCACCTCCGGCGCCACCGAGGCGCTGGCCGCGAGTCTCGTCGCCCTGCTCGATCCGGGCGACGAGGTCGTGCTGATCGAGCCGCTCTACGACACCTATCTGCCGGTGGTGAAACTGCTCGGCGCCGTGCCGCGCCTCGTCCGGCTGGAACCGCCGGACTGGACGTTGCCGCGCGCGGCGCTCGCCGCCGCCTTCGGCCCGCGCACCAAGGCCATCCTGCTCAACACGCCGATGAACCCGACCGGCAAGGTGTTCAGCCGGGAGGAACTCGGCTTCATCGCCGATTTGTTGCAGGCACATGGCGCCTATGCCATTTGCGACGAGGTCTATGAGCACCTGGTCTTCAGCGACGCCCATCATGTGCCGCTGATGACCCTGCCCGGCATGCGCGAACGCTGCGTGCGTATCGGCAGCGCCGGCAAGACCTTCTCCCTCACCGGCTGGAAGGTCGGCTACGTCACTGCCCCGGCAGCGCTCGCCAGCGTCATCGCCAAGGCGCACCAGAACCTGACCTTCACCACGCCGCCCAACCTGCAACGCGCCGTCGCCCTCGGCCTCGCCAAGGACGATTCCTATTTCCGCGACCTCGCCGGCGCGCTGGAGGCGAAGCGGGACCGGCTGAGCGCCGGCCTCCGCCGCATCGGCTTCGGCGTGCTGCCGGCCCAGGGCAGCTATTTCGTCACCGCGGATTTCTCCGCCCTCGGCTTCAACGGGGACGACGTGGCGTTCTGCCAGCACATCACCGAGCATGCCGGGGTGGCGGCGATTCCGGTCTCCGCCTTCTACGTGTCGGACGCGCCGCGCCACTACGCCCGCTTCGCCTTCTGCAAGCAGGATGCGGTGCTGGACGAGGCGCTGGCCCGGCTCGGGCGGCATTTCGCCGGGCGTGCCGGTTCCCCCGACATTCCCGTTGACGAGCGAGGCAGTTCGTCCTAGATCGCGGTTCCTCTGTGGCGGGCGTAGCTCAGTTGGTAGAGCGCCAGGTTGTGGTCTTGGATGCCGTGGGTTCGAGTCCCATCGCTCGCCCCAGAGTTTTCTCCCTTTTGGTGATCCCCTCCCCCTCGCCGCGATGACTCGAGTGGCGCCGGAGCGTGTCTGCGCCCTCATCCTCGCCGGCGGCGCGGCAAGCCGCATGGGCGGCACCGACAAACCCCTGCTCCGGCTCGGCGGCGAAACCCTGCTCGCCCGCATCCTCGCGGCGCTCCGCCCTGGCCTCACCGACATCGCCCTCAACGCCAATGGCGATCCCGCCCGCTTCGCCGCCTTCGGCCTGAAGGTGCTGCCCGACCCGATTCCCGGCCAGGGACCGCTCGGCGGCCTGCTCGCCGGGCTGGACTGGGCCGCCGCGCGCGGCGCTGAATCGCTGCTGAGCGTCCCCGGCGACACGCCGTTCATCCCCGCCGACCTCGCCGCGCGCCTCGCGCCCGCCCCCGCCTGGGCGATGACTCACGGACAGGTGCACCCGCTGGTCGCGCTCTGGCCGGTTTCCGCGCGGGCGAGTCTACGCCACCTGCTCAGCGCGCCCGGCCCCCGCGCGGCGCGGCCGTTCGGCGAGAGCCTCGGCATGCGCGCAGTGGCGCTGCCCGAAGGCCCGCCCGATTCCTGCCTGAACATCAACACCCCGGACGAGTTGCGCGCAGCAGAAGCCCTGCTGGCCCCCCTTAGACCATAATAGTTTTAGGTTGATCTGTAGGAAGGCCAGGGGCTCCGCCCCTGCACCCCGCCGGGGCCGTACGGCCCCGGACCCCATTACCTTCATTCGTTATAATAGCCTATCGGGGGTCTGGGGCCTCAAGGCCCCAGTGGG
>DATJWY010000216.1:0-3641 GCA_035500775.1 Acetobacteraceae bacterium
ATTCGTAATCATGGCAAAGTCTAACGTCGTTCAAATCAAGCTCGTTTCCACCGCGGACACTGGTTACTTCTACGTGACCAAGAAGAACGCGCGCGCTCAGACGCAGAAGCTGGAGCTCAACAAGTACGATCCGGTCGTGCGTAAGCACGTCAAGTTCAAGGAAGCGAAGATCAAGTAAGCGCCGCCTAGCGCGACGCTTCAGCTTTCTGTCGCAATCCGCCCCCGGAGCCAATGGCTGCGGGGGTTTTTGCACGCCTGAACGCAAATTAACCAGTTTCTGGTTAATTTCTTAAAAATGCTTCCATCCCAGGGACTTGAAGGCCATTTCCGTCCCGGTGGCGGAAAGCACGCACACCCCTGCGCCGGATTCGAATACGCCGATCCGCGTGACCGGCAGATCGCCACAAGCGGCCTTCAGGGCCTCCGCGCGGTCCGGCGGCACCGCCAGGATCAACTCGTAGTCATCCCCGCCGGTGAGGCGCGCCTGCAGCACCTCCTCGCCCAAAGCCGCCGCCGCGGGCGACGCTGGGACCAGCCCGGCCTCTATAACCGCCCGCAGACCCGATTCCTCCGCGATATGCGAGAGATCCTGCACCAGCCCGTCCGAGACATCGATGGCGGCGGAGACGATTCCCGCCAGCGTCAGCCCGACGCGCGGCTCCGGCAGCAGGGAGCGCTGTGCGAAAAAACCGGTGGTGTCCTCGCGCTGGCCGAGCCGCGCCTGCAGGCCCAGCACCGCGTCGCCAATGGTGCCGGTGACCCAGATCTCATCCCCCGCCTTGGCGCCATTGCGGCGCAGCGCCGCCCCGGGCGCCACCGTGCCGAGCAGCGTCGCTGTAAGCGCGATTCCATGCAGCGAGGATGACGAATCCCCGCCGAGCAGTTCGATGTCGAAAATCTCCTGCTCCTGCCCCAGCCCGGCGCAAAACCGCGCCAGCCAGTCCTCCGGCAGCGCCACGGGCAGCGCCGTGGTCAGCAGATAGCCTAGCGGCGCGGCACCCATGGCGGCAAGGTCCGAGAGGTTGCGGCGCAACAGCTTGCGCGCGATCAGCGCCGGGTCGTCGCCGGGGAGGAAATGCACCCCCTCCAGCATCTGGTCCACAGTGAGCACAAGCTCGCGCCCCGGCGGCGGGGCGAGCACGGCGGCATCGTCCTTCAGGCCCAGCCCCGCCTCTCCCGCCAGCGGCGCCAAATACCGCGCTATGCGGGAGAACTCATCAGGCATCAGCTCGCCGCGGGGAATTCCGCCGGGCGCAGCAGATGCGCGAGGCGGTCCAGCACGCCATTGAGCATGCGTGGCTCGTCACCGGAGAAAAAGCCATGCGCCACGTCCATGTATTCGTTAATGATCACCTTGGCGGGCGGGCCATCACTCATCCATAACTCGGCGCCGCCAGCGCGCAACGCGGCGCGCAGCACTGGGTCGAGCCGGTTCATGGGCCAGCTTTCCGGCAGGGCGCCCACGATCATGCCATCGATTGTGTCCTGCTGCTGCGTGGCGGTCCGGACGATGCGCGCGAACAGCGGCACATCGGCCGCAGGCAGACGGCCCTCCTCCGCCCCGCCGCTGCCCGGCGGGTCACCGATGCGGTGACGCACGAACTGGTCGACCACGGTGTCGCCGCTCTGCCCGGTATGCTCGGCCTGGTAGAGTGCCTGCACGGCGGCGACACGCGCCAGGGTACGGGGACGCGCGCTCATGCCACCAACTCCCGCTTCAGCACGATCTGTCTCAGGCAGGCCACAGCGGCCTCGGCGCCCTTGTTGGAGCCGGTCTCGCGGCTGCGGGCCTTAGCCTGGGCGAGCGTGTCCACGGTGAGCAGCGCGGTGCCCAGGCAGAGCGCGTGGCTGGTGGCGACGCGCATGATCCCGTCCGTGGCGGCGGCGCAGATGAAGTCGTAATGGTCGGTCTCGCCGCGCACCACGCAGCCGAGCAGGACATAGCCGTCGAACCCCTGGCCCGAGGCTGCCGCGATCGCGAGGGCCTGCGGCAGTTCATACGCGCCGCCGACCTCGGTCACCATGACCTCAGCCTTAGTCTGAGCGAAGATGTCGTGCGCGGCTTTCAGCATGCCGTCCACCACCTGGCGGTAATAGGGCGCGCTGATGACCAGGATGCGCGGCGCCGGGCCGGGCACGCTGGGGGCCACGGCGGCGGGAGCGTCAGCCGTGCTCATGCCTCACCTCCGATCTGGCGCTGCTCGACCACGTTCAGACCGTAGCCGTCCAGCCCGACGATGTGGCGCTTGTGGTTGGAGAGCAGGATCATGTTCTTCACACCGAGATCGAGCAGGATCTGCGCGCCAATGCCGTAGTCGCGCAGGCCCGAGGCGGGCGGCTTGCCCTCGGTGAGCGCGCGGATGCCTGCTGACATCGCCCCCTTGCGCTGTTCGCGCACGATCACCACCACGCCGCGCCCGGCAGCGGCGATCTGCGCCATGGCGCCGTGCAGGGCGTTGATGTGCCCGCACCCAAGCACGTCGGCGATGAGATCCATGCCATGCATGCGCACCAGCACCGGCTCCACGCCGGATATGTTGCCCTTCACCAGCGCAAGATGCTCAAGCCCATCCACCTTGCTCTCGAACGCGATGACCTTCCAGCTCTGCCCGTCCGCCGCGGTGACATTGCCCTGCTCGACGCGCTTGACCAGCCGCTCATTGGCGCGGCGGTAGGCGATGAGGTCGGCGATGGTGCCGAGCTTGAGATTGTGGCGCTGGGCGAAGGCGACGAGGTCCGGCAGGCGGGCCATCGTGCCGTCATCGTTGATAATCTCGCAGATCACGCCGGCGGGGATGAGCCCGGCGAGGCGGGCGATGTCCACCGAGGCTTCCGTATGCCCGGCGCGCACCAGCGTGCCGCCGTCACGGGCCATGAGCGGGAAGATGTGGCCGGGGGAGACGATGTCGTCGCGGCCCAGCTCCGGATTGATGGCCACCGCGATTGTACGTGCGCGATCGGCGGCGGAAATGCCGGTGGTGACGCCTTCCTTGGCCTCGATGGAGACGGTGAAAGCCGTCTCATGCCGTGTGCCGTTGGCCTGGGTCATCAGCGGCAAGCTGAGCGCCTCGCAACGGGCCTTGGTCATGGCCAGGCAGACCAGGCCGCGCGCGTGCTTGATCATGAAGTTGATCGCGTCCGGAGTGGCGAACTGCGCGGGGATGACGAGGTCGCCCTCGTTCTCGCGGTCCTCGTCATCCACCAGGATGAAGATGCGCCCGGCCCGGGCTTCCTCGATGATCTCGGTAGCCGGGGAAATGTAGTCGTGCAGCGTGGATGATTTCAGGCCTTCCATTGGGCGTCTTCCTTAAGGGCCTCCGCTTTGGGCGGTGGCGTTAATAGGTCGCGGACGTGGCTTCACGCGTCCTTGAAACTAAGCTGACGGGCGACATAGCGCGCCAGCATGTCGATTTCCACGTTCACCATGTCGCCCACCTTCAAAGTGTGGAAATTGGTGTGCGCCGCGGTATGGGAAATGATATTGACGCCGAATTTACGGCCATCGGCCTCGTTGACCGTGAGCGACACACCGTTGATGGCGATGCTGCCCTTGGGCGCGACGAAGGGGGCGAGGTCCGGCGGCAACAGGAACACCCAGCGGGTGGAACCGTGTTCCGGCGTGGCGGAAATCACCTCGGCCA
>DATJWY010000217.1:0-3358 GCA_035500775.1 Acetobacteraceae bacterium
GGGCAAAGTCCCTGGTATTCCCCTATGCAAGAGGGCGCATACGAGATGTCCGGCACCAAGCCACGCACCCTGTTCGACAAGATCTGGGACAGCCACGTCGTGGAGCGGCTCCCGGACGGCACCTGCGTCCTCTATATCGACCGCCATCTCGTGCATGAGGTGACAAGCCCGCAGGCTTTCGAGGGGCTGCGTCTGGCGGGCCGCAAGGTGCGCCGTCCGGACGAAACCATCGCGGTGGTGGACCATAACGTCCCCACCAGCGACCGCCGCGAGCGCATCGAGAACCCGGAAAGCCGGCTGCAGATCGAGACGCTGGAGCGCAACGTGGCGGAGTTCGGCGTGCCGTACTTCCCGCTGCTCGATATGCGCCAGGGCATCGTGCACGTCATCGGGCCGGAGCAGGGGATTTCGCTGCCCGGCATGACGATCGTTTGCGGCGACAGCCACACCTCGACGCATGGCGCGATGGGCGCGCTCGCCTTCGGCATCGGCACCTCCGAGGTGGAACATGTGCTGGCGACGCAGACCCTGCTGCAGAAGCCGGCGCGCAACATGCTGGTGCGCGTGGACGGCAGGCTGGCGCCCGGCGTCACCGCGAAGGATCTGGTGCTGGCGATCATCGGCAAGATCGGCACGGCGGGCGGCACGGGCCATGTGATCGAATATGCCGGCGAGGCGATCGAGGCGCTCGACATGGCCGGGCGGCTCACCGTCTGCAACATGTCGATCGAGGCCGGCGCCCGCGCCGGGCTGATCGCGCCGGATCAGACGACGTTCGACTATGTGCGCGGCCGTCCCTTCGCGCCGCAGGGCGAGGAGTTCGCTCGCGCGGTGGAATATTGGCGGACGCTGCCCTCCGATCCGGGCGCGCATTACGACCGCGTCGTGACGCTGAACGCCGCCGACATCGCGCCGATGGTCACCTGGGGCACGACCCCGGAGGCGGTGCTGCCGATCACCGGCACCGTGCCTGACCCGGAGCAGGTCGAGGACGAGGCGGCGCGGGCGCAGACGCGCCGGATGCTGGACTACATGGCGCTGACGCCCGGCCAGAAGCTGACCGATGTGCCGGTCGATGTCGTCTTCATCGGCAGCTGCACCAATTCCCGCATCGAGGACATTCGCGAGGCGGCCAAGATCGCGCGCGGCCGGCATGTGGCGGCGGGTGTGCGCGCGCTGGTGGTGCCGGGCTCGGGCCTCGTCAAGCAGCAGGCCGAGCAGGAAGGTCTCGACCGCATCCTGATCGAGGCCGGGTTCGAGTGGCGCGAGCCGGGCTGCTCGATGTGCCTCGGCATGAACCCGGACAAGCTGACGCCGGGCCAGCGCTGCGCCAGCACGTCCAACCGTAATTTCGAGGGCCGGCAGGGTCCTGGCGGCCGCACGCATCTGCTCTCGCCGGCGATGGCGGCGGCGGCGGCGGTGACCGGCCATCTGGCCGATGTGCGGGAGTTTGCCTGATGCAAGCGTTCACCACGCTGACCGCGGTGGCGGCGCCGCTGCCGCTCGCCAATGTCGATACCGACAAGATCATTCCGGCGCGCTTCCTGAAAACCATCGCGCGCACCGGCCTCGGCCGCAATCTGTTCGACAGCCTGCGCTATAACGCGGACGGCAAGGAGCGGCCGGATTTCGTGCTCAACCAGGAGCCGTACCGGCACGCGCAGATCCTGATCGCGCATGAGAATTTCGGCTGCGGCTCGTCGCGCGAGCATGCACCCTGGGCGCTGCTCGATTTCGGCATTCGCTGCGTCATCGCGCCGGATTTCGCCGATATCTTTTTCAACAACTGCTTCAAGAACGGCATCTTGCCGATCTCCCTGCCGCGCGCCGTGTGCGACAAGCTGATGCAGGACGCGCGTCTCGGCGATAATGCGCGTCTCACCGTCGATCTCGCGCGCCAGGTGGTGGTGCGGCCAGATGGCGAGGAGATTCCGTTCGAGATCGATCCCCTGCGCAAGCACCTGCTGCTGAACGGCCTCGACGATATCGGCCAGACCTTGCAGCACGTCGCGGCGATCGACGCTTTTGAACAGCGGCGCCACGCGGAGCAGCCCTGGCTGCCTGGTATCGCGGTCGGCTGACGCACACGAAAAGAGGGTAGAGCTATGGCCGCGAACAAGAAGCTGCTGGTGCTCCCGGGCGACGGGATCGGCCCCGAGGTGATGCGCGAGGTCCGGCGCGTCATCGAGTGGATGGCCCGCCGGCGGAACGTGCATTTCGACATCACGGAAGATCTGGTGGGCGGCGCGTCGATCGATGCGCGTGGCACGCCGATCACCGATGAGACGCTGGAAGCGGCGAAGCAGGCGGACGCGGTGCTGTTCGGCTCCGTCGGCGGCCCGAAATGGGACACACTCGGCTTCGACGTGCGGCCGGAAATCTCGATCCTGCGCCTGCGCAAGGAACTCGGCCTGTTCGCCAATCTGCGCCCGGCGACGGTGTATGATCCGCTGGTCGATTCCAGCACGCTGAAGCCGGACGTGGTGCGCGGGCTCGATCTGATGATCGTGCGCGAGAGCACCGGCGGCATCTATTTCGGCGAGCCGCGCGGGATCGAAACCCTGCCGGATGGCAGCAAGCGCGGCTTCAACACCGAGGTCTATACCACCGGCGAGATCGAGCGCGTCGGCCGCATCGCCTTCGAACTGGCGGGCAAGCGGCAGAACCGCGTGTGCAGCGTCGAGAAGGCGAACGTCATGGAGAGCGGCCTGCTCTGGCGGCAGACCATGACGGCGCTGCGCGATCGCGAGTTCCCGGATGTCGAGCTGTCGCACATGTACGCCGATAACTGCGCCATGCAGCTCGTGCGCAATCCGCGCCAGTTCGACGTGATCGTGACCGGTAACCTGTTTGGCGACCTGCTCTCCGATCTCGCCTCCATGCTGACCGGCAGCCTCGGCATGCTGCCCTCGGCGACGCTGGGCGAGGTGCAGCCGAACGGCAAGCGGCATGCGCTGTACGAGCCGATCCATGGCAGCGCGCCGGACATCGCCGGCAAGGGCGTCGCCAATCCGCTGGCGCAGATCCTGAGCTTCGCCATGCTGCTGCGCTACTCCTTCGACATGGAGGAGGATGCGAAGCTGATCGAGCGCGCCTGCGTCAACGTGCTCGCCAACGGGCTGCGCACGGCTGACATCATGGCACCCGGCGCGGCGCGGGTCGGCACCTCCGTCATGGGTGAGTCGGTGCTGCGCGAGCTGGATAAGCTCGCGGCGTAAGGCGCAAAGGCCAGGGGCGCTGCCCCTGGACCCCGCCGGGGGCGAGCGCCCCCGGACCCGCACAAGTTACACCGCGCCCCCGGCCTCCCGTTCCGCCGCCCGCAGCGTTTCCAGCGGCACCAGCGTTCCCTCGCGCTCCA
>DATJWY010000218.1:0-6455 GCA_035500775.1 Acetobacteraceae bacterium
AATATTCTTAAGTATTGGGGGTCTGGGGCCTCAAGGCCCCAGCGGGGTCCAGGGGCGGAGCCCCTGGTTTGTTGAAAGAGGAATTCCGGTTCATGCCCGAGCGCCCGATAGTGTTCATTGACGGCGAGGCCGGCACGACCGGCCTCGGCATTCGCGACCGCCTGCGCAATCTCCCGGTCGAGCTGCGCAGCATCGCGCCGGAGCACCGCAAGGACCCCGCCGCCCGCAAGGCGATGATGGCGGAGGTGGATCTCGTGGTGCTCTGCCTGCCGGATGAGGGCGCCCGCGAATCGGCGGCCCTCGCCGCGGAGTTGGGCGAGAATGGCCCGCGGCTGCTCGATGCCAGCACCGCCCATCGCGTGAATCCGGACTGGGTCTATGGCTTCCCCGAACTCGGGCCGGAGCAGCCGGCGGCGATCACCCGCGCCCGGCGCGTCTCCAATCCGGGGTGCTACCCGACCGGGGCCATCGCCCTGTTGCGGCCGTTAGCCGAGGCCGGTTTGCTGCCGGTCGGCTATCCGGTGACGATCAACGCGGTCAGCGGCTATTCCGGCGGCGGCCGGGCGACGATCGAGGCGCATGAGCGCGATGGCGGGCCGGCTTTCGAGCTGTATGCGCTCGGCCTTGAGCACAAGCATGTGTCGGAGATCGAGACGTATAGCCGGCTGGAGCGGCGACCGATTTTCGTGCCCTCGGTCGGGCATTTCCGGCAGGGCATGCTGGTGTCGATTCCGCTGCATCTCGACCTGCTGCTGCCCGAGGTGACCGGCGCCGACCTGCATGCGGTGCTGGCGGAGCACTACCGGGGCAGCGCGCATGTCCGCGTGCTACCGCCGGAGGCGTCCGGGCGGCTGGAGCCGGAGGCGCTGAACGATACCGACCTGCTGGAATTGCGGGTGTTCGCCAACGAGGCGCGGCGGCATGCGGTGCTGGTGGCGCGGCTCGACAATCTGGGCAAGGGCGCGTCCGGCGCGGCGGTGCAGAACCTGGCGCTGATGCTGGGGCTGGAGACGGCGGAAGAGGCGCGGCTGTACGAGGAGGCGCGGGATGCGTGACCAGGGAGCAGCCGGGGCGGGTCCGCTCTGGGCATTGGGGGATCTTGTGCCTGTCCTGGCGCCGGATGCCTGGGTGGCGCCGACGGCGCTCGTGATCGGCGATGTCGAGATCGGGGCGCAATCCAGCGTCTGGTATCACTGCGTGCTGCGCGGCGACATCAACCGCATCCGCATCGGTGCGCGCAGCAATGTCCAGGACGGCACGGTGATCCATGTCGGCAAGCCGGAGGATGAGGCCTGCATCATCGGCGACGACGTGACGGTGGGGCATTCCGCCCTGCTGCACGCCTGCACCGTGCATGATGGCGGTTTCGTCGGCATGGCGGCGACGGTGCTGAACCGGGCGGTGATCGAGGAAGGCGGCATGCTTGCCGCCGGCGGCCTGCTCACCCCAGGCAAGCGGATCGGCCGCTATGAGCTCTGGGCCGGTTCGCCGGCGAAGCTGGTGCGGGTGATGTCGCCGTCCGAGCGCGATGAGTTCGCCGATATCGCGCGGCGCTATGTTGGGGTTGCCGCGCACCACAAGGCCGAGGCGCGGCCGCTGTGAAGGGCAGGGGCTCCGCCCCTGCACCCCGCCAAAGGGCGTAGGCCTTTGGGAACCATTACCTTTTCGGGTAGCGTCAGGTGCCCGGAAAGCTGGAGCGTAGTCTAAAAAGAAAAAGGATTCCAAAGGCTTCGCCTTTGGTGGGGGCCAGGGGCAAAGCCCCTGGCCTTTCCTTATCCTGGCGCCTCCGGGAAGATGCCCTCAGGCCGCCATTTCCTGCGTCTCGAACGTCGGCAGCTTCGCCCGGATCAGCTTCTCGATTCCGCGCAGGAAGGCCCGCTCGGAGGAGTCGCAGAAGCTGATCGCCGCGCCGGACTGGCCGGCGCGGGCTGTCCGCCCGATCCGGTGCACGTAGCTTTCCGGCACGTTCGGCAGGTCGAAATTGATGACGTGGGTCACGCCATCGACATCGATGCCGCGCGCGGCGATGTCGGTCGCCACCAGCACCGGCACGCTGCCGTCCCGGAACGCGGCGAGGGCGCGCTCGCGCTGGCCCTGGCTCTTGTTGCCGTGGATGGCGTTGGCCGCGATGCCGGTCGCCTGCAGATGCTGCACGATGCGGTCGGCGCCGTGCTTGGTGCGGGCGAAGACGAGGGTGCGGCCGGTCGCGGTGTTGCGGAGCACTTCGGCCAGCAGGGTGCGCTTGCGCGCCTGCTCGACGAAGATGACGCTCTGTTCCACCCGCTCCGCGGTGCTGGAAACCGGGGTGACGGCGACATGCACCGGGTCATGCAGCAATTGCCCGGCCAGGGACGCGATTTCCTTCGGCATGGTGGCCGAGAAGAACAGGCTCTGGCGCTTGGCCGGCAGCATGGCGGCGATGCGGCGGATCGGCACGATGAAGCCGAGATCGAGCATGTGATCGGCTTCGTCGAGCACCAGGATCTCGGTGCTGTCGAGCCGCACGGCGCCGTCGCCGAGATGGTCCATCAGGCGGCCTGGCGTCGCCACCAGCACGTCCACGCCGCCGGACATGGCGCGGGCCTGGCGCGGCTTCGGCACGCCGCCGAACATCAGCGCGATGCGCAGCCCGGTATGCCGGCCATAGGCACGGAAACTATCGGCGATCTGGCTGGCCAACTCGCGCGTGGGGGAGAGCACCAGCGCGCGGCAGCCGCCCCGGGCGGGGGCGCGTTTATGGGTGAGCAGGCGATGGATGATCGGCAGGGCGAAAGCGGCGGTCTTGCCGGTGCCGGTCTGCGCGATACCCTGCAGATCGTGACCCGCCATGACATGCGGAATGGACTGCGCCTGGATCGGGGTGGGGGTGGCGTAATTCTCTTCGGCCAGCGCCTTGAGGATGGGCGCGGCGAGGCCGAGCTCGGAGAAACTTGTCAAGTGTTCAAGAACTTTCGTTGCGACGCGCCGAAGGGCGCGCATCACGGCCGGCAGGGCCGAGAACCGACGCGCAAACCAATCAGCGCCGGCAAAGCCGGCCGCCGGCGGTCGTAAAACACCACCAGGGAACGCGCATTGATGTGTATGCCGCGTTGCAGCGCCAAAATCAAGCATTCGTTCGACATGCCTGCCTGCGCACCGCGCTTCCGGCCGGTGCGGCGTGCCCATCGCACCCCGCTGCGCGCCCCGGTTGACGCCGCGCGCGGGACGCCGGAGAAGCGTTCCATGCCGCAAGCGAGTTGGATTCTCAGTGAGCCCTACGCCGGGTTGCAGGCGCAGGCCCTTGGCCTCGCCGAGGCGGCGGGACTCTCCCCCGAACTGCGCCCGCTGGTTCCGCGCGCGCCCTGGCGCTGGTTCGCCGCCGCGCACTGGCCCGCGCCGCTGCGCGCGGTCGATCTGCCCGGCACGCCGCCCGGCCTCGTGTTCACGCCGGGCGGGGTAGGGGCCGCGGTCGGGGCGGCCTTGCGGCGGCGCGGGCAGAGGGTCGTGCAGGTGCAGAACCCGCGCATGGACATACGCCGGTTCGACCTGGTGGTGGTCAATCGCCATGACGAGCTGACCGGGCCCAATGTCCTCGTCACCCGCACCGCGTTGCACCGGGCGACGCCGGAGCGGCTCGCGGCGGCGCGGGCGGAATGGGCGCCGCGCCTCGCGCATCTGCGGCGGCCGCTTGTCGCCGTGCTGGTGGGCGGCAGCAACGGGCGCTTCCAGCTGGAGGCGGCGGAGGGGGCGGCGCTTGCCCGCGACCTCGCCGCATTGATCCGCCGGGACGGGGTGAGCCTCGCCATCACCCCGTCGCGGCGCACGGCGCCGGCGGTGCGGCGCATCCTGGAGGAGACGCTGGCGCCGCTCGGGGCCTGGGTCTGGGACATGCAGGGCGAGAACCCGTATTTCGGCCTGCTCGGGCTGGCTGACGGCATTGTCGCCACCATGGACAGTGTTTCCATGATCTCGGAGGCGGTGGCGACCGAGGTGCCGGTGATGGTCGTGGAATTGCCCGGGCGCTCGCGGCGGATCGGGCTGTTCCTGCGCGGGCTGATCGCGGACGGACGGGTGCGGCCGTTCCATGGCCGGTTCGAGACCTGGACGGTGCGGCCGCTCGACGATACGCGGGAGGCCGCGGAGGAGATGCGGCGACGGCTCGGGATTTAGAGCGCGATCGCTTGGGGCTGACAGTCGGAAAGCGTGAATCGCGCTCTCAAAACAAGGCGCCGCGCCGGGCGCGCTGTGCGATGCGCAACTTTATCCGTCTCGCGGCCCCCTGTATCGATGCGGACGAGACCGTCCGAACCGCCGGAGGCTGACCGGGCGGCATTCGTTTCGACCGGAGCGGGGGCTTTGCCCATCATGCTCCCAACCGAGGGCTGTCGGCCTTCGGCAACCGAGGATTTGGAGGCAGCGTGCTGGACATACAGACCTTCGATGCGCGCAAGGGGGGCAATGTCCTTTACAAGGCATTCACCCATCCGCTCGCTGCGGAGGCGATCGCGGCGCTCGCCGCCGGGCTGCGGCAGGCGGGGGCGCTCGCCGTCTATGATCCGGACGGCATCGCCGACGCGCTGTTCGCCCTGCATCCGGAGATGCCGGCGGCGGCCGAGAGCTACGTCCACGATGTCGGGCAGATCGGCCAGCAACGGGCGGGGCGGCCGGCCCTGCCGCTGACCGAGTTGCCGCACTCGGGCGCCGTCACGCTGCTGATCGCCGCCTTCGATACGGCGCGCATCGAGGCGCGGATCGCGCCGCTCGTTCCGCCCGGCATGGCGGTGGTGTCGCTGGACCGGACGAAGCTGCCGGAGCGCCTGCTCAGCCGTCCGGCCGCCTATCTCGACCGGATGAATTTCGCCACCAACTACGCCTTCTTCCGCGACGCCGCCGGGCTGCACACGCGGCTCGTCACCGCCAATTACTGGGCGAATTACGGCGCGCGCGACGTGCGGCTCTGGCTGCGCCTGTTCGACGCGGCGGGGACGCCGATCGCGACCTGGGAAGAGGCGCTGCCGGAAGGGCCGGGCGGTGTTGTCATCGACAGCCGGGAGGTGCGCGCGCGCTTCGGGCTGCCGGATTTCACCGGCCAGCTTTACCTGCACGCCGTCGGCGCCGCCGGGCACGATGTCGTCAAATACGCGCTCGACACCTACGGTTCCGGCGAGGAGCGCAGCCTCTCCGTCACGCATGACGCCAATGCCTGGCCCTCCGACCGCTATGCCGGCCTGCCGGCGCCGCGGGCGGATGAGCGGGTGATCCTCTGGGTGCAGAACAGCCACGCCGCACCGATCCCGGCCGGGGCGATCGCGCTCGACCGGATGGGGCGGGAAGCGCCGGTGCCGTTGCCCTGGGCGGTGCCGCCCTATGCCACGCGCGCGGTGGATGTCGCCGAGCTGCTGCCCGATCTCCGCTGGCCGGCGCAGATCGAGCTGCGGTCCGGCCGGCATGTCGTCCGGCCGCGCTACGAGGTGGTGCGGCAGGGGCGGACCCGGATCGCGCATGTGAATGTCGAGCGCGCCGATCTGCGGCCCGATCCGGGCATACGCGCGCTCTCCAACCTGCTCGGGCGCGGCTATTTGCTGCCGTTTCCGATCCTGCCGGCGGATCGGTTCCGTAGCGTTGTGCAGCCGACGCCGATGGCGGAGAGTCAGGCGACCCTGCCGTTGCGGCTCGATCTGTTCGACGCGGAAGGACGGCCGGTCGGCGAGCATTTCCTGGGCTGCCTGCCGCGCGATCATGATCTCGCGCTCGATCTCGGCGAGCTTGGCGCGGCGGGCGGGCATGCGGAACTCGTCTATGATTTCCGCGACGGCGGCGAGGCGGATGGCTGGCTGCACGCGCTGGTGCGCTACGAGCAGCGGGACGGCCCGCATGTGGCGGAGACGAGCTTCGGCTCGCACATCTTCAACACGGTGATGACCTATCGCGACGAGCCGCAATCCTATTCCGGCCCGCCGCCCGGGCTTTCGACGCGGCTGTTCCTCAAGCTTGGCGACGCGATGCGGCGGAGTTTCTGCGCCTTGATCTATCCGGCCTCGGCCGCGTGGCATCCGCGCTCCGCGACCCAGTTGCTGCTGCATGACGGCGAGGGGCGGGTGATCGCGGAAGCGGGCCTCGCCATTGCCTGCTCGGGATCGGCGATGGTGTGGCCGCACGAGATCTTCGGTGCGGCGGCGTTGGAGCAGGCGGGGGCGCGCGGCTACGTCATCATTCGTGATCCGACCTGCCGGCTGTTCGGGTATCACGGGTTGATGGATCGCGAGGGGGCGTTCTCGCTTGACCATATGTTTGGGTTTTAGAGCGTGATAGTTTTGGGTTGACCTGAAGGAAGGCCAGGGGCTCTGCCCCTGGACCCCGCCAAAGGCGGAGCCTTGTAAGTCGTTTGCCGTCTCTGGCATTGGCCAATGCCAGAGACGGCAGCGGTGAGCTTGTGCGAGCCTCGGGCGCGTGCCCGTTCCAAAGATAAAGCCCCG
>DATJWY010000219.1:0-7488 GCA_035500775.1 Acetobacteraceae bacterium
TTTGACCGGCTGGCTGCGCACCCATGTGCACAGCCAGGGCAGCCGGCTCGGCTTTAACGACCTGCTGCGCGCCGCCACCGGCAAGCCGCTCGACCCGGCGGATTTCGAGACGCATCTGCGGCGGCGTTATCTCGACTGAGAGCGGCGACAGGCCGGTCCGCCGGGCCGGATGCAAGGGCCCGGCGGGAGTCCCGGCGGGAGTAAGGGGACGTTAACGAATCACCGCTTAGATTTCCCCTCATGGCCCGCCGTGTCGCGGGACGGGACCGGCGATGGCGCGGCGGTTCCTGGGCCGAGGGGAGATCCTGCTCATGAAACTTGTTGAGATCGTCGGCAGCACGCCGGGCAACGTTCTCGCGACCGTGCGGCATCAAGGGATGGAATTGCGCCTGCCCGTCGAACTGACCCAGCACCCGCTCGGCGGCTGGCAGGCGCGGCGGTCGGGCCAGGATTGGTCGCTGCGCTGCCGGGAGCAGGCGACGGCGATCCTGCTCGAAGCGGGCGGTCTGTTCGCCAATGACGACGCGCCGACGGAGCACCCGGCCGGCTGGGCCATCGCCGCGGAATAAGGCGGCCGCGCCAGGACACGGTGGCCAAGGCGGGAGCCAGGGCGGGGACGGATGACGTCCGGGATGATTTCCCACGGCGTTCCGCGTTAATAAGCGGCCTATGCCCCCTTTCTGGAAAACCAAGACCCTGGCCGAGATGAGCGACGCGGAGTGGGAATCGCTCTGCGACGGCTGCGGCCGCTGCTGCCTGCACAAACTGCGCGACGACGATACCGGCGAACTGGCCTTCACCAACGTCGCCTGCCGGCTGCTCGATACGCATTCCTGCCGCTGCACCGATTATGCGCGGCGCGCCAAGAAAGTGCCCGATTGCGTGCGTCTCACCCCCGAGACGCTCGGCGAGATCGACTGGCTGCCCCCCTCCTGCGCCTATCGCCTTGTGGCGGAGGGGCAGGATCTGCCCTGGTGGCATCCGCTGGTTTCCGGCGACCCGGAAAGCGTGCACCGGGCCGGGATTTCCGTGCGGGACCGCGTGATCAGCGAGCGCCGCGCGGGGCCGCTCGAACACCATCTGGCGGAATGGCCCGGCAAGATGCCGCGTCCGCGCCGTGCGGGCTGAGCGATAATCCGGGCACCAGCGCCGAAGCGGCTGGAAAGCGCGGCCCGGCCCCGGTTTAATATCGTCCGAAACGGTGCGCCGCCCCGGCCCCGTCTGGACCCAACCGCATGCCCGCAGCCAAGCGACGCCGAGACCCGGCCACCGGTGCGGCCGCCCCGAAACCCGGCTTGCCGGTCCCTGCGCCGGAAACCCTGACCCTGCCGCTCGGCACCGCCCGGGTGGAATGGCGCCGCAGCCAGCGGGCCCGCCGGATCAGCCTGCGCATCGACCCGCGCGGCGGGGTGGTGGTCGTCACCCTGCCCCCACGCGCGGGGCGGGCCGCCGGCATGGCGCTGCTCGCCGACCATGCCGACTGGGTCGCCGATCGCCTCGCCGCCCTGCCCGGCGCCGTGACCTTCGCCGATGGCGCGACGGTGCCGCTGGACGGGACGCCGCACCCGATCCGCCACGTCCCCGGCGGCCGTGGCGGCGCCTGGCTCACGGAGGGAACCATCCAGGTCAGCGGCGAGGCCGTGTTCCTGTCGCGCCGGGTCGGGGATTTCCTGCGCGAGGAAGCGCGGCGACGCCTCGCCCTGCGCGTCGCCGCCGCGGCGGAAGCGGCCGGGCTCACCCCCCGCCGGGTCACGGTGAAGGACACGCGCACGCGCTGGGGCAGCTGCTCATCGACCGGCGTGCTGATGTTCTGCTGGCGCCTGGTGATGGCGCCGCCGCTGGTGCAGGAATACGTGGTCGCGCACGAACTCGCGCATTTGCGGCACATGAATCACGGCAAGGCATTCTGGGCTCTGGTGGACACGCTGACGCCGCATCGCGCGGCAGCGGTCGCCTGGCTCCATGAGGAAGGGCCGCGCCTGCTGCGGATCGGTTAAAATGCTCATGCCCGCGCGTTCCCCGGACCTCCAGCGCTTGCTCGATCTGACCCAGGCGGCGATCTATCCCGCCGCCCCGCCCAGGACGGCGACCGCCATCGCGGCCGAACGGATCTTCTCGGCCCTGCGGCAATCAGCGGGCACGCCGGGACGGAGCGAATCAGGCCGGTTGCCCGTCTGTCGGCAGCATCTGGAGCCGGCGCTGACGCAGGCGCGCCTCCAACAAAGGGCTGTGGGCGATGTCGCCGACGCCTTCGCCGCCCTTGAGCCCCGGCTCGCCTGGACGGTGCGCGCCGGAGCCGAAACGCAGGGCCAGGGCTTCCTGAACGGCCATGCGAACGCAACGATCATCGGCCCGGGAGGGCTTGAGATCCGGAACGATATCTGGATCGGCGTGACGCTGATGGCTCCGGGCACGCGGTATCCCGATCACTCCCATCCGCCCGAGGAAATCTATCTGGTGCTTTCGGAGGGAGAATGGTGCAACGGGAACACGCCCTGGCACCGGCCCGGTATCGGCGGCCTGGTCTATAACCCGCCCAACATCGTCCACGCCATGCGTTCGGCGGAACAGCCGCTTCTGGCGCTCTGGTTCCTCTGGACCGGCACGGAAACCGGCGCCTGACAGCCTCCCATGGGGCTTCGCCTTTCTTATACCAACTGCCTTATTGATCGACCTATCTGAAAGGCCTGGGGCTTTGCTGGACCCCACTGGGGCCGTCGGCCCCCAGACCCCTTTCCATTAATGATTCCAAACGTGTGCGGGTCTGGGGGCGCTGCCCCCTGGGGGTCCTGGGCAGAGCCCTGGCCTTTTTCTCGATCGGTCAAGATTTACGGCGGTTGGTATTACGTAGCGTCGCCCTGCCTCACCAGCACCTTGCCGCCCCAGCTCGCCACCAGTGCCGCGATGTCGGGGCTCGGCTTCTGTTCCGGCTCCACCAGCAATTCCGGCTGCAACGCCTTCAGCGTCTGCTCCGGCCCCGGCTCACGATAGAGGCAGACGAGATCGACGGTCGGTAGCCCGGCCAGGGCCGCCAGCAGCGGCACCGGCGAGTCATCCGCCTCGTCCCCCGTGCTGACGCCGACGACCAGCCGGTCGCAGGCGGCGCGCGCCTGGTCCAGCAGCGCGCGATGCTCGGGGAGCAGCGGGTCGAACGACCCGTTGGTGAAACCGGTGCGCCAGCCGAGCTGCCGCCACTGCCCGACCTGCTCCACCGCCACCTCGCGGGTGACGACCTTGCGCAGCGCCCGTCCCTGCGGCGCGAGCGCCGCCAGCAGGTCCACGTCCCGCGCCACCGCGACGCCCGGGCGGCCGAGCACCACCCCCATCGACAGATTGGCGATCTCCGCCACGAGCGGCATGGCGAGTCCGGCCGCGATGCCCGCCGCCAGCGCCGCCGCCACCGTGTCGAAGGTGCCGCTGATATCGAAGATCTCCGTCGCCACGCAGGGGAGATGGCTGACGCCGGCCTCCGAGACGATTGTGAGGCCGCGCTCGCCGCGATTGACCACCACCGTTCCCCAGCCATGGCGATCACGGAGATGGCGGGCGGCCTCGCCGAGCGTCGCGTCATCCGGCGCGCCGAGGCCGGTCGCCTCCGTCAGCGCGTCGACGCTGATCACCGCGACATCGGCCCCGGCGAAGCGGCCGAGATCCGCCGCCCCGTAGGTGCTGATCACGACCGGCCGGCCGGCCTTGCGCGCCGCGGCGATGATCCGCGCCGGCACGTCCCCGCTCAGCACGCCCTTGCGATAATCGGAGAGCACCGTCACCGAGGTCGCCGCCACCGCGTCGCCGATGATGCGCAGCATGCGCTCGGCGAGATCCGGCTGCACCGGCGCGATTTCCTCGCGATCGGTGCGCAGCAATTGCTGGCCATGCGCCACGAAGCGCGTCTTCATCGTGGTGCAGCGGCCACCCTGGACGAGCAGCCAGGGCGTCAGGTTCGGCTGGCCGCCGATCAGGGCGGTGAGATCGGAGCCGGCCTGGTCATCCCCGACCACGGAGATGAAGGCGACCGCCGCGCCGAGCGCCGTGAGATTGCGGACGACATTGCCGGCGCCGCCCGGCATCGCGAGTTCCCGCTCCTCACGCAGCACCGGAACCGGCGCTTCAGGGCTGATGCGGGAGACGGTGCCGTAGACGTATCGGTCCAGCATGATATCGCCGACCACGAGAACGCTGGCACGGGCCAAGCGGCGAATTGCGGCAGCCAGATCGGCGTGAGGCGTGCTCGTAGCGATATCGTTCATCCTTGCATGGGTATCCGGTCAGCCATGTGCAAGGCAAGCAGGAAGGCGGGCCGAACACCCCGGGCGCAGGCATAACCTTTGCGTGGGCCGCTCCCTCCCCAACCGACCGCCGGGCGATGCCTCCGCGCGGCGTCAGGCGACGAGAAACCCCACCCGGTCCTCTTCCAGCACGGCGCAGGTCAGGCGCCCGGTGAGGAAGGCGCCGGTATCGAGCCCGATCCGGTTGCGGCGCAGCACGGGCTCGGTCGCCGGCGAGTGGCCGTGCACCACCACGGCGCCGAGATCCGCCTCCGAGGAGAGGAACGGCTCGCGGATCCACAGCAGGTCGCGCACCGCCTGCAACTCGGTGACGACCCCGGGGCGCAGCCCGGCATGCACGAACACGTAGCCATCGACGCTGTGCCGGACCGGGAGGCTCTCCAGGAAATGCAGATCCTCCTGAGGCAACAACTGCGCCCAATGCCGTGGCGGCGTGTCCGGCGAGACGCCCCAGCTCAGCAACGCCGCCGCCCCGCCATTGGCGAGCCAGGGCCCGGCGAGCTGGGGATCGCCCGAGGCAACCGCCCGAAGCATCATCTCCTCATGGTTGCCCATCAGGTTGACGACCCTGTCCACCGGCACCGCCGGCCCCTGCCTCAGCGTCCGTATCACCCCGGCGCTGTCCGGCCCGCGATCAACATAGTCGCCGAGATGGATCAGAAGGCTCTCCGCCACCGGGCGCTCGGCGAGATCCTCGGCGATGCGCTGATGCAGGGCGAGCAGCTTGCCCAGGTGGCCATGCACATCCGCGATGGCATAGACGCGCCGACCCGGCGCGAGCCTGCCGGGTGACGGCATGAAGCGTATCGTCGGGCGTGTCCCTCCCTCCCCGCTCAGGAAAGACCGCAGCCGCATCGCGTGGCGTACCAGCATCGCCCTCGTCATGCTCCTACAACCAGGAAGTTGAGCCCGCGCGCGCCGGCGCGCAAGCGCGGAAAAGGCCAGGGGCGCCGCCCCTAGACCCCGCCAAAGGCCAAGCCTTTGGAATCCCTTATTTTAAGTGATCGGGGGTCTGGGGCCTCAAGGCCCCAGCGGGTCCAGGGCAGAGCCCTGGCCTTCTTTTCCTGCAACACGCCACACCGACCGGCACCAAAGCCCATAGATCACCGCCAGCGTCACGGCGAGGCCGTACCAGGTCAGCGCGTATTGCAGGTGATTATTGGCCGGGCGCGGCAGCGCTGTCGCGGGTTGCGGCCCATCCGGCCCGCCCTGGAGGGCCACCAGCACGTAGGGCGTCGCCTCGGCGAGCCCCAGGGCGGCACCGATCGCGGCGGGGTCCAGCGTATAGAAGCGCCGTGCCTTCGGGTCATCGGCGGCGCTCAGCCAGCCACGCCGCTCGGGCGGACGCACATAGCCGACGATCCGCGCCGCGCCGCCAGGATGCGCCCCGCCCTCCGGCACCCAGCCGAGATCGACGAGAACCGGCGGCGCCCCCGGCCGCTCCAGCGGCTCGATCAGCCGCGCGCCCATCGCCGGGCCGGAGGCGATGTCGCGGACCTCGTCGCCGTAAAGCGCGGCCAGATCCGGCCGCAGCCGACCGGCGACAACGACCTTTGCGAAGGGCGCGGGCGTGGCCGGCAGGGCAACCGGCGGCGCCTGCTCGGCACGGTCGATCTCCGCGAGCAGCGCCGTCTTCCAGGCCAGCCGATCCAGTTGCCAGGTGCCGAGCCCGATCAGCACCGCCAGCATCGCCAGGGTCAGCAACCCGGGACCGAGCAGGCGCCGCCAGGGGAACCGTCCGCCCCCGGAGGCGGCGGATGGAAGGGAGGACGCCGCGCCTGGCATGGTCACACCCCCATCTCCCGCTTCCGGGTGCGGAATTGCTGCGCGACGAGAAACGCCTTGATCGGTCGCGTCATCACCAGCGCCAGCAGGATCGTCACCACTGGCCAGAGCAGCGCATGCACCCAGAGCGGCGGCTCCCAGGTGGCATCCACCCAAAGAGCGAGGCCGACAACGATGGCGCCAAGCACCATCAGGATCGGCACCACGGGGCCGTCGCCGACATCGGCCCCGCGCAGATCCAGGCCGCACACGGGACAATGATCCCGGAGCTTCAGGATGCCGCGATAGAGCGGCCCCTGGCCGCAGCGCGGGCAACGGCACAGCAGCGTCGCCCGCCAGAGAGGCGCCGCCTGCTCTACCATGTGCCGCTACTCGACCACCGGCGGGCCGGCGCCCCACCAGTAGATGCAGACGAACAGGAACAGCCAGACCACGTCCACGAAATGCCAGTACCAGGTCGCCGCCTCGAAGCCGAAATGCCGCGCCGGGGTGAACTGCCCCGCCCGGGCGCGCAGCCAGCACACGGTGAGGAAGCAGGTGCCGATGATAACGTGGAAGCCGTGAAAGCCGGTGGCTAGGAAGAAGACGGAGGGGTAGATGCCGCCGCCATAGAGATGGAACGGCGCCTGTGAATACTCGTACGCCTGCAGGGTGGTGAAGGACAGGCCGAGCAGGATGGTGATGCCGAGGGTGCGCAGCATCCCGATACGGTCCCCCACCAGCAGGCTGTGATGCGCGAAAGTGACCGTGCAGCCCGAGAGCAGCAGGATCATCGTATTCAGGAACGGGACATGGAACGGGTCGAAGGTATGCACGCCGGGCGGCGGCCAGGTGGGATTCGCGATGCCCGCGACATGCTCCGGAAACAGGGCGAAGTTGAAGAACGCCCAGAAGAAGGCGACGAAGAACATCACCTCGGAGGCGATGAACAGCGCCATGCCGTAGCGCAGGCCGAGGCGCACCACCGGGGAGTGCAGCCCCGGCGTCCGGCTCTCCCGCAGCACGTCGCGCCACCAGAAGAAGGCGGTGCCAAGGGTCAGCAGGGCGCCCGCGACCAGCATGAGGTAGTTGCCGAAATGCGCGGCGAGGACGATGCCGGTGAGCGTCAGCCCGCCGCCGAGCGCGCCGAGCAGCGGCCAGGGGCTGGGATCGACCAGATGATAAGGCTGCTTCAGCCCGGACCCGGTCGCGAAGCCGCCTTCATGCGCATTCGTGTCCATCCCGCTCCCCCTTTTATGGCTGTGACAGGGGAAGGCCAGGGCTCTGCCCTGGACCCGCTGGGGCCTTGAGGCCCCAGACCCCCTTCACTTAAGTAACGGATTCCAAAGATACTGTGTCTCCGGTCAAGCCGGTGGTTCAATGGCCCGCCTGCGCCGGACTCTTGGCGGTCGCTCCGGCGGGCCATTGAGCCACC
>DATJWY010000220.1:0-8892 GCA_035500775.1 Acetobacteraceae bacterium
GGCCAGTCCCGCTTCACCACGCAGCGGCAGGAGCCGGACCAGGTCCGCATCCTCTCCGGCGTGTTCGAGGGGCAGACCACCGGGACGCCGATCGCGCTCGAGATCACCAATGTCGATCAGCGGTCGAAGGATTACGGCGACATCGCCGCGCGCTTCCGCCCCGGCCATGCCGACCTCACCTACACGCTGAAATACGGCACCCGCGACTATCGCGGCGGCGGGCGCAGCTCGGCGCGGGAGACGGCGATGCGGGTCGCGGCCGGCGCCGTCGCGCGCAAGCTGCTCGGGCCGGGCGTGCGCATCCAGGGCGCGCTGGTGCAGATCGGGCCGCATCCGATCGACCGCGCGCGCTGGGACTGGGACGAGGTGGAGCGCAACCCGTTCTTCTGCCCGGACGCCGAGGCGGCCACGCTCTGGACGGAGTATCTCGACGGGGTGCGCAAGGCCGGGTCCTCGGTCGGCGCGGTGATCGAGCTGGTGGCGGAAGGCGTGCCGCCGGGACTCGGGGCGCCGCTCTATGGCAAGCTGGACGCCGATCTGGCCGCGGCGCTGATGAGCATCAACGCCGTGAAGGGCGTAGAGATCGGAGACGGCTTCGCCGCGGCCACGCTGCGCGGCGAGGACAATGCCGATCCGATGCGGATGGAAAACGGCATGGTGCGGTTCGGCTCCAACCATGCCGGCGGCATTCTCGGCGGCATCTCCACCGGGCAGCCAATCGTGGCACGCTTCGCCGTCAAGCCGACCAGCTCCATCCTGACGCCAGTGCCCTCGGTGGATCAGGCGGGGAACGAGGTGGAGGTCGCGACGAAAGGACGGCACGATCCCTGCGTCGGCATCCGCGCCGTGCCGGTGGGGGAAGCGATGCTCGCCTGCGTGCTGGCGGACCATCTGCTGCGGCACCGGGCGCAGAACCCGGATGCGCAGGGGGAAGCCCGGTTGCCGGCGCGGGGGTAAGGCGAGGGGCTCTGCCCCTCGACCCCGCCAAAGGCCGTGGGCTTTTGGAAACCGTTATTTTTTCCGGCGGTGTCAGCCGCCCGAAAACGACGGACGCAGCCAAAAAAACAAATGGATTCCAAAGGCTTCGCCTTTGGTGGGGTCCAGGGGCAACGCCCCTGGCCTTTTTATTGCGGCCCGTAGGCCGGGTAATCCGTATAGCCATGCGCGCCGCCGCCGTAATAGGTGGCGCGGTCCGGCGGGATCAGTGCCCAGCCATGCCGGAAACGCTCGACCAGATCCGGGTTCGAGATAAAGGGCTGGCCGAAGCCGGCAAGGTCGATCTGCCCCTCCCGCACCAGTTGCTCGGCGCGCGCCTGATCGAGGCCGCCGGCCAGGATCAGCGTGCCCGCATAGGCGGCGCGGAATGCCCGGAGGAACGCCTCGGGGATCGCCGCCGCGCCGTGGGGGCGCAGATCGCTCAGGTGAACATAGGCCAGGTGCCGCTTCGACAGCTCGGCCGCGAGATAGAGGTAGGTCGCCTCCGCCTCGTCATAGGCGGGCATGTCATGCACCGGATTGAACGGAGAGAGGCGAATGCCGACATGGCGCGCCCCGATCCGCTCGATCGCGGCATCGACCACCTCCAGCACGAAGCGGGCACGGTTCTCGATGCTCCCGCCGTAGCGGTCGGTGCGGTCATTCACATTGGGGTTGAGGAACTGCTCAACGAGGTAGCCGTGCGCGCCATGCACCTCGACGCCGTCGAAACCGGCTTGCTGCGCGTGGGTCGCGGCATTCGCGAAATCCCGCACGACCCGCGCCACCTCATCCGTTTCCAGCCGGCGCGGCACGCTGGTTTCGAGCATGCCCACCGTGCCGTCCGCGCCAAAGGCGAAGGAACGGCTGGTCGCGTCACGGGCCGGCTTGTCCGAGGCGCTCACGGGCGCCTTGCCGCCCTCCTGCAACGAGGTGTGCGAGATCCGGCCGACATGCCAGATCTGGGCGAAGATCGCGCCGCCCGCCTCATGCACCGCCTCGGTGGCGAGACGCCAACCCCGCACCTGCGCCTCGGACCAGATGCCCGGCACGAAGGCGTAGCCCTGGCCTTCCGGCGAGACGGGCATCCCCTCGGAGATGATCAGGCCGGCGCCGGCGCGCTGGCGATAATAGAGGGCGGTCTCCGCATCCGGGATGTGATCCGGCCGCCGGGCGCGCGTCATCGGCGCCATCACGATGCGGTTCCGCAGCGTCAGGCCGGCCAGGTCATAATGATCGAACAGCGTTTTCATCGGTCGGGTTTCTGCCATTGCCGTTTGTTTATCGATGTTTTACATATCAGACAGCCCTGACATCGATCAAATCGATACCCCTCATGTCGACCATCGATCACTCTAATATCACGCGGTTCGATCTCAATCTCCTGGTGGCGTTCGACGCCCTCATGAGCGAACGCAGCGTGACCCGCGCGGCGCAGCGCCTGGGCATCACCCAGTCGGCGATGAGCCATAATCTCGGCCGGCTCCGCGCCGTGTTCGACGACGAATTATTCGCGCGCTCGCCCAAGGGCGTCGAACCGACCCCGCGCGCCCAGGCCCTGGCGGGCATTGTCGGCTCCGTCCTGTGCACGGTTCAGGGACGCCTGCTGGCAACCGAGGATTTCGATCCGGCCGTGGCGAGCCGCCGCTTCACGATCGGCATGTCTGATTATCTGGAGGGGGCGCTGCTGCCGTACCTCGTGCCGACCTTGCGCGCCGAAGCGCCCGGCGTCAGCCTGGAGGTGCGCTCCGTCGATCAGGTCTATGCGACCGAGTTGCTCGACGAGGGAAAGATCGATCTCGGACTGGGCCGGATCGAAACCGGGGGCGTGCTCCACAAGCGGCGGAAACTCTGGTCCGATCGCTATGTCGTGCTATGCCCGCCGGACGCGGTGCAGGCCTCCGGCGCGCTGGATCTCGAAACCTTCCTCGCCAGCCCGCACGCGGTCCTTTCCGCGCGCGACGGGAATTGCCGGCTGGTGGATGACGCCCTCGCCGAGTTGGGTCTTCAGCGCTTCGCCGTCGTGACAACCCCCCATGTCTATGCGCTGCCGGAACTGGTGCGCATGACGGGCGTGCTGGCGACATTGCCCGCCACCATCGCGGGATGCTGGGCTTCCCTGTTCGGCCTCGCGGTGAGCGAATTGCCGTTCGCGGTGCCGTCTTTCGATATCAGCATGACATGGCACGCATCCTTCGATCGCGACCCCGCGCATCTCTGGTTGCGCGCCCGGATTTTGTCGGCGCTGGACACCGCGCACGAAAGGCTGAGCGCGCATAAAAAGGCTCCGCCGGCGGAGGCGGACATCTCGATCGCGGCGGCCTGAAACTTTCGGAAGGACCAGATCGTGCCCGGCGCCGGCATCAGGCCGCGGTCGGCCCTTGCTGCTCAGCACCAACCTTCCGAACTGAGCCGCGGCACGCGGAGCAAGGTCCAGCTCTCGCCGAAGAATGGGATTCCGAGATAGATGCGCACGACCATGGTATCGGCGGAACGGAGTGCGCCCCTGATGCGGTACGTTTTTCCGTCGTCAGGATTATAGAGCCAGCCGCCCTTCCAATGATCCGGGTCCGCCGGCTGTAGCCCCCAAATAATAGTCTGGCCGCAGAGCGGGCGCTGTTGCAATGCGGGGTCCGGGTTCTTCTTGTCGCGGACCAGTTGCCCCGCGGGATCGCGCGGGTGGTGCAGCCACACGATCTGGCCACAAAGCCCTCCACCGCAGTCGAAGATCCGCACGGCCGCCTTCAGGGGCATGAGCCAGACCCCATCGGGACTCCCGGCCGAAACCGCGACCTTCGGAAGAGCCAGGGACAACAACACCCAGGCCAGCCCCCCGGCACACACGACGCGACGCGGCGAATCCCGGCACAATCCAGGCAAGGCTCAACGCGCCGCTACTTCTTGTCGATGATCTCGCGGGCGGTATCCTTGAGCCCGCCGACCATGTTCTGAACCTGGCCTTCGGCTTTCTCCGCCCTTCCCTCGGATTCCAGCTTGTGATCGCCAAGCACCTTGCCGACCATCTGCCTGACGGTGCCGGCGGCTTGTTTGATGGAGCCTGCTATACGGTCCTTGTCCACGACGACGTGCCCTCCGCGAAGATGATGCGACGACATGCGAGCCGGAGGCGTCTTGATTACCGGTTGATTACCGGCGGTCCGGCCCTGATCCCTTGGACGCCCATGAAGCCTCCTCTCCCATAGAGGCATGGGACAGAAGGCGCCCGGATGACGGTTGCATGCATTCGGCCATGGTCAGCAGCGGAACCATCAGTAGGTGAGCTGCCGATGGAATCCACCACCGAACAACAAAAATAAAATGATTATAAGCAATATCAAGCCGAGCGCGCCGCCAAATCCGCGCCCTCCATAATATCCGGATCGATACCCGTAAAAACCACCGCCACCGAACAGAAGCAGGATCACCAGAATAAGCAGAATAAGGCCCATTGGTGTATCTTTTTTGATCTGAACTCGTCCGATCGGCGGGCGCCGCCATCATGGGATGAGGGCACTGGTCCCATCGCTCTGTTCAGCCATGGGGGCCGGACGGTCGGTCGGAAGCCGTCAGTTCAGCGGCGATCAGTCGATCATGGTGTCGCCTTGTTGGCGGTGCCTGTGATGGCTTGCCCCGTCGCCGAGATATCCTTTCCAGCGCCGGCGGTGGTGTGGCAGGCGCCCAGCAGCGGCATGACGCCAAGCAGCGCACAGAGAGTTAAAACGATGGAGAGGTTCTTGCGCATTGCAACGGTCCTTCCGAGCGTGGCTGTTGATCTATTCGCCAAAAACATGAAGATCGTTGACAAATATACGCCCGTATAATCATCGCGCTCTATGTGGGCTGATCTTCGCCATAATCCATTAAATTTGCCGCGATCCGTTGCCCTGCTTCAACGGACCGGCGTCCCGGGCCATGCAGATAATACCAACCGCCGCAGGTCTTGACCGATCGAGAAAAAGGCCAGGGCTCCGCCCTGGACCCGCTGGGGCCGTCGGCCCCAGACCCCCTTCCATGAATGATTCCAAACTTGTGCGGGCCTGGGGGCGCTGCCCCCAGCGGAGTGCGGGGCAGAGCCCCGCTGCTTCACTGAAAGGTCAGTCAATAGGGCCGTTGGTATAATAGGTGCCGACGATCTCACCCTCCGCCTCCGCCACGAACACCGCGTGCGGCGCGCCGAACCAATAGGCGGGCGGCAAGGCATAGGTTTCCCCGGCGGCGATGACGGGGCCGATGATCCGCCAGATCGCCTCCGCATCCCCGGGCGTGGCGGGACGGATGTTCATGCCGCCCCGGCGAGCCCGCCCTTGCTCTCGATGAACGCCGCCACGTCCGCCACGCCCTGGCCCGCGCGGATATTGGTGAACAGGAACGGCCGCTCGCCGCGCATCTTGCGTGCGTCGCGGTCCATCACGTCCAGGCTGGCGCCGACATGCGGGGCGAGGTCGATCTTGTTGATCACCAGCAGGTCGCTGCGGGTGATGCCGGGGCCGCCCTTGCGGGGGATCTTGTCGCCCGCGGAAACGTCGATGACGTAGATGGTGATGTCGGCCAGCTCGGGGCTGAAGGTCGCCGCGAGATTGTCGCCGCCGCTCTCGATCAGGATGAGGTCGAGCTTGGGGAAACGCCGGCTCATCTCGGCGACGCCGGCGAGATTGATGCTGGCATCCTCGCGGATGGCGGTGTGCGGGCAGCCGCCGGTCTCGATGCCGAGAATGCGCTCCGGCGGCAGCGAGCCGGAGCGGGTGAGGAATTCGGCATCCTCCTTGGTGTAGATGTCGTTGGTGATGGCTGCGATGTCGTAGCGGTCGCGGAGCGTCTTGCAGAGCGCATCCATCAGCGCCGTCTTGCCGGTGCCGACCGGGCCGCCGACGCCCACGCGCAGCGGGCCGTGTTCAGAACTCATGTGCGGAACAACCTCGTATATTGGGTTTCGTGTCGCATCGCCGCGATGTCGGAGCGGAAGCAGGCGCCGCCGAGATCGTCGAGCCCGGCCCGCCGCGTTTCCGCCGCGACATCGCTCACCACGGGCTGCAACGCCGCGAGCACGCGCAGCCCGGCATTCTGACCGAGCGGGATCAGCCGCACCGCCGCCGAGATGACGTTGGCGGCGAAGGCCTGCAGAAAGCCGGCACAGGCCGCGTCCTCCTCCACCCCGTGCGCGCCCGCGAGCGCGCCGACCGCCACCGGGTAGGCGACGCCGTCCGGCCGCGCGAGCCGGATCAGGATCGCCTCCCCGCCCCAGGGCGCGGCGGCGCGCAGGAAGGCGTCGCCCTGGGCCAGCGTTTCCAGCCGGCGCTCCCGGCAGGGCGCGACCGCCGCCGCCAGCTCGGCGAGTTCGGAGAGCGTCTCCGGCTCGGCCGCGCCGCGCCAGGCGGCGCGCAGCAGGATCGCGTCCGACCAGCCGGCGCCGAGGGTCAGCACGTCGCGGAGCCAGGCGCGCAAGGTCGCCTCGTCGCGGACGTCGCCGGTTTCCACCGCCCATTCCAGGCCGTGCGAATAGGTATAGCCGCCGGTCGGGAAAGCCGGGGAGAGCCAGGCGAGCAGCCGGAGCAGGCCCGCCTCAGCGATGCGGGTGGTCATGGTCCGGCGTGTCATGGTGATGATGGTGGTGGCCGTGGCCGCCGCCGGCATAGGCGCCGTCCTCGGGGTCGAACGGCGCCAGCACGGGCTCGGCGTGGCCGCCAAGGAGCGTCACCATCTCGGCGATGACGTGATCGGCGCGGATGCGCAGCCGGTCGCCGAGGAGTTGCACCGGCAGATGCCGGTTGCCGAGATGCCAGGCGATGCGGACCAGCGCGGCCGGATCATGCGCGTGGATTTCCAGCAGCGCTTCCGGCTCGGCGCGGACGCGGACGATGCCGCCATCCTCCAGCACCAGCCCGTCATCCTGCCGCAGCCGCGTGGCGTGCGGCAGGTCGAGCAACAAATCGTGCCCGTTCTCGGTGGTCAGCACGATGCGGCGGCGATGACGCATGTCATGGTCCAGCAACACGCTGTCCACTTCACGCGTGGTTTCCCAGTTCCCAGCAGGCAAAACGAACACGGCTTTCATAAGGTACGCCCCGCTAAGTTGCGCCGGGGTCCGGGGGGCGGCCTCGCCCCCCGGCGGGGTATGGGGCGGAGCCCCATCTCGGTCAAAACAGAAAATACCGTTGCGCCATAGGCAGCGTTGTCGCCGGCTCACACGTCAGCAGCACCCCATCCGCCCGCACCTCGTAGGTTTCCGGATCGACCTCGATGACCGGCGTCGCATCATTATGGATCATGCTGCGCTTGCCGATGCCGCCACGTGTGTTCTCCACCGCCGCGAGCCGCCGGCTAAGGCCAAGCCGCGCCCCGATCCCATCAGCCAGCGCCGCCGCGGAAACAAAGGTAATGCAGCTTTCCGCCAGCGCCCGCCCATAGGCGCCGAACATCGGCCGGTAATGCACCGGCTGCGGCGTCGGGATGGAGGCGTTGGGATCGCCTATCGGCGCCATCACGATCGTTCCGCCCTTGAGCACCAGATCCGGCTTCACGCCGAAGAAAGCCGGCTGCCACAGCACGAGATCGGCGAATTTTCCAACTTCCACCGAGCCGACCTCACGCGCGAGGCCCTGCGCGATCGCCGGATTGATCGTGTATTTGGCGATGTAGCGCTTCACCCGCGCATTGTCGGCCGCGCCGTCGCCGGGCAGCGCGCCGCGCTGCTGCTTCATCTTATGCGCCGTCTGCCAGGTGCGGATGATCACCTCGCCGACGCGGCCCATCGCCTGGCTGTCGGAGGAAATCATCGAGAGCGCGCCGAGATCGTGCAGGATGTCCTCGGCGGCGATCGTCTCGCGCCGGATGCGGCTCTCGGCGAAGGCGACGTCCTCCGGGATCGCCGGGTCGAGGTGATGGCACACCATGAGCATGTCGAGATGCTCGTCCAGCGTGTTCACCGTGTAGGGCCGCGTCGGGTTGGTGGAGCTGGGCAGCACGTTCGGCAGGCCGGCGACCTTGATGATGTCCGGCGCATGCCCACCGCCCGCGCCTTCGGTGTGGAAGGCGTGGATGGTGCGGCCCTTGAAGGCGGCGATGGTGTCCTCGACGAAGCCGCTTTCGTTCAGCGTGTCGGTGTGGATCATCACCTGCACGTCGAACGCGTCGGCGACGGACAGGCAGCAATCGATGGCGGCGGGCGTGGTGCCCCAGTCCTCATGCAGCTTCAGGCTGGAGGCACCGGCGCGGATCATCTCCTCCAGCGCCTCGGGGCGCGAGGCATTGCCCTTGCCGGCGAAGGCGAGATTCACCGGCAGGCCCTCGGCCGCCTGCAACATGCGGGCGAGATGGAACGGCCCCGGCGTGCAGGTGGTGGCCGCCGTGCCGGTGGCAGGGCCGGTGCCGCCGCCGACCAGCGTGGTGACGCCGGAGGCCAGCGCCTCCTCCACCTGCTGCGGGCAGATGAAATGGATATGGCTGTCGATACCGCCGGCGGTGAGGATGCGGCCCTCGCCGGCGATGACTTCCGTGCCCGGGCCGATGACGATGTTGACGCCGGGCTGCACGTCCGGGTTGCCGGCCTTGCCGATGGCGGCGATGCGACCATTGCCGAGGCCCACATCCGCTTTCGTGATGCCCCAATGATCGATGATCAGCGCGTTGGTGATGACGGTATCGACCGCGCCGCTTGCCTGAGTGGCCTGCGACTGGCCCATGCCGTCGCGGATCACCTTGCCGCCGCCGAATTTCACCTCCTCGCCGTACACGGTGAAATCATGTTCCACCTCGACGAAGAGATCGGTGTCGGCGAGGCGCACGCGGTCGCCCTTGGTCGGGCCATACATGTCCGCATAGGCGCGGCGGGTGATGCGGGCCATTAGCCGAGGTCTCCCATGATCGCGCCGCGAAAGCCTTGCACGCGCCGCGCGCCGCGGAACGGCACCAGCGTCACGT
>DATJWY010000221.1:0-3664 GCA_035500775.1 Acetobacteraceae bacterium
GCCGGGGTCCAGGGGCAGCGCCCCTGGGCTGTGCCTGACATGCTCCGCTATCTCGCCAACCGCCTCGCGCAATCCGCCGCGATCCTTTTCGGCGTCGCGCTCATCACCTTCGCCCTGCTGTTCCTGCTCCCCGCCGATCCGGCACGGGAGATCGCGGGCCACAGCGCGACGCCGGAGATGGTGGCGCTGGTCCGGCATGAAATGGGTCTCGACCGCCCGCTGCCGGTGCAATTCGCCGCCTATCTCGGCCGGCTGGCGCGTGGCGATCTCGGCCGCTCCTACGTGCAGCGCACGGATGTCACGGCGCTGCTCCTGAGCCGGTTGCCGGCGACGCTCTGGCTGCTCGCCGGCGCCATCGCGGCCGAACTGGCGATCGGCCTGCCCGCCGGCATCCTCGCCGCCTACCGGCGCAACCGGGGGACCGACCGGGTGGTGATGCTGTTCGCCTTCCTCGGCCTCTCCGTGCCGCAATTCGTGGTCGCGATCGTGCTGCTCTACGTGTTCGCGGCGCAGCTCGGCTGGTTCCCGATCGGCGGCTATGGCGGATTCAGCCACCTCGTTCTGCCGGCGGTGACGCTCGGCATCGTCGGCGCGGGCTGGTACAGTCGCATGATGCGCTCCAGCATGATCGACGTGCTGAGCCAGGATTATGTGCGCACCGCCCGCGCCAAGGGTGCCACCGAGCCGCGTGTCGTGCTGGTGCATGCGCTGCGCAACGCGATCCTGCCGGTGATCGCCATGATCGGGCTCGATATCGGCTCGTTCATGTCGGGGGCGGTGGTGGTCGAGTCGGTTTATGGCTGGCCCGGCGTCGGTCAGCTCACCTGGCAGGCGATCCAGACGGTCGATATCCCGGTGATCATGGCGGTGACGCTGCTCGCCGCCGCTGGCATCGTTCTTGCCAATTTGCTGGTCGATATGATTGCGCCCCTCGTCGATCCCCGGATCAGGCTCCGGTGATCGCACGCCTCGATGAGAAAGGCTTCCGCATGATCCGTCGCCGTCCCGGTGTGCCGCGTGCCTTCGTGCGCAGCTCCGTTCTTGCCGTCCTGCTCGCCGCCGGCCTGCCAGCCGGGCTCTCGCCCCTCCCGGCGATCAGTCCCGCTTTGGCACAGAGCGCCGCGCCGCAGAACGGCGGCTCGATGACCATCGCGTTCAAGGACGATATCGCGACGCTCGATCCGGCGATCGGCTATGACTGGCAGAACTGGTCGCTGATCAAGTCAATGTTCAGCGGCCTGATGGATTACGAACCGGGCACCACACAGCTGCGCCCGATGCTCGCCAACAGCTACAGCATCTCCCCGGACGGCCTCGTCTATACCTTCCAGCTCCGGCGCGGCGTGCATTTCCATAATGGCCGCGAGCTGACGGCGGACGATATCGTCTATTCCATCCAGCGCACGGTGAACCCGAAGACGCAGAGCCCGGGCGCCAGCTTCTTCAGCGCCATCGCCGGTTTCGATGACTACACGCACGGCAAGGCCGACCATCTCGCCGGCCTCGCCGCGCCCGACCCCTACACGGTGAAGATCAGCCTCTCACATCCGAGCGCGCCGTTCCTGCATGTGCTGGCACTGAACTTCGCCTTCGCCGTGCCGCGCGAGGAAGTCGAGAAGCCGGGCAATGATTTCGGCAAGCACCCGGTCGGCACCGGCGCATTCCAGCTCAAGGAATGGACGCTCGGCCAGCACGTCACGCTGGTGCGTAACCCGAACTACTTCGAGGCCGGCATCCCGCATCTCGACCAGATCGTGGTGCAGGTCGGGCAGGAGCCGATGACCGCGCTGCTCCGTCTGCAGAACGGCGAGGTGGACGCGCTCGGCGACGGCATTCCGCCGGCCCGCTTCACGCAGGTGATGAAGGACCCCAAGCTGAAGCCGGATGTCGTCACCGGGCCGCGGCTTGAAACCTCGTATCTGGCGATCAAGGTCGATCAGAAGCCGTTCGACGACATCCGGGTGCGGCGCGCGCTGAACCACGCGATCAACAAGCAGCGCATCGTCCGCCTGATCAACGGCCGCGCGACGCCGGCGAAGGAAGTGCTGCCGCCCGGCATGCCTGGCTACGATCCGAGCTATCAGGGCTATGAGTACGACCCGGCCAAGGCGATCGCGCTGCTGAAGGAAGCCGGCTACCCGAACGGCTTCTCCACCACGATCTACTCCAACAACACCGACCCCAATCCGCGCATCGTGCAGGCGATCCAGCAGGATCTCGCCGCGATCGGCATCAAGGCGGACATCAAGACGGTGGCGCAGGAAGCACTGATCGCCGCGGCGAGCACGAGCCAGGCGCCGATCGTCTGGTCCGGCGGCACCGGCTGGTCCGACGACTTCCCGGACCCCACCGATTTCTATACGCCGATCCTCTCCTGCGGGAGCGCCAAGGGCGGCTGGAACTGGTCCAACTATTGCCGCAAGGATCTCGACGCGGCGGCCGTGGCGGCGGACAGCATCACCGATCCGGCGAAGACGGCCGAGCGGCTGGACGCCTGGGCTAAGATCTACGCGCAGGTCATGGACGACGCGCCCTGGGTGCCGGTGTTCAACGAGAAGCTCTACGTGCTGAAAACGCCCCGCCTCGCCGGCCCGCGCAGCCTGTTCGTCGATCCGATCTATACGCCGATCAACTATCCTTATGTGTGGGTGAGCGATGCAAAGTAAGCTCCACACCATCCATGCGCATTGCAACTGCCACCAGGGTTGGAACAACGCCAACGCCCCGGTGCTGCGCATCGCGCCCTGCGAGACGGTCAGCTTCGAGACGATCGATTCCTCCGGCGGCCAGCTCGGTCCGGACTCGACGCTCGATGATCTGAAGGCGCTCGATTTCGGCCGCATCAATCCGGTGACCGGCCCCGTCTTCATCGACGGGGCGGAGCCGGGCGATGCGCTCAAGATCACGATCGAGCATTTCCAGCCCTCCGGCTGGGGCTGGACCGCGAACATCCCCGGCTTCGGCCTGCTCGCCGACCAGTTCCCGGACCCGGCGCTGCATATCTGGTCGTATGACACCGCGAGCCTCGCACCCGCCGCGTTCGGCTCCTTCGCCCGCGTGCCGCTCAAGCCGTTCTGCGGCACGATCGGCGTCGCGCCGGCGGAGCCGGGGCTGCACAGCATCGTCCCGCCGCGCCGCGTCGGCGGCAACATGGATCTGCGCGACCTTTCCGTCGGGGCCGAACTCTATCTGCCGGTCGAGGTGACGGGGGCGCTGTTCTCGGTCGGCGATACCCATGCGGCGCAGGGCGATGGCGAGGTGTGCGGCACCGCGATCGAAAGCCCGATGCAGGTGACATTGCGCTTCGATCTGGTGAAGCAAGCCGGGCTGCGCTTCCCGCGCGTGACGTTGCCCGGCCCAGTGACGCGGCATCTCGATGCCAAGGGCTACGAGGTCACCACCGGCATCGGCACCGATCTGTTCCAGGGCGCGCGCGACGCGGTTTCCGGCATGATCGACCTGCTGACGGCCCGGCTCGGGATCAGCGCGGTGGACGCCTATATGCTTTGCAGCGTGTGCGGCGACCTGCGCATCAGCGAGATCGTCGATGCGCCGAACTGGCTGGTGTCGTTCTATCTGCCGCGGGTGGTGTTTGACTGATCCCTGGGGCTCCGCCCCAGCCCCCGCCGGGGGGCGCGCCGCCCCCCGGACCCCGGCACAAAAC
>DATJWY010000222.1:0-9712 GCA_035500775.1 Acetobacteraceae bacterium
AAGCCGAGGAAGAGCTGGTTTGCCGCGCGGTGCGGGATGAAACGGCGGATGTGCGCAGTTTCACCTTCTCTGCCCGCACGTCGCGCCGCTTCACTTATCTGCCCGGCCAGTTCATCACCTTCGAGATCCCGCTTGACGGTGGTACGGTACAGCGTTCCTACACCATCGCCTCGACGCCAACCCGGCCACACAGCCTGACGATCACCGTCAAGCGCGTGCCGGGTGGGCCGGTGTCGAACTGGCTGCACGACCGGCTGCGGCCCGGCATGGCGCTGCGCGCGAGCGGTCCGCTCGGCAGCTTCTCCGCCGCGCTGCACCCGGCGCGGAAATATCTGTTCCTCTCCGCCGGCAGCGGTATCACCCCGCTGATGTCGATGGCGCGCGCGCATTTCGATCTCGGCGATCCGGCCGATATCCTGTTCGTGCACAGCGCCCGCTCCCCGACTGATCTCATCTTCCGCGCCGAACTCGCGGAATTGGCGCGCGGGCGAGGCAGTTTCCGCTCCATCGCCTTCTGCGAGGCGGACAGCCCGGGGGAGAGCTGGAACGGTCTGCGCGGCCGGCTGAGCCTGCCGGCGCTGCGCCTGGTCGCGCCCGATTTCCTGGAGCGCACGGTCTTCACTTGCGGCCCGGCGCCTTATATGGCGGCGGTGCGCGCCATACTGGACGAAGCCGGTTTCGACCGTGCCCGCTACCACGAGGAGAGCTTCGATTTCGGCGCCGAGAGCGTCGCCGAAACGGTGGCGGCCGAACCCCCTGCCACCGCTTCCGCGCCGGAAGCGGAAGCGACCGGCTATACGATCACCTTCACCAAGAGCCAGCGCAGCGTCACCTGCGGGCCGGAGACGACGATCCTCGACGCGGCGCGGCGGGCCGGGATGCGCCTGCCCTCCTCCTGCGCCAAGGGCGTTTGCGGCACCTGCAAGAGCCGCAAGACCGAAGGCAGCGTCGCCATGCCGCAGGCCGGCGGCATCAGGCAGCGGGAGATCGACCAGGGCATGATCCTGCTCTGTTGCGCCAAGCCGACATCGGATGTGACGATCGAGCGCTGAACCGGACATGGACCTCGCCCGCCTGCGCCGGTTCGGCTTCCTCACCCTGCCAAACTACTCGATGATCGCGTGCGCCAACGCCATCGAGGCATTGCGCATGGCGAATCGTTTGCGGGATGAAGCCGCCTATGAATGGCAGGTGGTGACGACAGACGGCGTGCCCGCCACCGCCAGCAACGGGATGATGCTGCATCCGACCGTGCTGCTGGAGACGGCGGCACCGTTCGATATCCTCTTCGTCTGCGGTGGCATCGATGTGCGGCAATCGGTCAGCCGCCCGGTGCTGACCGTACTGCGGCGCCTCGCGCGGCAGGGCATACCGCTCGGCGCCCTCTGTACCGGCAGCTTCGCCCTTGCCGAAGCCCGGCTGCTGCGCGGCTATCGCTGCGCTATTCACTGGGAAAATCTCGACGCGGTGCGCGAGGAATTCCCGGACACGGATTTCGTGACCGGGATGTTCACGATCGACCGCGACCGCGCCACCTGCACCGGCGGCATCGCGCCGCTTGACATGATGCTGGAGATCATCGCCGCCCGCTTCGGCCGATCGCTGGCGGCGCGGATCTCGGCGCAATTTCTGGTGGCGCGGGATCGTGACGGCGCCTCGCCGCAGCCAACGCTCGCCCGCGCCGCCGCCCCGCACCCGCAACTCGAAAAAGCGGTGCGCCTGCTGGAAGAGACGCCGGACCAGCCAATGTCCGCGGGCGAAATCGCGCAACGCACCAACATCTCCGCCCGCCAGATCGAGCGCCTGTTCCGCAAGCATCTCGGCCAGAGCCCGGCCGCGTTCTCCACCGGGCTGCGCCTCGACCGCGCCCGCACCCTGCTGCGCGAGACCGGCTTGCCGGTGACGGAAATCGGCATCGCCTGCGGTTTCGCGTCCGCTTCGCATTTCAGCGCCGCCTTCCGTGCGCGGTTCGGTCATCCGCCGCGCGCCGAGCGGCAGATCGGTTCTTCCTCCAGCCAGACGAGCCATCGCCCCTCATGATCCCGCACGCCGACGCGCTGCTGAAGCCGCTGCAGATCAAGTCGCTGACCATCCGCAACCGGGTGATGAGCACGAGCCACGCCCCTGGCTATGGCAGCGGCGGCAAGCCGCTTGAACGCTACCAGCTCTATCACGAGGAAAAGGCGAAGGGCGGTATCGGCCTGACCATGTTCGGCGGCTCCTCCTCGGTCGCGCCGGACAGCCCGGCGACGCCCTGGAATCAGATCTCGGTCGCCGACGATTCGATCATCCCGGCATTCCGGGAATTCGCCGATCGCATCCACCGGCATGGCGCGAAGCTGATGATCCAGCTCACGCATATGGGCCGGCGCACGCGCTGGGACACGGATAACTGGCTGCCGGTCATCTCGCCCTCCACGCATCGCGAGCCCGCGAGCCGCTCCATCCCGAAGGAGATGGAGAAGGCGGACATCGCCCGCGTGATCGCCGATTTCGCCGCCGCCGCCCGCCGCTGCCGCGAAGGCGGACTCGATGGCTGCGAGATCTCCGGTGCGCATGGCCATCTGCTCGACCAGTTCTGGAGCCCCTCGGTCAATACCCGCGGCGACGAGTACGGCGGCAGCCTCGCCAACCGGATGCGCTTCGGCATCGAGGTGCTGGAGGCGATGCGCGCGGCGACCGGCGATGATTACGTCATCGGCATGCGCATGTCCGGCGATGAGATGTACGAGGGCGGGATCTCGCATGAGGATGCCATCGCCATCGCCGCCGAATACGCGAAGCGCGGCCTGATCGATTTCGTGAACATCATCGGCGGCCAGGCGCGCGACCATATGTCGCACGCCGTCAGCCTGCCGAACATGGCGTTCCCGGTCGCTCCCTTCCTGCATCTGCCGAGCGCGATGAAGCGCACGCTCGACATTCCGGTGTTTCATGCCCAGCGCGTCACCGATCTTGCCACCGCCGCCCGCGCGGTCGCGGAGGGGCATGTCGACATGGTGGCGATGACGCGCGCGCACATCGCCGACCCGCATCTCGTGCGCAAGCTGAGCGAAGGGCGCGAGGACGACATCCGGCAATGCGTCGGTGCCGGCTACTGCATCGACCGCATCTATGTCGGCGGTGATGCGCTCTGTCTGCAGAACGCCGCGACCGGCCGCGAGGCGACGATGCCGCATATCATCCCCCGCGCGGCGGAGAAGCGGCGCGTGGTCGTGATCGGCGGCGGGCCGGGCGGGCTGGAGGCGGCGCGGGTCTGCGCCGAGCGCGGCCATGATGTCGTGCTGTTCGAGAAGAACGCGCAGCTTGGCGGCCAGATCACCATCGCCGCGCGCGGCACCTGGCGGGAGGCGCTCTCCGGCATCCCCCGCTGGCTGGAGGCACAGCTGCGCAAGCTTGGCGTCGATCTGCGCCTCGGCAGCGAGGCGACGGAAGCGCTGGTGCTGGTAGAAAAGCCGGATGTGGTGATCGTCGCGACCGGCGGCGTGCCCAATCTCGGCGGCATCAAGGGCGCGGAGCACTTCGTTTCCACCTGGGATGTGCTGACCGACAAGGTGGAGCCAAGCGGATCGGTGCTGCTCTACGACGCGATGGGGCAGCACAATGCCGCCTCCACCGCCGAGAAGATGGCGCAACGCGGGGCGCTTGTGGAACTTGCGACGCAGGACCGTATGGCGGCCGAGGATGTCGGCATGACCAACCAGCCGGTGCATCTGCGCGAGCTGTACCGGCTCGGCGTGGTGATGTCGCCGAATCTGGAGCTGTTCGAGGTCTATCGCGAGGGCAACCGCCTGGTCGCGGCGCTGCGCAATACCATGACCGGCGCCGAGGAAGAGCGGCTGGTGGACCACGTGGTGGTGGAGTTCGGCACCCTGGCGGTCGATGCGCTCTACCACGTGCTGCGTGCGGGCTCGTGCAATGGCGGGGAGATCGATCCACGCGCCCTGATCGCGGGGAAACCGCAGCCGCGTGGCGAAGGATACGCGCTGTATCGCATCGGCGACGCCGTCGCGGGGCGCAACATCCATGCGGCGATCTATGACGCGCTGCGACTCTGCAAGGATCTGTAGTGGCTGATCGTCTTCGCGGGGCGATGCGACGCGCCGCCTCGCTTTTCTTCGCAGCGGGATACTAGACCGGGATGGCCACCAAGCTCCTGCCCTTCCTGCCCTGGCTCATGGCTGCTTGGGCCCTGCTCGAAGCCCTGCGTCTCGCCGCCCTCTGGCGGCAGGGCAGGGTCGCGCGGGTGAACTGGCTGGCCGGTCTTCTCGCCCTGCCAGGGCGCTATTTGCATGATGTGCACGATGTCGTCGCGCGGCGACCGGCGGCGGCGCGCATGCACGTTGCGGCGGCGGGCGGGCTGCTGGGCGGCTCGGCGCTACTGGCGCTCGGCGTGCTGCCGGGATTCTCCGCCTCGCGTTTCTACTGGTCCGTGCTGGCGCTTGCCTTCGCCGGCGCGCTGTTCGGCGCGGCGTTGGTGGCGCGCCGGCGTCTGCCGACGCGGCCGGCTTCCCTCTCCGGCGGTCGTTTCCTCTGGCTGCCGCTTTGGCTCGGCCTCTACGCCGGCGGCGCGCTGCTGATGGCGCTCAGGGCAGTGATCGACCTCCCCCTCCTCGGCGCGGCTGGCCTGCCGCTGGCAGTGATCGGCGGCTTCGGCCTCATCGCTCGGCTGCGGGACGCACCGCTGCGCCATGCCCTGGCCGGGGCGCTCGGCCTGGTCGTACATCCGCGTCCGGCCCGCTTCGGAGGCGGTCGTGACACGGCGCTGATGCCGCTCGCTCTCGACGCGCCCACGCTCGGCGCAGGCACGCCGGCGGATTTCCCCTGGACCGCGCTGGTTTCCTTCGATGCCTGCGTCCAATGCGGCCGCTGCGAGGACGTCTGCCCGGCCAATGCCGCCGGGCAGAAGCTGAACCCGAAGCGGCTGATCCAGGACCTCTCCGCCGCCATGCGCCCAACCGGAACCGCGGCGCCCTATACCGGTAGCCCGCATCCGGGGGTTGACACCCCCGGTTTCGGTGGCGCGCATACCCCGATCATCGGCGCGGACGCGATGATCCATCCCGACACGCTCTGGGCCTGCACCACATGCCGCGCCTGCGTCGGCGAGTGCCCGATGATGATCGAGCATGTCGATGCGGTGATCGCGCTGCGCCGGCATCAGACGCTGGAGCTGGGCGCGATGCCGGACAAGGCGGTGCCGCTCTTGACGGCACTGCGTCAGGCCGACGATCCCGGCTCCCGCCCGCTTGCCGCCCGCACCGATTTCGCCGCCGGGCTCGACCTGCCGGTGCTCGGCGAGGACGACAGCACCGACGTGCTGCTCTGGCTCGGCGAGGGCGCATTCGATCTGCGTTATGGCCGCACCCTGCGCGCCCTGGTGCGGCTGCTGCGTCTCGCCGGGGTGGAATTCGCCGTGCTCGGCGCAGCGGAGCGCGACTGCGGCGACCTTGCGCGCCGCCTCGGCGACGAGGCCACCTTCCAGCGTCTCGCGCGCGACAACGTGGCGACGCTCGCGACGCGGCGCTTCCAACGCATCGTCACCGCCGATCCGCATGCGCTGCACGTGCTGCGGAATGAATATCCGGCCTTCGGCGGGGCCTACACCGTGCTGCACCACACAGCCCTGCTGGAAGAACTGGTGCAAGCGGGTCGGCTCAAACCGACGCGCCGGGCGGAAGGCCGCATCGCCTATCACGATCCTTGCTACCTCGCGCGCTACAACGGCGAAACCGAGGCGCCGCGCGCTCTGCTGGGGCGGATCGCGCGGACCACGGTAGAGATGGCGCGGCACGGCGAACGTGCCATGTGCTGCGGCGGTGGCGGCGGCAGCCCGGTCTCCGACGTGCCAGGCGAGCGGCGTATCCCCGACCTGCGCATGCAGCAGGCGCGCGATGTGGACGCGGACCTGGTTGCCGTCGCCTGCCCAGGCTGCACCGCCATGCTGGAAGGCGTCACCGGCCCACGCCCCGAGGTGCGCGACATCGCCGAGTTGCTGCTGGACGCCGTGGAGACCGCGTGATGACGAGACCGCGTCGCGATCCCCGCGCCGAGCGGGCCGCAAGATTGGTGCAGGCCGGTCTCCGCCCCCGCCTGTTGCCGCGTGACGCCGTGGTGCCCACCTCCGGCCGCAAGCGGCGCGACCCGCGCGGCGAGAGGGCGGCGGCGGTCGCGCCCGCGCCGCGCCTGCGGCTGGACCGGCTGCATCTGGGCGGCGGGACTGCGCCGGTCGTGCGCGCCGCCGTTAAGGCAGCGGCCCCGGCGATCCGCGTCATCGACAACCCGGCCTTTCTGATACTCGTGGTGGCGGATGCGCCCGCGGGCCGACTTTCGCCGCATGACCGCCAACTCCTGGGAGCGGCGCGGCTGCTCGCCGATGCCGGGAACGCCGGCGGCGCGGTGCGGCTGCTCGCGCCGGACCTCGCCGAACCCGCCGGTCCGGCCGGAGCGGACCAAGTGAGCCCACTGCCGGCGGAGGCCGATCCCGAACGCCGTGTTGCCGCCATCGCCGCCATGATCGCGGCAACGGCGCCGCGGCATGTGCTGTTCCCTGAGAGCGAAACCGGCGGCGACCTCGCGCGCCGCGTCGCCGCGCGTCTTGGTGAGACTCTCTTCGCCGAGGCCGAGCAGATCACCGCCCGCGCCGTGAGCCGCAAGGCACGTGCCGGCCGGATCGAACAGCGCCGCGCGCCGCCGCGCCTGCTCACCGTGATCGCCGATTGCGTCGCGCCGCATCGCGGGCCGCCGCACGCGGTAACCGTCTGCCCGCCAGAGGTGGCGGAGAGCCGGACGCGTCTCATGGTCGGCCCGCGCATTCCGGCCGATCCGGCAACAGTGAAGCTGACGGAAGCAGATTTCGTCGTCTCCGCCGGCAATGGCGTCACCGATTTCGCCGGTTTCGCTGCCCTGGCACGCGCCTTGAACGCGACCCCGGCCGGCAGCCGCGTGGTGTGTGACGCAGGGCATTTGCCACGCGAACGGCAGGTCGGCGCTTCCGGCTCGGTGCTGGATGCCGCCTGTTATCTGGCGCTCGGCATTGCCGGCGCGCCGCAGCATTTGCAGGGCATCGCCCGGGTGCAGCATGTGGTGGCGGTCAACACCGACCTGCACGCCGCCATGATCGCGCGCGCCGGACTTTCGATCATCGCCGATGCGCAGCACGTCATTCCAGCCCTGCTCACGGCGCTCGCGGAAGAGGCCGGCGCGGCCGGGAATTCCGCCAGACTGGCGGGAGCGCCGGAGAACCGCACGACGACCGGTTCCAGCCTGGCGCCGGAGACAATGCCGTTCACGGGCGCGGCCACGGTGTTGCTCTCCGCCGGCCGGCACCCAGTTTCCTTCCGCCCGGCCGCGGTGCCGGTGGAAACACAGGCGGTCAGACTGGCGCGGGATCTTGGCGCGACGGTCACCGGCCTGCATGCCGGGACGGAGGATGCCGGGTTACGCGAGCATCTTGGCATGGGTCTCGACACGATCGGGCTGCTACCCCTGTCCGAGGATGGCGATCCACTGCCGGCGCTCGCAGCGCATTTGCGCGCCACGGCCCCGGCATTGATCCTCGCCGGGCAGCGCGGCCAGGGCAGCACTGATGGCGGCTTGCTGCCCTATCTTCTGGCGGAGACGCTCGGCCTGCCGATCGTCGCCGACGCCGCGGCGCTGCGGCTCGTCGCCCCCGGCCTGTTGCTGGTGACGCAGGCCTTGCCGCGCGGCGCACGGCGCGAGGTGCGTGTCGCGCTGCCGGCCGTGGTCACGGTGCATCCGGCGGCTCCGGCGCCACTGTCCTTCGCCTATGCACGGGCACGGCGCGGCGGTTTCGTGCCGCGCCCCGTGGGAGATGTGGCCCTGGCCAGTGCGGTCGCCGATGACGCGGTGGAAGAACGGCCATATCGCCGTCGCCCGCGCCTGCTCGAAGCCGGAACGAGCACGAGCGAGGCGACCGGGCGCGTGCTGATCGATCCGGCGCCGTACGAAGCGGCACGAGAAATCCTCGCGCATCTGCGCCGTATCGGTGTGCTGCGGCCCACGCCATGAACAAAGCATCGCGAACACATGCGAGCGCTGTCGTTTTTGTTCAAATCACGCGTCGGGTGCAGGCGCGCGCGATCCGGCCGCGACGAGGATACTCCCGGCTTCGCCCTCCCGTTTTCCATCGGACAGAGCCAACATGAATCAGATCGCCTCACACCAGGCCGGCGCGTCGCTGTTCAGCCAATCCTTGTCCGACGTGGACCCGGAGGTGTTCGCGGCGATCACCGCGGAGTTGCATCGGCAACAGGATAAGCTGGAGCTCATCGCCTCCGAGAACATCGCGTCTCGCGCCGTACTGCAGGCCCAGGGGAGCGTGCTCACCAATAAATACGCCGAGGGCTATCCCGGCCGCCGTTACTATGGCGGCTGCGAACATGTCGATGTGACGGAGCAACTCGCCATCGACCGCGCCAAGGCGCTGTTCGGGTGCAACTTCGCCAATGTGCAGCCGCATTCTGGCGCGCAGGCCAATACGGCAGTGCTGTTCGCGTTGCTGTCTCCGGGCGACACGATTCTCGGCATGAGCCTCGCCCATGGCGGTCATCTGACGCATGGCGCGGCCCCGACCATTTCCGGTCGCTGGTTCAAGTCGGTCCAGTACGGCGTGGAGCCTGAGACGCAGCGCATCGATTTCGAGCAGGTGGAGCGACTCGCCCGCGAGCATCGGCCGAAGCTGATCATCGCCGGCGGCTCGGCCTATCCGCGCATCATCGACTTCGCGCGCTTCCGCGCCATCGCCGATGAGGTCGGCGCGTATCTGATGGTGGACATGGCGCATTTCGCCGGCCTGGTCGCGGGTGGCGTGCATCCGAGCCCGGTGCCGCACGCGCATGTCGTGACCTCCACCACGCACAAGACGCTGCGCGGCCCGCGCGGCGGCCTGATCCTCACCAACGACCCGGAACTGGCGAAGAAGTTCAATTCCGCGGTGTTCCCCGGCATCCAGGGCGGGCCGTTGGAGCATGTGATCGCCGCCAAGGCGGTCGCGTTCGGCGAGGCGTTGAAGCCCGCTTTCCGCGATTACGCGCGCCGGGTGGTGGAGAATGCCGCCGTGCTGGCCGAGGGCCTCGCCACGCGCGGCGCCGCCATCGTCTCCGGCGGCACGGATACGCATCTTGTGCTTGTCGATCTGCGGCCGAAGGGGCTGACCGGCAAGGTCGCGGAACATGGTCTGGACGAAGCGTTCATCACCTGCAACAAAAACGGCATTCCGTTCGATCCGGAGAAACCAGCGGTGACCTCCGGCATCCGTCTCGGCACCCCGGCCTGCACCACGCGCGGCTTCGGGCCGGCGGAGTTCGCGACGGTGGCGGAACTTATTGACCGCGTGCTGACAGCACTGCCGGATGCCGAACGGGCGCCGGGCGCGATCGCCGAGGTGCGGCAGCGTGTGCTCGGGCTGTGCGCCGAGTTCCCGATCTACAAGGACGCGATCGGGGCCGAAAGCTAAGGCGGAAGATCGGGGGGCGTCGCCGCCCCCCCCCCGCCGCGATCACAGCGAGCCAGATCCCGGCCTCACGGGACAGAAAACACGTATTGGAGTAGCCTGCGCATGGATGTTCGCGCCGCCATCGCCATCGAGGCTGGCAAGCCGCTCGTTGTTGACACCGTGCAGCTTGAAGGGCCGCGCGCGGGAGAGGTTCTGGTCGAGATCAAGGCGACCGGCCTCTGCCACACCGACAAA
>DATJWY010000223.1:0-3547 GCA_035500775.1 Acetobacteraceae bacterium
CAGCCGCGCCCGTACTGGCCGATCCCCCGCCGGTCGCCGCCGTGCCGGCGCTGCCTGCGCTGCCCCCGGCCGCTGCCGCGCCGTGGCCGCCGCCGGCCGGTCCCGCCGTCCCGCCGCCGGCCGTCCCGCCGCCGGCCGCCCCACCGCCGACTCCCCCACCGCCGACCGCCCCGGCGCCGCTGGGCCCGGCGCCGCTGGGCCCGGCGGCAGCATGAGGCGATCCGGTGCCGCTCTCCGCCACGGCCGCCGGCGCCGGCGCCGCGCGGGGCGCTGGTGCCCGCGGGGACGGTGCGGGCGATTGCATCACCCACGGCATTGGCTTGGCGGCACTTTCGGGCAGCAGGTCCTGCGCGGGAATGCCGGCGCGATCCGGGGTCGGTGGCGGCGCTGCGGCCGTCCGGTCGGGGGCGGCCGGGGCCAGCGAGGTGAGCAGCGCCACCTCCCGCGCGCGCAGCCGGCCGAGCGTGTTGCGCAGCGCGCCAATCTCCCGGTGCAGCGTGTCGACCGATGACCAGGCTTCGGCAAGCCAGGTCCGTGGCGTGGCGTCCGCCTCCCGCGGCAGCGTCGCCGGCAGATCGGTGCCCGTTGGGGTGAAGGGTGCGTCGGGCCCGAACATCAGCAGCGCGAGGGCCAGCACCGCGGTGCCGCCCAGCGCCCAGACCCCGGCATGGACGCCGGCCGCCAGCAGACGCCTGCGTGACGGACGCCGCGGGACGCCCGCTTCATAGCGCGCCGTCGCCTGCGGCGGCGTGCTCAACAGCGCAAGGCGGTCCTCCTTGCGGACAAACATCCCTGATCTGTCGCACGCATCGGCTCGCGCGACGCAGACAGACCTGTGTGAGGCGGGACGCCCGGAATTATTGCGCGGGATCGCCCGCCAGGGCCGCCACGGACGCGACGACGGCGGCGAAGGCCGCGCCGGCCAGCCGCGCGCGGTGCCGGCCGCGCAGCCAGCCGTGCACGAGGCCGGGATCGGCGCGGTAAGTCACCGGAACCCCCGCCGCATGCAGCGCGGCGGCGTAGTCCTCGGCGTCGTCGCGCAGCGGGTCGTAGCCCGCGGCGAAGATCGCCGCCGGCGCCAGTCCCGCGAATTCCGCGGCGGCGAGCGGCGCGAATTCCGGGTCGTCCGCCGGCACGTTCCGGCCGGCGTAGAGCCGGGCGTAGTTCGCGCAGTCCTCGGCGCTCAGCATCGGTGCGGTGGCGATGCGGCGGCCGGCGACGCGCAGCGGGTCGGGCGCGAGGCCGGGATAGATCAGCACCTGCCCGCGCGGCTGCCGCTCCCCGAGCCGGCGCAACCGCATGCAGAGCGCGGCGGCGAGGTTGCCGCCCGCGCTGTCGCCCGCCACCACCACCGGCCGCTCCGCCGCCAGCACCCGGTAGGCCGCCGCCACGTCGTCGAGCGCGGCCGGGTAGCGGTGCTCGGGTGCGAGGCGATAGGCGACGGCCATCACCTCCGCCCCCGCCGCGGCGCAGATTTCGGCGCAGACATCGTCGTGGCTGTCGAGGCCACCGAGCATGAACCCGCCGCCGTGCAGATAGAGCACCGCCGCCGGGCGCGGCACCGCAGGCGGACGGTAGCGGCGCACCGGCACCTCGTTCGCGCTCGCGTCGGTGGACGTGACCCCGGCCGGGCGTGGCGCGCGGAAGCCGGCGCACAGCCGGTCATAGAGGGCGCGCGCCTCCTCGCGGTCGCCGCTGTTGGCCGTCGCCGGATAGTAGCGCTCGGTGTCGGCAATGAAGGCGCGCATCTCGGGGTCGAGCCAGCGCGCCAGGGCGGCATCGTCCATGATCGGCACGCTCCTGCGAGGCCCCGTCTATCGGCGCGGCTGCGGCCCGCGTCAACGCGGCCGGGGATGTGCGATTTCACGGTCAAACGGGCGGGGTCTGCGGCGGACGCGCGGCGCCATGCGTGATTCCGCATGGCTTAGGCGGAGATTTCACCTTTCATGGCGGGCATTTTCACCCATAATCCGCATCCATGACGCACATATCGGCCGACCCGGTTCCCGATCTCCCGCTCGCCTCGGCCGAAGACGCCGGCGTGGCGATGCTGCGGCAGGCGATCCAGGGTGAATTCCGCGGCCGCTTCGCCGTCGTCTCCTCCTTCGGCGCCGACTCGGCGATGCTGCTCGCACTCGTCGCCGAGATCGACCCGGGAGTGCCCGTGCTGTTCCTGGACACCGGCATGCATTTCCGGGAGACGCTGGCCTATCGCGACGAACTCACGGCCCGCCTCGGCCTGACGGATGTCCGTGCCATCACGCCGGCCCCGGCGGAGCTTGCCGCGCGCGACCCGCAGGGCGACCTGCATCGCTATGTTCCCGACGACTGCTGCGCGATCCGCAAGGCGGCGCCGCTGGAGCGGGCGCTCGCCCCGTTCGCCGCCTGGGCGACCGGCCGGCGGCGGCACCAGTCGGCGACGCGGGCGGCGCTGCGTTTCGTGGAAACCGTGGACGGGCGGCAGAAATACAACCCGCTCGCCGACTGGTCCGCCGAGCGCATCGCCGCCGAACTCGCGCGCCGGGATTTGCCGCGTCATCCGCTGGTCGCGCGTGGATTCCCCTCGATCGGCTGCGCGCCCTGCACGCGCGCCGTGCGGCCGGGCGACGACGCGCGGGCAGGCCGCTGGGCGGGCCATGCGAAAACCGAGTGCGGCATCCACCGCCCCGCCTTCTTCTAAGCGCGCGCGGCGCCGGCCTAGACTGGCGCCATGACCGACATCCCCTCGCCGCTGATGCGCGGCGCCGCGATCCGCGGCCGGATCGACGCGCTCGCCGCCATCTCCGCGCAGCCGGACGGCCTGACCCGCGTCTTCGCGAGCCCCGAGCAGCGCCGCGCCGCTTCCCTCGTCGCCGACTGGATGCGCGAATCCGGCATGACGGCGCGGGAGGACGCGATCGGCAACGTCATCGGCCGCTACGAGGCCACGCAGGAGGGCGCGAAGGCGCTGCTGCTCGGCTCGCATCTCGACAGCGTGCGCGATGCCGGGCGCTGGGACGGGCCGCTCGGCGTCGTCACCGCCATCGCCTGCGTGGATGCGCTCCGCCGCGCCCGCCGCCGCCTGCCGGTCGCGGTCGAGATCGTCGGCTTCTGCGACGAGGAGGGCACGCGCTTCGGCGCCACCATGCTCGGCAGCCGCGCGCTCACCGGCCGGTTCGACCCCGCCTTGCTCGGCCTGACCGACGAGGCCGGCATCTCCATGGCGCAGGCGATGCGCGAGGCGGGGCTCGACCCCGATGCCATCGGACAGGCCGCCCGCAGGCCGGAGGCGTTCGCGGGCTATCTCGAACTGCACATCGAGCAGGGGCCGGTGCTGGAGCGCGAGCACCTGCCGGTCGGCTGCGTGACCGCCATCGCCGGCCAGACGCGGCTCGCCGTGACCTTCACCGGCATGGCGGGGCACGCCGGCACGGTGCCGATGGCCGGCCGCCACGACGCGCTCGCCGCCGCCGCCGAGGCGGTGCTGGCGATCGAGGCGGCGGCGCAGGCGCAGCCCGGCGTGGTCGGCACGGTCGGGCGGCTCGAGGTGCTGCCCGGCGCGGTCAAC
>DATJWY010000224.1:0-4453 GCA_035500775.1 Acetobacteraceae bacterium
CGAAGTGATCGTCATTGACCACGCGGAGCGCCCCTCGGAGAACTAACCCTCGTTGACCTCCAGCTTGAATACGTCCGGCCGGGCGTAGTGTCCCACTACGTCGAGGTCGAACTTGCCCTCCGCAATCTCGCCCGGGTCCAACTCCGCCCGCAGCACGCACTCGCTCTCGTAGTTCGGCCCCGCGATCACGCGCCCCAGCGGGCTGACGATCGTGCTGCCGCCGCGGATCAGGTCGGGCACATACTGGCAGGCCGAGAGCACGAAGCACCGGCCCTCGAGCGCGATGTGGCGCATCGACCCCGGCCAGCTTTCGCGGTCGTCCACCGTCGGCGCGCAGTAGAACTGCACGCCTTTCCGGTACATCGCCATCCGCAGCAGCGGCATGTAGTTCTCCCAGCAGATCACCGCGCCGACCTTACCGAACCCGGTGTCGAGCACCGGTAGCGTAGAGCCGTCCCCGAAGCCCCAGATCAGCCGCTCCATGGCCGTCGGCATCAGCTTCCGGTGTTTGCCCGCCAGCTTGCCCTCGGGCGAGAAGTAGAGCGCCGTGCAGTAAAGCGTTCCGGCATCGCGCTCGATGGCGCCAATCACCACCCACGCCCCGGCGTTTCCTGCCGCCGCAGCCAGCCAATCCGTCTGTGGTCCCGGTACGTCGATGGCGCCCTCGTAATACCGCCGGAACAGCTTGCGTCCCTCCGGCGTGCGCGAGCCCACGCGCGCCCCGAAGTCCTCGCCTTTCGGGTAGCCGCCGAGGAACGCCTCGGGGAAGACCACCAACTGCGCGCCCGCCGTCTCGGCCAGCAGCTGCTCCGCCTTCTTTACGGCCGCTTCGCTGTCGAACAGCACGCCGCCCGCCTGTACCACGGCCACGTTCACCGGTTGCATGCTGTCCATCATTCCATGTTCGGCTACCATGTTGGGATGCCCAACCGTCGCGACCTCTTCCAACTCGCCGCCCTCGCTGCCATCGCCCGCGCCGCGCATGCCGACGACCGCCTTCCCAGCGTCACCCGCACCCCTGGCGATGCCAAGACCACCCACGAGACCTTCGGCGACAACGCCGTCTACTTCGATGGCTCGACCGATCAGCTCAAGGGGCTCACCATGGGCAGCCTCCGGCTCAAGCCCGGCAAGGAGCCGCACCCGCCGCACCAGCACCCAGAAGAGGAGATCCTCGTCATTGCCGAAGGCACGGGCGAGATCTCGGTCGAAGGCAAGGTGACCAAAGTCGCGCCCGGCGCCACCATGTACTGCGCCGGCAACAAGCTGCACGGTATCGTGAACACCGGGAAGGCGCCGATGCTGTTCTATTACTTCAAGTGGAAGGCGTAGGCACGTTCGAGCCCCGGGCCGGCCATGGGCGGCCCCTACGGGCGCTCACGAGGGCAATCGTGGCCGGGGATGATTAAGCCGTTCCACTTGACAACCAAGTGAAATGGGCGCATCCTTCACTTGGATGCCAAGTGAAGACAAGTCGCGCCTGCAGGTAATGCAGGGCACACTCGACCTGATCGTGCTGCGTACGCTTGCCACCATGGGCGCTCAGCACGCCTATGCAATTGCGACGCGCGTACAGCAGGTCTCCGAAGATCTGCTCAACCTCAACCAGGGGACTCTGTACCCGGCCTTGGTTCGCCTGGAACAGCAGGGTTGGATCCAGGGCTCCTGGGGCCGCACCGAGAGCAACCGCGAAGCCCGCTTCTACTCGATCACGCGCGCCGGCCGCAAAGCCATGGATGAGGAAACGGCGCGCTGGCGCCGCCTGACGGGCGTGATGGAGAGGTTGTTGGAGGAATCATGAGGCGGTTTCTGGCGCGCCTGGGCGCGTTCTTCCGCCGCGGGCGTGCCGAGCGCGAGATGGCCCGCGAAATGGCGGCGCACCTCGCCCTGATGGAGGACGATTTCCGGTGGCGCGGCATGACCGAGGAGGAAGCGCGGCTGGCGGCACGGCGCGCCTGGGGCGGCCTGGCACAATCGCAGGAGTTGCACCGCGATGCCCGCTCCTTCGTCTGGCTGGAGCAGTGGCTCCAGGACCTTCGCCACGCCGGGCGCGGGCTGCGTAAGAGCCCCGGTTTTGTCGCGGTCGCGCTGTTATCGCTCGCCTTCGGGATCGGCGCCAACACCGCCATCTTCACTCTGGTCAACAGCATTCTCCTCAAGCGGCTGCCGGTGTCCGAGCCCGAGCGCGTGGTGCAGGTCAAGGCCCGGAAATCGTTGTTCGACACGACCGTGGTCAGCTACCCGCTGTTCCGCGAGCTGGCGCGCCAGGACGAGTTCTCGGCGGCGGCCGCGTTCAACTCCGCCGCGGGCCCGGTGGACTTCGGCGCGGGCGAGCAGCAGGTAGAGTTCGCGTTCGTGACCGCCGGCTATTTCCCGTTCTTCGCGGGACGCCCCGTGCTCGGCAGGCTCCTGGGCGATGAGGACGACCGCACGGGCGCGAGCCCGGTGTGCGTCATCAGCTATTCCGCCTGGCAGGCGCATTTTGGAGGCGACCCGGGGGTCCTCGGCCGCGTCATCCGGGTGAAACGCAAGCCGATGCGCGTGGTGGGCGTGGTGGCGCGGGGTTTCACCGGCGCGGAGATGCAGCGCCGCGAAGAGGTATGGGCTCCCACCGCGGCGTACACCGGACCCGAGGGCGTTACGCGCGATGAGGCGGCCTTGTTCTGGCTGCGCATGCTGGCGCGGCTGCGGCCGGGAGTTTCCATGGCACAGGCGAGTGCGCAGATCACCGCCGCGAGTTCGTCCCTGCCGGGCAATGGCGGTAAGCGCGGTCTCGTGTTCTCCGTGGCGGACGGCAGCCGCGGCAACGACCGTTGGCGCACCCGTCTGGCCAGTCCTCTGGCAATCCTGATGGGCGCGGTTACGCTCGTGCTGCTGGTGGCGTGCGCCAACCTCGCCAACCTGCTGCTGGCGCGCAGCGGCGAGCGGCGCCAGGAATTCGCCATCAAGCTCTCACTCGGCATCGGCCGGAGGCGCCTGCTGCGGCAATTGCTGATCGAGACCGCGGCGGTCACGTTCGCCGGAGGCGCCCTGGCGTGGGGAATCGCGTTGGGCATCACCAGGTATCTGCTGACCCTCTTCAATAGCTCCGATGTCTACCTCCCGCTGCACATCGCGCCGGACGCGCGGGTGCTGCTGTACACGTTTGCGGGCTGCGTGGCGATTGCGCTGGCCGCGGGTCTCTACCCCGCCTGGCAGTCGGCGCGCGTGGACATTGCCCAACGGCTGGCGCGGCCCGAGGGAGGCCGCCGCGGCGCAGTGCGGCGCACGCTGATCCTGGTGCAGGTGATGCTTGCGGTGGTGCTGCTGTTCGGCGCCAGCATGTTCACGCACAGCCTGCGCAAGCTGAAGACGGTCGACCTCGGCTACGACATCGACCATGTGCTGGCGGTTGCCGTGGGCGACGACTCCGGCCGGCCCGCGAAGGTGGCGCCTCCGGAAGTCACGGCGATCCTCGACCGCGTTCGCCAGTTGCCGGCGGTGGAGTCGGCCGCGCTGTGCTCCCCGGGCATCCTTACGGGAGGCGGATTCGGGGGCGACCTGGAGCTGAAGGACGGGAACGGGGGCAAGCGAACCATCGAGGAGGTCCACCGGATGTTCAGCGGTCCCGGCTTCATCGCCACCATGCGGATGCCCCTGCTGCGCGGGCGCGACTTCGGTCCTTCGGATCGCGAGGGCGCGCCGGCGGTGGCCCTCGTCAACCAGAGGCTGGCCTCGCTGGTCTGGCCGGGCGAAGACGCCATCGGCAAACGCCTGCCCACGGCCCGCGGCGACGAGCCGGAGGTCGTGGGGCTGGTCGCCAACAGCAAGTACAGCAAGGTGGCGGAAGAATCGGGCCCGATCCTATACCTGCCGCTGGCCCAGACGGCGATGCCGGTTGCGGCGGTGGAGATCCGCGGCCGCAGAGACCTGGCGTCCGTCGAGCGCGACGTGCGCCGTCTCGTGAAGGCCACGGCGCCGGGTTATTCTGTGCGAAGCGCGACGCCCCTCACGCTGCTGCGCGACACCGATCTCTCCCAGGAACGCGTGCTGGCGTTCCTTTCCTCTCTGTTCGGCGCCATCGGAACCGCCCTGGCTCTGGTGGGCATCTACGGGCTCATCTCCTACGCGGTGACGCGGCGGACGCGCGAGGTCGGAATCCGGATGAGCGTGGGGGCGCAGCGCGGCGACGTGTTGTGGTTGTTCCTGCGGGAGTCGGTGGCGCTGATGGCCGCGGGCATCGCGATCGGGCTGCCGCTGGCGCTGGGGCTCGCAAGCCTCGCCGGCAAGCTGCTTTTCGGGATCACGACGCGCGAGCCGGAGGACGTCGCGATCACCCTGACGGTACTGGTGGCGGGCGGGGTAGCCGCGGCGTATCTGCCGGGACGGAGGGCGACTCGTGTCGACCCGGTGCAAGCCCTACGCCAGGATTAGTGGGGCGGCGCTTCCGCGCCGCACGGCGGGCTTCCGCCCG
>DATJWY010000225.1:0-2836 GCA_035500775.1 Acetobacteraceae bacterium
CGACCAAGATGTAAAGCTGCAGGTACTGAACCCTATGCGTGCTAGCCAAGGCGGCGATCGGCCCATGGCCGGTAAACGTGCTCCAGATGGCGATCAGGGCCAGAGGGGCCGCCGCCGTGGTGGCGCCGAGCAGTCGGCCCCTGAAGGTTGTCAGGAGCAGGAAGGGAAAGGCAAGGAACAATCCCGGCAAAGCATTATGAAAATCGAAATAGCCGACGACGGCGACAAGGGCGGGGAGCGCGAGCGTTTGAAATGCGACATGGCCTGCGCCTGCGGTCCAGAAGGGCGGATTTGTCCAGCTCAGCAGGAGTGGCGTGATCGTCAGCAGGCCCGAGGCGTCGGCGAGATACCAGGCCTGAGCTGCTGCTGGTTTCGTGGACACGAGGATAAGATCGTGACCCAGGAACCGGAGAGAGGACATGACGAGACGGAAGTTTGGCGGAAGGAAGAGCTGGAAACCGGGCTGAGCCTCGCATCACCTTCCGCGGCGCTCTGCGCCAGCCATACCGGTGGACGGACGGCAAAGCAGGCTCCAATAGTATATTTTATAGATTAAGGCTGGGGAGGCCTGGATGGTCGCCCGGCCGCGGGCCAAGTGGCCAATGGAACAGGCGCTGATCGGCGCGGATGGCAAGATCGTTGATCGAGGCGATGCGGCGGCGCATCAGTCCTGCCGCGTCGAACTCCCAAAGCTCGTTGCCATGGGAGCGGAACCACTGGCCGGCCTCGTCATGCCATTCATAGGCAAAGCGCACCGCCACTCGGTTTTCGTGGAAGCCCCAGACCTCCTTGATCAGCCGGTACTCCAACTCTCGTGCCCATTTACGGGTGAGGAAGGCGATGATCTCCGCGCGGCCGTTGATGAACTCCACGCGGTTCCGCCAAGAACTGTCGGCCGTGTAGGCCATGGCGACCTTTTCCGGGTCGCGGCTGTTCCACGCATCCTCGGCTAGGCGGGCCTTGCGCGCGGCGGTTTCTGGGTCGAAGGGAGGTAGGGGCGGGCGGATCATGCGGTGCTCTTTCTCAAGCAAGTGTGGCAAGGCGCGCGGCGGCCTTTTTGGCCTGGGTCTCGCGCGCGCCGGCCAGAGGGGCCAGGCGCTGGCGGTAGGCAGCGAGGATCGCGGGTGGGGCGTCCTCGGGCCGGCCAGCGGTGAAGAGTGGGGCAGGGGCGTATTCGAGCCCGAGCTGAAGGGTCTGTGCGAAGTCCGCGCCGCAGATTTCGGCCAGCACCGTCAGCGCGAAGTCGATGCCTGCGGTCACGCCGCCACCGGTGATGATGTGGCCGTCCCGCACCACGCGGCCTTTGTCCGGAATGGCGCCAAACAGCGGCAGGAGATCGCGCCAGGCCCAGTGACAGGCCGCGCGCCGCCCCCGCAGTAGTCCCGCCGCTCCCAGGATGAGCGAGCCCGTGCAGACCGAGGTGATGTAGCGCGCGCCTGCGGCCAGCCGGCGAATTTCGTTCATGAAGCCCTCGTCCAGAGCTGCGTCCAGCGCGTTCACGCCGCCAGGCACGCAAAGGAGGGCGCAGCCGGACAGGTCGGCGAGGCGGGCGGTATACGCAAACACCAGCCCCTCGCTGGGCACTTCGCCGCCGTTGCGGCTGGCCACCACGGTCTCGCTGCCCGGCAGGCGCGAGAGGAACTGGTGCGGCCCGGTGAAGTCGAGCTGGGTCATGCCGGGATAGACGGCAAAGACGATACGGAACGGCGGTTGAGACATGGATCATCTCCGAAGACAACGCCGCCACTCTCCTACACCACGCCGCTTGACGAAATGACAATGATCCCTCATTTCGGGCCATGACCCGGCGCATCGGCATCCTGCTCTATCCGGACTTTCAGATACTCGACGCCACGGGACCGATCGCGGCCTTCGAGATCGCCACGCGCTTGGCCGGTGGTGGGTACGAGCTGGCGCTGCTCTCCGTCGCCGGCGGACTCGTCCCGTCCTCTTCGGGCGTGGCGCTCGCCAGTGCGCCCGGCCAAGCCGTGGGCACGCTGGACACGCTTGTCGTGGTAGGCGGCCAAGGCAGCGAGCAGGCCATGCACTGCCCGAAAACCCGCCCCCTCCTACAGGCGCAAAGCCAGACAGCGCGGCGGGTGTGCAGCGTCTGCTCTGGCGCGTTCCTGCTGGCGGCGGCGGGGCTGCTGGATGGACGGCGTGCAACGACCCATTGGCGGCGGGCTGAGCAGCTTGCCCGGCTGTTTCCGCGTGTCCGAGTGGAGCCCGACGCCATCCATGTCCGTGACGGAGCCGTGTGGACCTCGGCCGGGATTACGGCCGGCATCGATCTCGCCCTTGCCCTCATCGCCGAGGATCTGGGCGAGTCTGTTGCCCGGCGGGTGGCGCAGGAGATGGTGGTCTATTATCGCCGACCGGGCGGGCAGTCGCAATTCTCGGCCCTGCTCGACATGGGCGGTGGCGAGGGGCGCTTTGTGGAGTTGCTTGGCTGGATACGGAGCCATCTTGGCGAGCGGTTGACTGTCGAGGTGCTGGGCGCACAGGTTGCGATGAGCCCGCGCCATTTCTCGCGGGCATTCACCCAATCGGTGGGCATGAGCCCGGCCAAGGCGGTCGAGCGTCTGCGGCTGGAAGCGGCGCGCGAGCGTGTTGAGCACTCCGTTGCGCCGATCGAGACCGTCGCCGAGGCCGTTGGCTTCCGTGACCCTGAACGCATGCGCCGGGCCTTTCTGCGCGCATTTGGCCAACCGCCGCAGGCCATGCGACGCAGGATACGAAAAGAGTGATCGGCTCTCGGTAGCGGCGATCATGGTAGGGAGCACATCCCACGGGTAGATCGGCGGCGAAATGGGGCCAGCGGTGGGCATGCGGTGGG
>DATJWY010000226.1:0-10921 GCA_035500775.1 Acetobacteraceae bacterium
GTTGGCATTACTCCGCCCGGATCCGCTCCACCGCCGCCTGCACCGCCTCATGCCCGAAGATCCGTTCCAGCCGGCGGATGGTGAAATGCGCCCGCGCCAGCGAGGTGTAATGCGCGAGGAAGGCGGCATTGATCGCCGCCCCCGCCGCGGCCCCGGCCAGCGGCACGGATTGCGCCGCCAGCTTCTCCGACAGCGCCATCCCGTAGCGCGACGCCACCTGCGTGATCAGCCCGACCAGCGGCCCGCCCTGGAGCAGCAGCCGGGCGGAGAAATAGCTGAACTCCGCCTCCGGCTCCTCCGCCGCCGAGTGCAGGGCGAAGACCTGCAAACAGGCGCGGCGGGCTTCCTCGTCGGCCAGGTCCTCGCCCTCCTCGCGCGCGATGGCGGCGATGCGGCGCATGATGGCGAGGGTGGTGAAGCTGGCGTCCGGCACGAACCCGGCAAACCCGGCGAAGCCGCCCGCCACCCCGGAGGCGATGACCAGCATCCGCGTCAGCGTGCCGCTCCGCGCCGCGCGCAGCGACCGGCCCGGGCGGGGCGGGCGGGGCAGCGTCTCGTCCGCCGGGCGGGCGGCGGGCACCATGCCGAGGATCGCGACGTCATAGGCGCGGGCGAGCGCCGCCTCGACCACGCCGCGCAGCCGGTCCCGCAGCCCCGGCGCGGCGCCGAGGGCGCGGACGCCGAGGCGGGTGGCGCCGCCGAGCGTCTCGCCCACCAGGTCGGCGAGGCGCACCAGCAGGCCGCGATCATGCTCCATGCGGTGCAGCGCCCGGCGCAACTCGCGCTCGGAAGCCGGGTCGAGGCGGGGCGGGACCATGACGGCGGGGTGGGCCAGGCGGATATCGGACATGCCTCGGGTCTCCGACGCGTCGCGGGCCAGGGGCGCGGCCGGCGGCGGGATGTGATGGAGGGGCAGGATACCGGCTTTCACCGGGCAAGGCGACGCCGCGGCACCGCGCCCCCTGCCGAGGCGGCGCGCAATAAGGCCAGGGTTCTGCCAGGACCCGTCCCGCGAAGGCGCGCCTGCGCACGTCACGCGCAGGCGTGCCTACGCACGTCACGCGAAGGCGTGCCTACGCACGACGGGGCCTTGAGGCCCCAGACCCCCGATAGCTTGAAAATACCCTCTTAAATTCAACATGTTACCAGAAAAGAAATTGGGGTCTGGGGCCCACGGCCCCAGCGGGGTCGAGGGGCAGCGCCCCTCGCCTGACTTTTGGCAACCGGATCCCGCCGCCCCCCTTGCGGCGGCGCCAACCGCCTCAGCCGCGCCCGTACGTATCCTCGATGCGGACGATATCATCCTCGCCGAGATAGGCGCCGGACTGCACCTCGATGAAGTGACGCCGCGCCCGCACCCAGGCGCGCCTCATTCGGTCAGCCGGAACACGACCGGGATATCGACCGTGGACGCGATGGCGGTTCCGCCCCGGGTCGCCGGCCGGAAGCGCCAGGCCTCGCGCACCCGGTCCGCCGCGGCCTTGTCAAGCATGTCCTGCCCACTGCTCCGCAGCACCACGACACTGCCCGGGCGCCCATCCGCCGTGACCTCGACCCGCAACACCGTGCGCCCCTGCAACCGCCGCTGCCGCGCGAACAACGGATAATCGGGTTGCGGATTACCGGCCATCGGGGCAGCCGGCAGAACCGAGACCGACGCGGCGGCGACCGACGCGGAAGCGGAAGACGCGGACGTGACGGGCGCGGACGTGACGGGCGCGGCAGGCACCGCCCGGAAACCAGGGGACGACGACATCGCGGCCAGCGGCGACCGACGCACGGACCGGCGCACCAGCTTCGCCGCCGGATGCGGCGTCTTCGCGGCAAGACCCGTTGCGGCAGACGGTGGCACAACCCGCGGTGCGGCAGGACCGCGCGCCGGGGGCGGCATCGGCGCGCTCTCCGGCGCGGCAAGACCGGGCATGACGGGCGGCGGCACGACCGGAACCGGCGGCGCACCGAGATCGAACGCCGGCGGAGCCGGGGACTGAAATACCATGACGACCGCCTGCTCCGGCGGCGAGGGCAGGTTCCGCCGTGCCGGCAGCAACATCAGCGCCGCCAGCAGCGCGGCATGCAGCACCAGGGAGAGCCCCAGCAGCAGCAGCACCGCCCACCCGTTCCGCCCGCCGGCAACCACGCCCGGCCGCTCGCCGGCCACGAGTGGCGGCAGGCGGCACGCCAACGCGGTCTCCGCCCCGTCGCGGCCTGCGCTCCTCCATCCCCGCCCGACCGGGCCGGTGGCGACAAGCGCCGGATGTGGCAGCCCCGCCATCACCCGTTCCCCGCCCGCCCGCTTCCATGGCGGACGACCCGCCGCTCCAGAGCCGGATCAGGCCAGGACCAGTCCTCGCCAAGAAACGGAAAACGCGTCCGCAACTCCGCTGTACTCCCTGCGCCCCTGTCCGCGACCGCGCGTTCCAGCGTCCGCGCGGCCGGCCGCCCTTCCAGTACCCGCACCCGGTCGGCGACGCTCAGGGGCTGCGGCAGGTCATGCATGACAAGCAGCACGATCGCGCCGAGCCACTATGCCTCCCGGGCGGTCGCAGCCGCGAGCCCGGCCTCCAACGAGGCGAAGATAACGCCCCAGGCGGGACCATGCGCGCGCCATTCCTTCCTGTCTTGCGTCTTGCGGTGCTCCGTCATTGCCTGCGGACCTTTGGGCCGCGGCGTGCGTTGTGCCGTTCGTCCGCACAAGGCGTCGGACGCGCCGTCAGGGAGAGAGTCCTGGTCTCTCCGATGAAGGGAGCAGGGGCCAATGCTGGACCAGCCGCCAAAGTCGGTGTTACCGTTTGGAATTGCTCTCGCAAAATGGGCACCCCTCTCAAAACGGGCAACACCCCTCAAGGAGACGATCATGGCCTGGACCCGTCCGAAGCTCCGCGAGATCTGCATCGGCCTCGAGATCAACGGTTACATGGCTGGCGCTCTCTGAGCCCAACCTGAATACACCCTGACGGGGCCATGATGACGTCCCCAGGGCTGACATGTCTGGTTCTCGGCTCGGCGGCGGGAGGCGGGTTCCCGCAATGGAACTGTGCTTGCCGTGTCTGCGCTCTCGCGCGCGCCGGCGATCCCGCCGCTCCTGCCAGAACCCAGATGAGCGTTGCCGTCTCCGCCGACCGGCGGGACTGGCTCGTCATCGGCGCCTCGCCGGACCTGCGGCAACAAATCCTCGATAACCAGGCCCTGCATCCGCGCGCCGGCCTGCGGGACAGTCCCATCCTGGGCGTCGTCCTGGTCAGCGCGGACATAGACGGGATCGCCGGGCTACTCGTGCTGCGGGAACAACAGCCTTTCCGCATCTACGCCCCGCAGCCGATCCTCGACGTGCTGCGCGCCAACGCGGTGTTCGACGTGCTCGACCCGCGCCTCGTCGAGCGTATGCCCATCGCGCCCGGACAAAAGGTTGCATGTGGCACAGGATTGTTCCTGACCCTGCTGGAACTGCCCGGCAAGGTGCCGCTCTACCACGAGGACCGCACCGCCGCGCAGCCGCAGGCGGCCGCGACCTACGCCGCCCGCGTCGAGGCCGGATCGAAGACCGCGATCATTGCCCCGGGCTGCGCCGAGATCACCGACGCGGTGCGGGCCAAGCTCGCCGGGGCCGACCTTTTGCTGTTCGACGGCACGCTGTTCACCGATGACGAAATGATCGCCGCGGGAGTCGGCACGAAGACCGGACGCCGGATGGGACATATCCCCGTCGCGGGGCCGGACGGTTCCCTCGCCCGCCTCGCCGGCCTGAAGGCGCGACGCGTATTCGTGCACATCAACAACACCAACCCGATGCTGGTCGCCACGACGCCGGAACGGCGGATGGTGGAGGAAGCCGGTTTCGAGGTCGGGCGCGACGGGATGGAGATACGCCTGTGACCGCCCTGATGACCGGGGACGAACTGGAAGCACGGCTGCGCCGGATCGGCGCCGAGCGCTATCACAACCTGCACCCCTTCCACCGCATGCTGCATGCCGGCCAGTGCACCAAGGCGCAGGTCCAGGCCTGGGCGCTGAACCGCTACTATTACCAGGCGATGATCCCGGTGAAGGATGGCTCCCTGATCGGGCGTTGCCTGGACCCCGCCGTGCGCCTGGAATGGCGGCACCGGCTGGAGGACCACGACGGCACCGAGCAGGGCCATGGCGGCATCGGCCGTTGGCTCGCCTTGACTGACGGGCTCGGCCTCGATCGCGCGATGGTTGAATCCGCCCGCCTGATCCTGCCCGCCACGCGCCACGCCGTGGACGCCTACATCCATTTCGTGCGCGAGAAGAGCCTGCTCGAAGCCATCGCCTCCTCGCTCACCGAGCTGTTCTCGCCGCAGATCATCTCCGAACGCGTCGCCGGCATGCTCGCCAATTACGACAGCATCACGCCGGAGATCCTGACCTATTTCGACAAGCGGCCGTCGCAGGCGCAGCGCGATTCCAGCTTCGCCCTCGCCTACGTCAAGGAAAACGCGCGCACGCCGGAACAGCAGCAGGCGGCGCTCGACGCGCTGATCTTCAAATGCGACCTGCTCTGGGCGATGCTGGACGCGCTGCACTATGCCTATGTCACGCCCGGCCTGATCCCGCCCGGCGCGTTCAGGCCCGGCATCGATGGCTGAGAACGCGGAGGCCGGGCCGAAGCCGCGCCTCGCGCCCGGCGTGCGCCTGCACTTCGACACCACCCGCAACGCCTGGCTGCTGCTGTCGCCGGAGCGGGTCATCGAGACCGAAGGTCCGGCGCATGAGATCCTGCGCCGCTGCGACGGCACCCGCACGGTCGGCGAGATCATCGACGAGCTGGCCGCGATCTACGAGGCGGAGCGTGCCGTCATCGAGGCCGACGTGCTGGAGATGATGACGGAGCTGCGCAACAAGCGCCTGGTGCGGCCATGATCCCGGCTCCGTTCGGCCTGCTGGCCGAGCTGACCCATCGTTGTCCCCTCGCCTGCCCCTATTGCTCCAACCCGCTGGCGCTGGAGCCGCGCGCCGACGAGCTGGACACCGGCGCCTGGGCGGATGTGTTCCGGCAGGCGGCGCGGCTCGGCGTGTTGCAGGTGCATCTCTCCGGCGGCGAGCCCGGCGCGCGGCGGGACCTGCGGGACATTACCGCCGCCGCGCACGCGGCCGGGCTCTACACCAACCTCATCACCTCCGGCATCGGCATGGACGCGGGCCGGCTGCGCGGCCTCAAGGATGTGGGGCTGGATCACGTCCAGCTCTCGGTCCAGGACACACAGGCTGAAAGCGCCGACCGCATCGCCGGCTATGCCGGCGCGCATGCCCGCAAGCTGGCGCTGGCCGGCGCGATCACCGAGGCCGGGCTGGCGCTGACCGTCAACGCCGTCATTCACCGCGCCAATATCGAGCGCCTGGCGGAGATGGTGGCGCTCGCCGCCTCGCTCGGGGCGGACCGGGTGGAGATCGCACACGCGCAATATTACGGCTGGGCCCTGCGCAATCGGGACGCGCTGATGCCGACCCGGGCGCAGGTGCAGGCGGCGATGACCACGCTCGACCGGTTGCGCGCCGAATACGAAGGGCAATTGGTGATCGACGCCGTCATCCCCGATTATTACGCGCGCCGCCCGAAACCCTGCATGGGCGGTTGGGCTCGGCGGTCGCTGAACGTCACCCCCTCCGGCCGCGTGCTGCCCTGCCACGCGGCGGAGACAATCCCGGCCCTCGAATTCTGGTCCGTGCGCGACCACAGCCTGGCCGAGATCTGGCTGCACTCCCCGGCCTTCAACGCCTTCCGCGGCGAGGACTGGATGCGCGAGCCGTGCCGGAGTTGCACGCACCGGCACGAGGATTTCGGCGGCTGCCGCTGCCAGGCATTGGCGCTCGCCGGCCACGCGACGGAGGCAGACCCGGCCTGCGCCCTGTCGCCGCACCATGCGGCCATGGCGGAAATGGCGGAGCGGGCCTCGGAGAGCGGGGTTTCGGACTATGTTTACCGGGGACGGTGAAGGCCACCGATACAGCCCAAGGCCCCCGGCCCAGTTGGCCCGAACCCACGCCCGTGATGGCACGAGCCCCATGCGGGCATCACTTTTCGCCATCTGGATCATCGCCACCCTCCTCGCCTTCCCGGAGGGTCACGATGCCCGGGCCGCTGATGCGCCGGACGGCACACCCGCGCCGGTGCAACTCGCGCCGGTCGAAGTCGTCGGCAGCACGCCGCTGCTCGGCTCCGGCATCGCACGCGACAAGGTGCCGGCGAAAACCGACGTGCTCAACGCCGGTGATATCGCCCGGACCGGCCCGCCCGACGCCCTGCGCGCGCTGGACCAGCAGGTCGCCGGCGTGAACCTGAACGACGCGGCCGGCAACCCGCTGCAACCGGCCCTGTTCTATCACGGCTTCCAGGCCTCGCCGTTACAGGGATCGCCGGAGGGACTCGCCGTCTATCTGAATGGCGGCCGCTTCAACTCCGCCTTCGGCGACACGGTCAACTGGGATCTCATCCCGAATATCGCCATCAACCAGCTCAATCTCGTCGGCTCCAACCCCGTCTTCGGCCTGAACGCGCTGGGCGGCGCCATCAACATCCAGATGAAGAACGGCTTCATCTATCAAGGCGGTGAGGTCGATCTCTATGGCGGCTCGTTCGGTCAGATCGGCAGCGATCTTCAATATGGCAGGCAGGACGGGAATGTCTCGACCTATGTCGCGGGCAGCGAGCTGCACGAAGACGGCTGGCGCGACCGACAGACATCCGATCAGCAAACCTTCTTCGGCGATCTCGGCGGGCGGAATGACCGCGCTGAACTGCATTTCAGCATGGCACTCGCCAATTCGGTGCTGAACGGCCCCGGCACCTCGCCGGTCCAATTGCTGGACGTGGACCCGGAGGCGCAATTCACCGCGCCCAACCAGATCGCCAACAAATACGCCCTGGCCAACCTCTCCGGCACCTATCAGTTGACCGATGACACGGCGCTGCAAGCTGTTGCCTATTACGACTACTTCCTGCAACGCGTCATCAACGGCAATGCCCCCAACGACACCCCGTGCAATAACGGTTCCGGCCTGCTCTGCTCCGCGCCCGGCATACCGAGCACCACGCGCGGCGGCGTGCCGATCGCCGATTTCCTGAACGGCGGCCCTTATTCCGAACTCGACAACCAGACCACCAACACGAATGGCTACGGCCTGTCGCTGCAAGCGACCAACACGCGGCGGGTGTTCGGCCTGCCGAATCAACTGGTCGCCGGATTCAGTTTCGACGGTTCGCAGACGATGTTCAGCGGCACATCCCTCATCGGCGGGATGTCAACGGACCGCACCTTCATCGGCCCCGGCATCGCTATCGACGAACCGGGCACCGACAGCCCGGTCCGCGTCGCGGTCAACGACGCCTATTACGGCGCCTTCATGACCGACACGCTGGATCTCACACCCCGCCTCTCGGTCACGAGCTCGGGCCGCTTCAACGCCGCGGACATCGCGCTCAGCGACCAGACCGGCACGGCCCTGACCGGCAACCATGTCTATAACCGCTTCAACCCGTCGGCCGGCGCGACCTACCAGCTCACGTCCTGGCTGAATGTTTATGCGAGCTACGCCGAGGCCAACCGCGCGCCGACGCCGGCGGAACTCTCCTGTGCCGGCCCGCAGGATTCATGCAGCCTGGCGAATTTCTTCACCGGCGACCCGAACCTGAAGCAGGTCGTCGCCCACACGGTGGAGGCAGGGTTGCGCGGCTCCTTCCATCCGGGCAAGGACCGGACGATCACCTACAGCGTCTCGCTGTTCCACAGCGATCTCGACGACGACATCGCCTTCGTCAACAGCGTGACGCTCGGCCGCGCCTTCTTCGAGAATATCGGCGGCACGCGGCGGCAGGGCATCGATGCCGGCCTGCAATACCGCGACCCGCGCTGGCTCGCCTATATCGACTACAGCTACACCGACGCGACCTACCGGACCGGTTTCATCGAGGCCGCCGGCAACAATCCGGACGCCGACCCGAACGGCAACATCACCATCCACCCCGGCGACCGCCTGCCCGGCATCCCGGCCAATCAGGTCAAGCTCGGCGTGCAATGCCAGGTAACGCCGCGCTGGACGGTCGGCGCCACCGGCATCGCCGAGAGCGGCGCGGTCCTCTTCGGCGACGAGGCGAATCTCACGCCGCGCCTGCCGGGCTTCTTCACCCTCGATCTCAATACGAGCTACCAGATGACACCGCACATCCAGTTCTACGGGCTGGTTAACAATGCCACCAATGCGAAATATTATACTTACGGCACGTTCTCGCCGACGGCCTCGGTCTTTATCGCCCAGGCACCGAACGCGACCAATCCGCGCTCGCTGAGTCCGGCAGCGCCGATCGGCGGCTTCGGCGGAATACGGGTGAGCTTCTGACCCCGTCGCCGCCCCCCTACCCCGTCGCGGCGACAACGGCCATCCCCCGCCGCCGCTCGCGTTTCTGCCGGTAGAGGGCGCGGTCCGCCTTATCCAGCAGATCCGGCAACGTATCCTGGCTTTCATCACTGATGGCGACGCCGAAGCTGGTGCCGCCGGGCACGCTCGTTTCCCCCAGTTCCCGGCACGCCTCGGCGAAACGGGCGGCGATGCGGCGGGCGATCTCCTCCGCCTGCGCCGCGCTGAGGCCGGGCAGCAGGACGGCGAACTCGTCGCCGCCGAGGCGGCCGAGCAGGTCGGTCTTGCGCACCCCCTCGCGCGCCACCGCGCCGAAGATCGTGAGCACGCGGTCGCCCATCTTGTGGCCGAGCGTGTCGTTGATCTGCTTGAAGCGATCCAGATCGAACAGGATCAACGCGCTGGGCAGGCGCTTCCGCTGCGCCTGCCGCAGCAGCGCCGCGCCGCACGCGAACAGCCCACGGCGGTTGGCCGCGCCGGTCAGGTAATCGAGCTCCGATTCCGCGCGGTGCTCCTGCGCGATCCGCGCCATCGCCATGCCGAGCAGCAGGAAGGCGCTGGTGACAAGATAGGCGATACCTTCCAGGCCGGAGAGCGGGAACCAAAGGACGCGCAAGGCCTGCAGCGTCACGACGCCGGTCGCGACCAGCACGCCGCGCGCCAGGATGAAGCCGGCATGCGCGCAGATGAGCAACACCGGCGGCAGGCGCAGCCTCAGGCTGTCCTGGCTGCGGAAGAACTCCCCGGCGATGACGAGCGTCATCGTGCCGCTCAGCAGGGAATACAGCTCAACCCGCGCCAGTTGCTCCGTGTGGAAGGCGGGGATCCGGCAGAAGCCGAGCCAGAGCACCATGGGCAGCAGGCTGAGCCAGGGCCGCGGGGCGCGGCCGTTGAACACCCGCGCCCCGCGCCACATCAGCACGTGGCCGGCGAGCAGCGCGGAATTGGCGAGGTCGATGGTGAGGAAATCCGGCCAGGCGCCCCGCCCGCTCACCAGGCCTATGCCAAGGGCGACCGCCATGTAGCCAAGCGCCCACCAGCGCAGCGCCCGGACCGTCCGGTTCACCCACCAGGCCCAGGACAGCAGCGCGCCCAGCAGCAGGGTGACGACGAGGAAGGTGAGCAGGATGGTCGCGGGGTCCAGGGTCATGGCGCGTCCGGATCACGGTCCTGGCCGGAGAGGACGCCGCCAGGCCCGGAAATGGGGGGTGACGCCCGTCCTCGCGCCGCTGTTTCAGACCCGTGATGCATTTCGAGACGAAATGTGCCGGTTCCAGACGGTTTCCGCAACTCCCGGTGGCGCCTCCGGCGCGGTTTATCGCCAGATATACCTCAATATGATTAATGCCGCGTTGCAACAGACAATGCGCCGCATCTCTGCCATTGTAGGCGCCATGCCGCCTTTGCCCCTCCTCGCCCTTGCCATCGCCTCCTTCGGCATCGGCACCACCGAGTTCGTCATCATGGGCCTGCTGCCCGAGATCGCACGCGATTGCGCCGTGACGATCCCGCAAGCCGGGCTGCTCGTCTCCGGCTACGCGTTCGGGGTCGCGATCGGCTCGCCGCTCGTCGCCATCGCCACCGCGCGGCTGCCGCGCAAGACCGCGCTGCTCGGGCTGATGGGCATCTTCATCCTCGGCAATCTCGGCAGCGCGCTCGCGCCGGGCTACGCGACCCTGCTCGCCGCCCGCATCGTCACCTCGCTCGCGCATGGCGCGTTCTTCGGCATCGGCGCGGTGGTCGCCGCCGGCCTCGTGCCGCGCCACAAGCGGGCGCAGGCGGTGGCGCTGATGTTCGCCGGCCTCACCCTCGCCAACGTGCTCGGCGTGCCGGCCGGCACGGCGCTCGGCCAGATGGCGGGGTGGCGCGCCACCTTCTGGGCGGTGACGGCGATCGGCCTCGCCGCCGCCGCCGCGGTCGCCGCGCTGGTGCCGGCGGGGCTGCCGGGCTCGGCGGGCGGGATCGCCTCCGAGTTCGGCGTGCTGCGGCGCTGGCGGGTGATCCGGCCGATGCTCATCAGCACCATCTCCTCGGCCAGCCTGTTCAGCGTGTTCACCTATATCGCCCCGCTGCTCCGCTCCGTGACGGGGCTTTCCCCGCATGCAACGACCTGGGCGCTGCTGCTGTTCGGCGTGGGGCTGACGATCGGCAACCTGCTCGGCGGGCGGCTCGCGGATTGGCGACTGATCCCCTCCCTGCTCGGCTGCTTCGCGGCCCTGCTGCTGGTGCTGGGCGGGTTCGCCTGGACCAGCCACGCCGCCATGCCGGCGCTGGTCACGCTGTTCGCCTGGGGCACCCTCGCCTTCGCGCTGATCTCGCCGCTGCAGCTCTGGGTGGTGGACGCGGCCGTGGAGGCGCCGAACCTCGCCTCCACCCTGAACCAGGGGGCGTTCAATCTCGGCAACTCGCTCGGGGCCTGGCTCGGCGGGGCGTGGCTGGCGGCGGGGGGCGGTTATGCCTCGCTGCCATGGCTCGGCGTGACCGCCGGGGCGGCGGCGCTCGGGTTGACCCTGACCGCGCATGAACGGCGGGGGCTCATGGTGCG
>DATJWY010000227.1:0-15008 GCA_035500775.1 Acetobacteraceae bacterium
CGCCGCCGCCTCTCCCGGCGCGGCAGGCCCCGCCCCGCCCCGTGCCCTCCTTCACCGCCGCGGTGATCATCCCCGTCTATCGCCATTCCGCGCGCCTGCCGGAAGCGATCGAATCCGTTCTGGCGCAGGACGGCGCGGAACGCATCGCGACCGTCATCGTCGATGACGGCTGCCCGTTCGAGGAGACGGAAATCGTCGGCGAGACCTACGCGCTCGCGTATGACTCGGTGTTCTATCTGCGCAAGCCGAATGGCGGCCTGAGTTCCGCGCGCAACGCCGGCATCGCCTTCGTCCTCTCGGCCTTCCCGACCGTCGAGGCGGTCTATTTCCTCGACGCGGATAACCGCATCACCCCCACCATGATGCGGGACACGCTCGCCTTCCTGCGGGCCAATCCGGAGATCGACTGGGTCTATCCCAACATCGACAAGATCGGCATCGCGTGGAACGGCAACTACACCGCGCCGTACTCGCGCCTGCTGCATCTCGCCTTCGACAATATCTGCGAGGCCGGCAGCCTCGTCTCCCGCCGCCTGCTCGATCGCGGCATCCGCTTCGACGAGGCGATGAAAGCCGGTTTCGAGGACTGGGATTTCTGGCTGCAGGCGATCGGCAAGGGCTGCACGGGGCGGAATTTCCCGACCTTCGGCTTCGAATACCGCCAGCGCGCCGAGAGCATGCTGCGCGATTCGCATCGCCAGAAGCAGGCCATTCTCGACTACCTGCACAAGAAGCACCGCACGCTCTTCACCCCCGACACGTTGCTCGCCTGGGAGCATGAGGAAGCGCCGCGCTACGCCATGGCGCAAGTCGGGTCGGACCGCTTCGCCCTGTTCACCGACCCCGACATGCCCGGCGAGGAAACCGACCTCGAAGGGTTCGTCACCGCCTTCTGGGCCAGCCTCGCCGAGCCGGATACGCATGGCGTGCCGCCCTTCACGCTCTGGGTGCAGCCCGCGCATCTGGCGGCGCTGAAGCGCCTTGGTCTCTGCCATGGCGCGCTCTGGCTGATGGAGCGCCTCGCCGATACCGAGCCTTTCGTGGCCCTGCGGCTCGAACGCGATCCGGCCCGCATCGGCGTCAGCATCGACCGGATCGACCAGGACAACCCGCTCGCCGCGCCGCCCTCCGGCTGGATGACGCGGCACGCGGTCCTGCGCGACTGCGTGCTCGACAGCGCCGATGACTGGGCGCGATCGCTGCGCCACCCAGTGCCGGCCCCCGGCGTCATGCAGGTGACCATCCGTGGCCCGTTCAGCTCGGCCGAACTCAGGCCGCCGGTTCTCTCGGCCACCAACGCCCTGCTCGCGACGCTCGGCGCGTTGCGTGAAGCCTCCTATCGCGAAACGCCGCGCCTGCGCTGGAACTGGCGCAGCGCCTACCTGCCGGACCGAGTTGCCCGCCACCAATTGTTGCGCCAGGCGGCCAGCGCGGCGCCGGTCATGCCGCGCGTGCGGCGGACGGGAAGCCGCACGATCGGCATCCTGCTGCCGCTCGCCGCCTTCGGCGGTGTCGAGAAGGTCGCCTATGCCATGGCCCGCGAGCTCAAGGCCGCCGGCTACGAGGTGCATCTCTTCCTGCCCTGCGCCACCACCTATAATTACTTCCCTGACAATGACGGCCTGTTCCGGACCATCAATTTCCTGGCCGCGGACTACCCGCTCTGGGGCGGGCAGAACCTGTTCATGGGCCATGAGGTGATGCTCAGCCACGACGCGGAAGCGAAGCTCGAGACGGTGCTCGGCTTCCTCGGCGGGCTCGATATCGTCATCAACTGCCAGGTGGCGCCGGTCAACGCGGTCCTCGGCGCGCTCCGGCGGCGCGGAACCCGCATCATCGGCCACTGGCACGTGATCGACCAGACCGGCTGGGGCCGCGCCGCCGGCCATCCCTATCTCGCCCTCGCCTTCGAGCATGCCTACGACCTGATGCTGACCTGCTCCGCCGATCTGGAGCGCTGGCTGCATGGCATGGGCGTGCCGCGCGAGAAGCTGCTGCACATTCCCAATGCACCGAGCTACGACATTCCGGCCGAGCGCCTCGCCGCATTGCTGGCGAACCGGCGCGCCCGCACGCGCGACGCGCTGCATGTGGTCTATCTCGGCCGGCTGGAGCAGCAGAAAGGCATCGAGTGGCTGCTCGCCGCCGTGACGCGCACCCGCGCCCTTGGCCTGCCCGTCGTCTGGCGGGTGATCGGCAGCGAGGTCATCGAGACGCGGGATGGCTGGACATGGACCGATCGCTTCCTCGCCCAGGGCGTCGAGGTGGAGCGGCCGCTCTATGACAGCACCGCCCTCGCCGATGTGCTGGCCGAGGCGGATGTCATGGTGCTGCCCTCGCGTTGGGAAGGCGCGCCGCTCTCGATCATCGAGGCGCAGCGCCTCGGCTGCGTCCCGGTCGCCACCGATGTCGGCGCCGTGCGCGAACTGATCGAGGACGGCGTGGACGGTGTGCTTCTCGGCCCGGCCGAGGGCAACGGCGTCGCCGCCGCGCTGGTGGCAACCATCGCCGACCTCGCCACCAACCGGACCCGCCTCACCAGCCTCGCGGAGGCCGGCATCGCCCGGCGCGCCAATCGCGGCTGGGCGGAAAGCACGGCGCCGCTGCTCGACCGGCTGGAAAGCTGGTTCTGACCAGGCCGCCCAGCCATTCCCTGGCCGCCCCTGCGGCAGCGCATTCTGGCGGCGCATTGTAACCCCGCGCCATTAATGATACGGATGGCGAAGAAAAACGCCCAATCTGGACCAAGGTTTAGAAAAAGGTCCAAAATTTAGAATAAGGCTTGGATTATGGAATGGGGATTGCTGTCGAGGCTGACTGCGTTCCTCGACCAGCTGGAGCGCCTGGTCACGACCAGGCGCTATGTTCTCGTGGACTGGCCAGATTACCACAACACGGGCGATCACCTGATCTGGCTTGGCGCCAAGCACGCCCTCAATCGCCTCGGCCGCATCTGCATCGCCGATTACACGGCCTGGGACGTGCGCAGCGGGGCCATGCCGGCCGTGCCGCCGGACGTCACGGTGATCTGCAGCGGCGGCGGCAATTTCGGCGACATCTATCCGAATTTCCAGCGCACCCGGGAGATCCTGGCGCAAACCTGCCGGGATTCGCGCCTGATCGTCCTGCCGCAGACCATCTATTTCAAGGATCCGGACAAGGCACGGGATTCGGCGGCGCTCTTTCGCGACCATCCGGACGCGGTCATCTTCGGCCGCGATCCGCGCAGCGCCGAGGAAGCGGCCGCCTTCACCGCGCCGGAACGGGCGCTGCTCGCGCCGGATTGCGCCCTGTTCCTCTACCCCCTGGTCAGCCTGCTGCGCGAGCGTCTGCCCGCCAGCCCGCCGGCGCACGAGACAATGCTACTCGCCCGGAACGATGCCGAGGCCGGCAAGCGCCGCCCCCAGCTCAATGCCGCCGGCCTGAAACTGGACTGGCTCGGCAAGCTCGGCGACTACACGGATCTCACCGGCGATGTGGAGGCGATCTTCGCCACGCTCAAACCGGACCTCGCCGCCCTGTTCGGCCCGCTCACCTGGCGGGACGACATCTCCCTGCAACGGCTGATCCTCGGCATCCTCCTGCTCGGCCAGGGGCACCGCCTCGTGACCGACCGTTTGCATGCCCACATTCTCGCCTGCATGCTGGCCAAGCCGCACACGCTGCTCGACAACAGCTACGGCAAGAACCGCCAGTTCCACGCGTGCTGGACGAAGGATATCCCGTTCGTCTCCCTTGAGGATCCCGCGTGAGCCACTCCGCCCAGCCGCGCCTCGGCTTTGTCATTCTTTGCCACGACAATCCGCTGCAGCTTGTCCGGCTGGTGGACGCCCTGCTCGGGCAAGGCACGCCGATCGTCATCCACGTGGACGGCAAGGCGCCGCGCGCGGTCCATGACGCGGCGCTCGGCCTCGCCGCGATTCGTCCGGAAATCCGCTATTTGTCGCGCTATGTCTGCTCCTGGGGCGGGTGGTCCCTGGTGCAGGCGTCGCTGGACGGCATGGAACTGGCGCAGCGCCTTGACCCGGCGCTGACCCATATCGCCCTGCTCAGCGGCACCCACATGCCGACAAAGAAGCTGCCGGACCTGCTGGCCGACCTGCCGGCGGACCGGACATTGCTCGACTACCATCCGCGGCCGGCGACCGGGGCCGGCGGCGCACAAAATTGGTGGACCCGCGAATTGCTGCCCCGTCTGCACTTCCTCTACGAGGAAGTCCCCGGGGTGGGGCCGGTGCGCATCAGCGCGGCCGAAACGCCGGCCGAACTCCTGGCCACCGGCTCGCAATGGCTCGTGGTCGCGACCCGCCACCTGCGCGCCCTCGATCCCGCCTTGCTCGCCAGCGCCATCGGGACGTTCCGCGCCTCCCTCATCCCGGACGAGATGTTCTTCCAGACCCTGTTCCTCTCCGGGCTGGACCGCAATGAGATCGTCCGCAAGAAAACGACCGCGGTGGAGTTCGAGGCGGACGGGCGGCCGAAGCCGATGGACGAGCCGGGGCTGAGCGAGGCCGCCGCGCGCGGCTATCTGTTCGGCCGCAAGGTCGCGGACTCCACCCCGCTCGGCGATGCGTTCCGCGCCAGGCTGCGCGCCCGCGAGGACCGCCCGCTGGAACAGACCCTGTTCGACCTGACCGGCATCGCGCTCGGCGGGGCGGGCGGGGTGGTTTCGGGGCCGGTCCTCACGCGCGGCCAGCGCCCGGATTCGCATTTCGCCCGCACCGGTCATGTCGGCCTCCGGGTGATGCAGGGCCAGTTCTACCGGCGAATCGAGGCGCTGGTGCAGGGCTTCGCCAAGGCCGGAAACCGCGACATCGTCCTGCGGATCTGGCGGGAGAGCGCGCCCTATACCGCCGTCATCATCGACCGCGCCCTCGGCGTCTCCGGCATCTGCCTCGTCTTCCGCAGTTTCGATTTCCTGAATTTCGACGCCGTCCTCTGCATCAAGGAGGAACGCCAGGCGGACATCCTGGCCCGGCTGGACACGCCCGAGACGCGCCGCCGCCTCGCGCCGCTGATGCCGGATTACGCCCTGGCGCGGGAGACGAGCCCGATCGTCGCCTTCTGGCCCTGGCTCGACCTGTTCCGGGACGAGATCCGCCGGCAAGGCATCGTCACCCTGCCCGAGGCGGGGTGGTCGGATGCCCTGGACGCGTTCGCCACGCGCTGGCTCAACCGCTACATCCAGATCTGTCAGCTGCTGACGGAGGACGCGGCCGCCGCCGCGCCCTGAACGGCGGGCCGGACACGCTCCGGCCGCTCAGCCGGTTCGCCTGCCGCCAAAAAGGCCAGGGCTCCCCCTCCGTGGCCATTCCACCGCTCCTGCGGAGCGGCGGAACCTTGGGCCACTCCGCCTGGACCCGTCACGCGAAGGCGTGCCTACGCACGACGGGGCCGTACGGCCCCAGACCCCATGAACTTAAAGAAATCAAATGGTTGGGGGCCTGGGGCCTCAAGGCCCCAGTGGGGGTCCAGGGGGCAAAGCCCCCCTGGTCTTCCAGCGGTCAAGACATAAGGCCGTTGGTACAACGGCGACCGTCTGGCGGGGGCGCGCCAGCGTCCCCCGTTCAGCCTGCGGTCAACGCGGAGAGAGCACCATGATCATCTGACGGTTCTCCATCCGCGGCATCTGCTCGACCTTGGTATTCTCGTCGAGGTCGGTACGGATGCGCTCAAGAACCTTCACACCGAGATCCTGGTGCGCCATCTCACGGCCACGGAACCGGAGCGTGACCTTCACCTTGTCACCCTCATCGATGAACGACTTCATGGCGCGCAGCTTCACCTGATAGTCGTTCTCGTCGATGTTCGGCCGGACCTTGACTTCCTTGATCTCAATGACTTTTTGCTTCTTCCTCGCCTCGTTCTTCTTCTTCTGCTGCTCGTATTTGAACTTCCCGTAGTCCAGGATCTTGACCACTGGCGGATCGGCATTGGGGCTGATCTCGAGCAGGTCGAGCCCCACCGCATAGGCGCGCAGCAGCGCATCGCGCGCCGACATCACCCCCTGCATCTCACCATCCTGGTCGATCAACCGGACCTGGGGAACGCGTATCTCTTCGTTGACGCGGGGCCCGTCGCGAGTGGGCGAAGCGGGCATGGGACCTCTGGCTATCGGACTCTCCTGTTACTGTTTCGGAACCGTACCGGCCGCGCCACCGCCTCGGCGGGGCACGGCGCATTGCGGGCGCAGTCTTGCCGCCCCGTGGCCCGGGGATCAAGCAAACAAAAACTCACCCCGCCCGCAACCGATGCATGTCGGGTGCCATGGCCTCTTCCGCAAGCCTCGCCACCGCTTCTTCCAGGCTCACGACCTCCTGCGCCGGGCTGCCGAGGCGGCGCAGCGCGACACTGCGCGTTTCCGCCTCCCGCCGGCCGACGACGAGCAGCGCCGGCACATGCGCGAGGCTATGCTCCCGCACCTTGGCGTTGATCTTCTCGTTGCGCAGGTCGGTGCGCACCTCCAACCCCGCCGCGCGCAGCGAATCCGCCACCTCGCCGGCATAGGCATCGGCATCGGAGACGATGGTTGCCACCACCGCCTGCACCGGCGCGAGCCAGAGCGGGAAGCGGCCGGCATATTGCTCGATCAGGATGCCTAGAAAGCGCTCGAAGCTGCCGAGGATCGCGCGGTGCAGCATCACCGGCCGGCGCCGCGTGCCGTCCTCGGCCACGTATTCGGCATCGAGTCGCTCGGGCAGCACGAAATCCACCTGCAACGTGCCGCATTGCCAGTCCCGCCCGATGGCGTCGCGCAGCACGAATTCCAGCTTCGGCCCGTAGAACGCCCCCTCGCCCGGATTCAGCGTGTAGTCCACCCCGGCGATGCGGCAGGCTTCCTTCAGCGCCCCCTCGGCCCGGTCCCAGACCGAGTCGTCACCGGCGCGCACCGCCGGCCGGTCGGAGAACTTCACCCGGAACTCGGGGAAGCCGAGATCGGCATAGACGGAGGAGAGCAGCTCGACGAAGCGGACCGTCTCCGCCGCGATCTGGTCCTCGGTGCAGAAGATATGCGCGTCATCCTGGGTGAAGGCACGCACCCGCATGATGCCGTGCAGCGCGCCGGAGGGCTCGTAGCGGTGGCAGGCGCCGAACTCAGCCATGCGCAGCGGCAACTCGCGGTAGCTGCGCATGCCGTGGCGGAAGATCTGCACGTGGCAAGGGCAGTTCATCGGCTTGAGGGCGAGGGTCTTCTCCTCGTCCTCGACGGTCGCGATGAACATGTGCTCGCGATATTTCTCCCAGTGGCCGGATTTCTCCCACAGCACCCGGTCCACGAGCTGCGGCGTCCGCACTTCCTGGTAGCCGCTCGCATCCAGCCGGCGGCGCATGTAGCTTTCGCAGGTGCGGTAGAGCTTCCAGCCCTTCGGGTGCCAGAAGATGCTGCCCACCGCCTCTTCCTGGATATGGAACAGGTCCATTTCCTTGCCGATGCGGCGATGGTCGCGGCGCTCCGCCTCCTCCAGCATGTGCAGGTAGGCGTCGAGTTCCTTCTGGTCGCGCCAGGCGGTGCCGTAGATGCGGCTCAGCATGGCGTTGCGGGAATCGCCGCGCCAATAGGCGCCCGCCACCTTCATCAGCTTGAAGGCGGTGCCGACATCGCCGGTGCCGCGCAGATGCGGGCCGCGGCAGAGATCGAGCCACTCGCCCTGGCGATAGATGGTGATCGTCTCGCTCTCGGGCAGATCCTCGATGATCTCCGCCTTGTAGGCCTCGCCCCGGGCGCGGAAGAACGCGATCGCCTCGTCCCGGTCCCATTCCTCGCGCACGAAGGCGGCGTTGCGGGCGACGATCTCCCGCATCCTCGCCTCGATCGCCGCGAGATCGTCCGAGGTGAAGGGCTCGTTGCGGGCGAAATCGTAATAGAAGCCGTTCTCGATCGACGGCCCGATCGTCACCTGCGTGCCGGGATAGAGATCCTGGACCGCCTCGGCCAGCACATGCGCCGTGTCGTGCCGGATCATCTCCAGCGCTTCCGCGTCCTTGCGGGTGATGAAGACCACGGCGGCGTCCTGCGCGATGGCGCGGGAGAGATCGACGAGCTTGCCGTCCAGCTTCATCGCCAGCGCGGCGCGGGCGAGGCCGGGGCCGATCGCGGCGGCGAGCTCGGTGCCCGTCACCGGCCCCTCGAAACGGCGTACCGATCCGTCGGGGAGGGTAATGGCGGGCATGCTGCGATCTCCGTTCTGGCTGGGCCTGGACATTCTGCCCCAGGCGGGAAACCCGGCCACGCGCGACCAGGCGGCCCAGGGCCGAGGCCCCACACTCCTAGCCGATAAGGGTTTCCAAGGGGCTACGCTCTATGGCGTCATGGCAGCGCCGCCGCAACCCTTTCGAGCGGCAGATCGGCGAGATCCGGCGTGCGCAGGACCGCGACCTGCCCCGAGTGGCCGGGCCAGCGCCCGACCGGCGCGGTCAGGGCCGGATCGCTGTCCTCGGAGAACAGCACCACGGTCGGGCACCCCATCGCCGCCGCCAGATGCGTCGGCCCGGTATCGTTGCCGACGCAGAACGCGGCGCGGAAGCTAAGCCCGGCGAGATCGACCAGCGAGGTCCGGCCGGTGAGGTCGAGCGCCGTGGGGCAGACGCGCAGGATCGCGGCGGCGAGCGCCTGGTCCGTCGTCGCGCCGACGATGACCGGCAGGATGCCCTGCCCCCAGAGCCGGGCCGCCAGCGCCCCGAACCGCTCTGCCGGCCAGCGCTTGCGCGGGCGGTGCGGCGATGCCCCGGGCACCAGCACAGCATAGGGCTCCGGCAGTTCCGGCCCGCCCGCTTCCAGCCAGGAGAGATCCGGCCGCGCCACGTCGATGATGCCGGCCTGCGCCAGTTGATCGCGCTGCCGCTCGATCGTGTGCATGAAATCGCGCCGCGGGTTGGTGTGCCGGTGCGACGCGCCGCGGGCGATGCCGCACCAGGACGGCCTGCCGGCGAGGCGGAAATACCAGCCGGTGCGGCTCGATGTCTGCAGGTCGTACACGAAGTCGTAGCCGCTGAGCTGCCGGCGCAGCCGCAACAGGCCGGGCAGGTTCCACCACGCGGTCTTGTGCTCCACCTCCACCTGCTCGAACCATGGGGCGCGCCGGCCAAGCTCGGCCAGGGGCGCGCGGGTCAGCAAGGTGATGTGCGCGCCCGGATGATGCGCGCGGATGGAGGCGAAGGCGTGGAAGGCCAGGACGAAATCGCCGAGCGCGCCGAGCTTGATGACCAGGATGCGCGCGGGCCCGTTCAGGCCGATATCGTCGATCATGCGAGCAGCTCGCGATACACGGCGAGCGTCGCCTGCTGCATCGCCTGCGTGGTGTAGCGGGCCAGCACGGCGCCGCGCGCCGCCGCGCCGAGGGCGCTGCGCCCCGCCTCGTCCAGCGCCAGCGCCGCCGCCACCGCCTCGGCCAGCGCCGCCGGATCGGCGGGCGGCACGCGCCAGCCGGTTTCGCCCGCCGCAACCGTTTCCGCCGCCCCGCCCTGATCAGTGACGATGACGGGTTTGCCCATCGCCTGCGCCTCCACCACCACCCGGCCAAACGGCTCCGGCTTCACCGAGGGCACCACCACCACATCGGCAAGGGCCAGCGCCGCCGGCATATCGTCACAGCGTCCGGCGAATACCACCCGGTCGCCAACGCCGAGCGCCGCGGCCTGCCGGCGCAACCGGCGGGCATAGGCGCCGCCGCCCTTCTCCGGCCCGACCAGCACGAGGCAGGCTTCGCCGCCCAGCCGGGCCAGCGCCTCGATCATAACGCCCTGACCTTTCCATTCGGTGAGTCGCCCCGGCAGCATCACCACCTTTCGCTCCGGCGCCAGCCCCCAGCCGCGCGCGAGCTGCGTCACCCGCTCGGGCGTCACCCGCGCCGGATCAAAGATCAGCGGGTCCACGCCGCGCGGGATCACCCGCAGCCGCGCCGGATCAACCCCATGCCGCTCCACGACCTGCCGCGCCACGTAGCGGCTGATCGCGATCACCCGCTCGCCGCGCGCCATGATCGCGTTGTAATGCCGCTTGAGCGGCAGATCCTCGCCATACACCCCGTGCCAGGTGGTGAGGAAATGCGCGCCGGTCCGCCGCGCCGCGAGCCAGGCCGACCAGGCCGGGGCGCGCGACCGCGCATGCACGATGCGCACCCCCTCGGCCCGGATCAGCGTCGTAAGCCGGGCTGCGTTGCGCCAAATGGTGAGCGGATTCTTGCTGCGCAGGCTGAGCGTGAGGTGGCGGGCGCCGGCGCGCTCCACCTCGGCGACCATCCGCCCGCCGGCACTGGCCACCAGCGCCCGGCCGCCCGCGCCGGTAATGGCCGCGGCCATCTCCACCGTGCCGCGTTCCACCCCGCCCGTCTCCAGCGCAGGCAGCACCTGGAGGACGACGAGGGCATTGGCGGCGGTCTGCATGGCGCGGCGCTATACCACGGCGGCGCGGGAAGGCCAGTCCGGCTCCAGCATCGCCGCCTCCGGTGCGGCCCTGGAGCCACATACCTTGGCAGGGCGTGGAAGCAAGGGAAAACCAGGGGCTCCGCCCCTGGACCCCGCCAAAGGCGAAGCCTTTGGAATCCATTACTTATTATATCTTCACTATGTGCCGCCACAATAAAAATACACCATTTTTTGTATGGCTGTTTTATTCATTAAATCACCCAAGCCCAGAATAAATATTACTTAAGTGATTGTACCAACGGCCCTATTGATTGACCCATGCAGGGAAGCTGCGGGGCTCTGCCCCGCGCCCCGCTGGGGGCAGCGCCCCCAGACCCGCACCCATTTGAAATTCTTCATGGAATGGGGTCTGGGGCCGACGGCCCCAGCGGGGTCCAGGGGCGGCGCCCCTGGCCTTCCCCTGCTAAACTCTCCCCCAGGCATCGACAGGAGCCCCCATGCAACGCCTGGACCGTGGCGACGGCACCGAACTCGCCTACATCCTCACCGAAGGCTCCGGCCCGACCGTGGTATTCCTCCCCGGCTTCCGCAGCGACATGACCGGCGACAAGGCGACCGCGCTCGCCGCCGACTGCGCCGCCGCCGGCCGCGCCATGCTGCGCCTCGACTATTCCGGCCACGGCGCCAGCGGCGGACGCTTCGAGGACGGCACGATCGGAATCTGGACCAAGGACGCGCTCACGCTCATCGACCGGCTGACCCAGGGCCAATTGCTGCTGGTCGGCTCCTCCATGGGCGGCTGGATTGCCCTGCTGGCCGCCCTCGCCCGGCCGGACCGCGTCGCCGGACTGGTCGGCATCGCCGCCGCCCCGGATTTCACCGAGACGCTGATCTGGCAAACCCTGCCGCCGGCGCGGCGCGCGCGCCTGCTGGAGACGGGCGCCATCGAGGCGCCGAGCGCTTACGGGCCGCCCTACGCCATCACCCGCGCCCTGATCGAGGATGGCCGCGCCCGGTTGCTGCTGAACGCGCCAATCCCCCTCGCCTGCCCGGTCCGCCTGCTGCACGGCCAGCGCGACGCCGACGTGCCCTGGCAGACCGCGCTGCGCATCGCCGAGTCGCTGCATGCGGAGGATGTGCGGGTGACGCTCGTGAAGGACGGCGACCACCGCCTCTCCCGCCCGCGCGACCTGACCCTGCTACGCCGGACGGTCGCCGAGCTGCTCGGCGAGAATGCCGCGTAGCCCCTCACGATAGGTCGGGTAGCGCCAGCGCAGGCCGAGCATCGCCTGGGTGCGGGCGCTCGCCACCTTGCGGTTCTCCGCCCAGAAGCCGCGCGCCATCGGGCTCATCGACGGCTCCGCCTCGGCGAAGGGAATGGCGGGGGGAACCGGCGCGCCAAGCAGCCGCGCCGCCTCCGCCACCACCTCGGCGCTCTCCGCCGGCTCGTCATCGGCGAGGTTGAGCACGCGCACCGGCGGCCGCTCCGCCTGCCGCATGGCGGCGAGCACGGCGGCGGCGATGTCGTCGCGATGGATGCGGCCGAAGGCATGGCCGGGCTTGATGATCCGCCGCGCCCGCCCGGCGCGCACATCATCCAGCGCCGAGCGCCCCGGGCCGTAAATGCCGGCCAAGCGAAAGATGTCGAGCGACCGCCCCCGCGCCACCGCGCGCCAGCCCTCCTCGGCGGCGATCCGCGCCCGCGCCCGCTCGGAGGTGGGGTCGGGCGGCGTGTCCTCGTCCACCCAGCCACCCTGGCGATCGCCATAAATGCCGGTGGTGGAGAGATAGCCAAGCCAGCCGAGACACGGCGCCGCCGCGATCGCCGCGCCATAGCTGGCCAGAACCGGATCGCCGTCCGGCCCGGGGCCCGCCGTCGCCAGCAGATGCGTCGCCTCCCGCAGCGCCGGAGCGGCCGAATCGAACGGAATGACGGTGATGCCGGATTGCCCGGCCGCGCCGCCCGGATCGCGCCCCAGGTCGCTCCCCGGGTCTCGCCGTGTGCCGATCACGGTGAAACCGGCGCGCACGGCCGCCCGGGCCACCGCGGCGCCGGAATAGCCCAGGCCCAGAATAAGGAGCGTCGGAGACATCATACGGAAACCGGCATCTGCTTTACCTTCCCTCACGGCGGAATCTTGGGTCGGACTCGCCCAAGGCCAGGGGGCCTGATTCATTTCGATCTGGAAACGCGCTCCGGATCAGGTTTCGCGCGCCATAGCGCGGTTTGTTGTCCCGAACAGATGTGTCCACCGCCGCGCGATCTGCTCTAAGCTGCCAACGCCATGATCATACGCGCTACGCTGATTGGTGGAGTCGCCAGCCTCGTTGCGGTCGCCACGGGCACCAGCGCCTGGCGGGCGGGGCCTCACGCTCTCGGCGCGCCCGGCATCACCCTGGCCGCCACCAGTCCGGAGACGACGCCCGAGCCGGCCGCTCCCGCCGAGTCGTCGTCCCCCGGCGAGGCGCCGCTGCCAATCCCCCCGGTCCCGCCGCGCATCGCCGAGGGCGAGGACTACGAGAAATGCCTCGACATGCTGGCGACCGACCCCACAGGCGCCAACACCTTCGCGGATGCCTGGGAAGCGACGGGCGGCGGCGACGGCGCGCTGCATTGCCACGCCCTGGCGCGGGTCGAACTCGGCGATCCGGCAACCGGCGCCGCCATGCTCGACCGCCTCGCCCAGTCCAGCCACGCGGCGGCGGCGGCCCGCTCCATCGTGTTCAGCCAGGCGGGCCAGGCCTGGATGATGGCGGGCGAACCCGACCGCGCCTATGCCTCGGCGACGCTCGCCCTCACCCTCTCCCCCGCCGATCCGGATCTGCTGATCAACCGCTCCATCGCTGCCGCCGGGCTGGAACGCTACGAAGCGGCGGTGGACGACCTCAATCACGCGCTGGAGCTGGATCCGAAGCGGATCGACGCCGTGATCTTCCGCGCCACCGCCCTGCGCCATCTCGGCAAGCTGGACCAGGCGGAAGAGGATATCGACCACGCCTGCACGCTCGACCCGGAAAATCCGGACGCGCTCCTGGAGCGCGGCATCATCCGCCAGCGCCGCGGCGACCTGGACGGGGCGCGGGAGGACTGGGAAAAGGCGGCGGAACTCGCGCCCGACAGCGCCACAGGCGACCTGGCGCAGCAGAACCTCGCCTTGCTCGATGCGGGGCCTAGCCGGCAGTAGCTGGAGTGCGCGGGAAGGCCAGGGGCTCCGCCCCTGGCCTTCCTCTTGCCCCACCCAGATCAGAAATCGAGGTCGGCGTAATGCGCCGGCGGCATGATCCCCGGCACCCGATCGGCGAGCAAAGGCCGGAAGCTCGGCCGGGATTTCAGCCGCGCGTACCAATCATGCACCGCTGGCTCCAGCGACCAGTCCACGTCACCGGCGAAGTCCAGCGCCGAGAGGTGCGCGGCCGCGGCGAAATCGGCGAGCGAGAGCGTGTTGCCAGCGAGCCATTTCCGCGTTTCCGCCAGCCAGCCGAGATAGGTCAGGTGCTGGCGCAGATTGACGTAGCCGGCACGGAGCGCCGCGCCATCCGGCTCGCCGCGGCCGAGCTGGCGCTTCATGAACCTCTCGTACACCAGGTTGCGCGTCACTTCGTGAGCGAACTTGATGTCGAACCAGGCGACGAGTCGGCGCACCTCGACCCGCTCGGCAAGAGTGCGGCCGAGCAGCGACGTGTCCGGGTAGGCTTCCTCCAGATACTCGCAAATAACGTTCGAGTCCGGAATGACGAGCCCGGTTTCCTCCACCAGGGTCGGCACCGTCCCGGCCGGATTCATCTCCAGATAATCCGGTCGGCGCTTCCAGACCTCCTCCGCCTTCAGCTCGAAGGGAATACGCTTCTCGGCCAGCGCGAGACGGACTTTGCGGGCGTATGGGGAGAGGGGCAGGTGATAAAGGATGCGCATCGGAAGGGCGTTATGACATCCGGCGCGCGATGCGCCAACGGGTTGCACGAGGCTTGATCGCGGATTTCTGGGAGATGGGCCGCATCCGCCAGGAGGCTCCGCCTCCTGGACCTCCGCCAAAGGGCGTAGCCCTTTGGAAACCCTTCACGGGGGCTGATGCGGACTCCCATCGCGCCTGGGCGATGGGAGTCCATTCGGGAACGATTCAGGAACGGATCAGGCGCGCAGCGCCTGCTCCGGCTCGCCGAGCCGCACCGGCAGGTATTTGACGTATTCCTTCGGCACCACCTGCCAGAACGAACGGACCGCCATCGGCCAGTCATGCAGCAGCATCGCGGCATAGCGGCTGTTGGTCTCGGTCTGGTGCAGGCGCACGAGACGACGCAGCTCCTCCTCCCAATAGGCGGATTCGATACGCTGCCAGAGCACCGTGTCGGGATTGACCCGCAGGGTGAAGGTATCGTCCGGGTCGTAGACGAAGGCGACGCCGCCGGTGAAGCCGGCGCCGAAATTATCGCCCACCGGCCCGAGGATCGCGACCGTGCCGCCGGTCATGTACTCGCAGCCATTCGAGCCGCAGCCTTCCACTACCGCCGTCGCGCCGGAGTTGCGCACGGCGAAGCGCTCACCGGCCTGGCCGGCGGCGAGCAGCAGGCCCGACGTCGCGCCATACAGCACGGTGTTGCCGATGATGGTGTTCTGCTGGCTGATCAGCGACGAGGACGGGGCC
>DATJWY010000228.1:0-10571 GCA_035500775.1 Acetobacteraceae bacterium
TTTAACCATCGACGTCTCCTGGAACCCATCGGTAACATCCCGCCCGCCGAAGCTGAACAACGCTATTACGCCATGTTGGAGCAGCCCAAAATCGCCGCCTAGTTTGCCCAACTCAGCCTCCGGCAAACCCGGGGCGGTTCAGTACCCAAACTCTGGCAGACGGAAGACCAATCACACGCCGCGATACCCAACCGCCCTTCCCGCGTCAGCGGGTTAGTTCAAACCGCGGCCGACTTGCCCCGGAATCCGCAAGCCGGCGGCCGATGCGAAGCTGGTCGCCGTTGGGTCAGCCCTGCCCGGCGGCCCCGGTCACCGCGACCGTCGCGGTGCGGCCCAGCACCAGATCGACGTTCGCCGGCATGTCGTCCAGCTTGACGCGGACGGGCACACGCTGCGCCAGCCGGACCCAGCTGAAAGTCGGGTTGATGTTCGCGAGCAGATCAGGCGCATCCGAGCGCTCCCGGTCGGCGATTCCTGCGGCGATGCTGACCACGTGACCGGTCAACGTCTGGTGCTCGCCCATCAGCCGCACCTGCACGCGGTCGCCGACGTGGATGCGGGGCAATTTCGTCTCCTCGAAGTACCCCTCCACGCGCAGGGTTGCGCGGTCGATGAGCGCCATCACGCCTCGGCCGACGGTCACGTAGTCGCCGGGCTCCAGGTTGACATTGGTGACGAAGCCGTCCACCGGGCTAGTCACCTCCGACCGCTTGAGGTTCAGCGCCGCAACCGCGCGGTCCGCCACCGCCTGCCGGTAGTCCGCGACAGCCTCTTCGTACGCCGCGACTTTCTGCTGCTGCTGTTGGCGGGACACCGACGTATTGGTCAGGCTTTCATAGCGAGCCGCTTCGCGCGCCGCCTCGTCCATCTGGGCCTTGCGATTGGCGACAATGGCCTCGGCCTGCTCCAACGCCAGTTTGAACCGCTCAGAATCGATCCTGAACAGCACGTCGCCGCGCTTCACCCGCTGGTTGTCCTGAACCAGCACCTCCTCCACGAGGCCCTGAACATCCGGCGCGACCGTGACCACGTCGGCCCGCACGCGCCCATCGCGGGTCCAGGGCGCCTCCTCGTAGTAGGACCATAGCTGGCGACCGGCGACCGCGGCCGTCGCGACGATCACCAGTGTCAGGACAAGGTGCAGGAGCGGGCGCGCACGAACCATCAGTGATTGCATCATGACATCCACCGTTGAAGACCGGCGGTGACGGCCGCCAGAACGATGACGAACAGGGCGAGGTTGACGAGGGGGCCATGCCAGACCAGCCGATAGACCCCGATCCGTCGCAATGCCCGGCGCAGCATGGCAAGCACCACGAGCGCGACCACGCTGCACACCAGAAACGTCGGGACGAAGACGCCATACAGGTCGATCTCGCCGATCATGCCACGCTTCCTTCATACGCCGGAGCCGGCCGCGCCGCGTCCATTGCCAGCGATGGTCGGTAAGGCGGAGCATCGGGGAAGACGTTGCGGCGCAAGCCGACCAGCGCGAGTACGACGTCGCGTGCCGAACCGCCCGTCATGTCCGACGCGGCATCCAGGGCGCGGTCGATCGCCTGGAGCAGCGTCTGCGATGCCGCCACCGCGCTGCGGTGCGCGGCGCAGTCGGTGAAATACATTGCCGACTGTCGCAGCACCGCGTCCACCGCCGCGCCGAGTGCGGGCGGCATGGCATCACGCACTGCGCGGAGGTCGACGAGATTGACGCCGAGGCGCAACTCGGTCATCGCGGCAACCGCGGCGATCTGATTGCTCGGCGCTGCCATCGCCATCTGCGGTGCCAGCAGCCCCATCCGGTCGAGAAACAGCCCGACAAGCCGCGTGCGTTCCGGCGGCGTGGCGCTGCGCGTGGCCGCGGCCAGATCGGTCCAGCCAGCGCGCAGCCGGCGCCACAGGATCAACGTCGCCCCGGACGGCACCACCAGCGCGGAGACCAGCGCGGCCACCGCGACGCCGAACACGCTCGCGCCGGTGCCGTTGGCCCAAATCGCAAAGTCGGCGCTGTACCTTTCATCGAGGGCAAGCAGCACGGCCGTGAAGACCGGCAGGGCCGCCAGCTTCTGTGTGGCCGGGATGGCGGCCAGCACGCCGGCCGGAACGAAGAAGGCTGCCATGGCAATGGTCAGCATTTCAAAGTTGCCGGCTCGCGGCAGGATGACGAATTGACCAATGGCGACGAGAATGGCCGAAAGCGCGGTAACCACAAGCAGACCGTTGATCGACGGCACGGGATCGTCGCGTCCGGCGGTGAAGCAACAGGCGACGGCCACCATCCCCGCCGCCCCGCTGCCCTCCGGCCATGCTGTCGCGATCCAGAACGCGCAGGTGGTGAGCAGGGCCAATGCCGCCACGACCGAGCGCAACAGCGCTGTGCCATGATCCCGATACATCGGCGAGCGATCGGGCAGACGCATTGCCAGCTTCGGCTCGTCCCGACCCAGGCGGCCGGCGACGATATGGCGCTGCAGTTCCAGGCAATCCTGGCGCAGATCGACCAGCTCGCGCAGCCGCACCAGCACCGTGGTCAGCAACACGCCATCCCAGCCCCGCCGTGCGTCGGTCTGGTCCTGCAAGGTCGCGATCTCGGTCCGCAGGCACGCCGCACCGGCGGGGGCGGCGCCGGCGGCAGCGCCGGTGGCGATCCAGGCGTGCAGCTGTGCCAATACCGCATCCAGACCGGCTGTCATGCCACCGGCGGCACGCAGGTCGCATAGCCGGTCGCGCAGGGCCGCAGTCAGCGGCAGCAGGACGACCATGCGCTGAGCCAGCGCGGCCACCTGTCGCGTCGCCTCGCGCAACCGGGAGGTGTCGTAGGCGAGGTGTGCGGTCACCGAACGGATCTCGACCGCATCGGCAGCGAGCCGCAGGCGCGCCCCCGCGATCTCCGTCCTGTCCGCATCACCGAGCGAGACGGCATCCAATATCAGCCGATCCGCATCGCGCAGCCACTTGGCCAGACCAGCGCTGAGGACAGGCCCGACGGGGCGAGGCAGCACCACGCTGCCGACCACGGTCGCACAGACGATGCCGAGCGTGATCTCCTCGACCCGCGCAATGGCAATATTCCACACGGCATCCGGCACGGTGACGACGGGAAAGCCGATCAGCGCCGCCGTGTAACCGGCCAGCATGAATGCGTAGCTTCGCGGCGTGCGGTCGAGCAGCGACAGATAGAGGCAGCCGCCGATCCACACCGCCAGCGCGGCGCTCAATAGCTCCGGCGCGTTCACCAGGTTCGGCACCAGCGCCAGCGTCGCGGCCGCACCGACAAGCGTGCCTGCCAGGCGATAAGCCGCCTTCGACCGGATCGCGCCGCTGAGCGGGTTGGCCACGATGTAGACCGTCGCCATCGCCCAGTAAGGCCGGTCCAGACCCATCGCGAGCGCGATATAGAGAGCAATGATCGCCGCGAGGAAGGATTTGGCCGAAAACAGCCATCCCTCAAGGTCGGGAAGATAGCGCGACACGGTCATTTGCCCGCAGCCGTTTCAGCGTCTGCCAGGCCGATCGGCGCCATCAGGCTGACGCCAGCGGCCCTGGCGATCGACCGCAACACCCGGATCGCAGTGGCGAGGTCCTCCTCCGGTATCCCGGCGAGCAGTTCATCGCGTACCTTCGCCACGACGGTCTCGATCTGCCGGGCGAGACGCTCGCCTTCCCGGGTCAGATGCAGCGTCTTGGCGCGCCGGTCGGCAGGATCGTCGTGACGCTCCAGCAAGCCCGCGGCGCCGAGCGAGTCGAGCGCTCGCACCAGGGACGGCCCTTCGATACCCAGGGCGTCGGCGACGACGTTCTGCCGCACACCGCCGCCAAGCCGGTACACGGCCATGATCGGATAGGCGAGCGTTGTCGACAGCCGCAGCTCGGCAAGCGCGGCATCGTTCCGCGCCCGCCAGGCGCGGGCGACTGGCGGAAGCCCGGCGGCGAAAACCCGGGCGTCGAGCGTGTCTGTCGGCTTCATGCAAAGTAGATAGCATGCTAATAGATAGCATGCTATGAAAATGCCGCGCGTCAGGTCCCGGGGCAGCGCGCATTGCGCAAGCACCGTGATCTCGCCGCTGCCAAGGCCTTCGTTCGATCAGCGGAGGCGGTCACCGATGCGACGCCGGGCCGGATCACGGCTGACGGGCACGATGCGATGGCGGCCATGACCAGAGCGAAGCCGCTTGCCCGGTGCTGTTGCACCTCGACGGTGCGATCTATCCGCGCTGTGCCTTGTCGGTCTCGTTGCGTGTGCGGATGCGTTCGCGCGCCTCTGCCCATCTGGCATCGCCCCAGGTGAGATAGTCCTGGAAGCCTCCGCCGCTCATCAGCCATTGGCCGCCATCGAGCGCGATCGTCTCGCCATTGATCCAGATCGGGCTGAGCAGGAACGCGGCCATGTCGCCGATGTCCTGCGCGGTGCCGATGCGGCCCATGGGATTGCGCTTTGCCTGCTCGGCGCCCGGATCGGCCTCGCCAGGGCGAAGGCGCGCGAACATACCCTCCGTCGGGATGGTACCGGGGGCGACGGCGTTGAGGCGGATGCCGTAGCGGCCCCATTCCACCGCGAGCGACTTCGTCATCGCATCGATACCGGCCTTCGACATGGCGGAGGGTACGACAAAGGGCGCGCCGGTGCGCACCCAGGTGACGACGATGGACACCACCGAGCCGCCGCTCTTCGTCCTGATCCAGCGCCTGCCGACGGCCTGCGTGGTCTGGAAGGTGCCGTGAAAGACGATGTCGGCGATGGCATGGAAGGCGCGCGCGGAAAGGTCCTCCGTCCGGCTGACGAAATTGCCGGCGGCGTTGTTGATGAGATGCGTCGCGGGGCGGCCGGCGGACCACATCGCCTCCACCGCGTCCTCGATGGCGGCGGGGTCCTTGATGTCCACGCTGCGCCAGAACGCGCGGCCGGGATGCGCGGCGTTCATCGCGGCCGCCGTCTGCTCGAGCACCGGGCCGCGGCGCCCCCAGATCTCGACGGAGGCGCCGAGCGCGAGCAGGCGTTCCGCCATCATGCGGCCGAGCCCGGTGCCGCCGCCGGTCACCAGCACATGTGCGCCCTTGAAAAGATCATTGCGGAACATGCTTGTCGGTCCTCCTTCGGCAGAAAGCGGGCGAAGTGGGGCTTGTGCCTCTTCGGCCGGTTCATCGGGATGCAGTGGAGACTTTCGGCATCAGCAACCAGAAGCTTGGACATCCTAATCCTCCCACGGTGTTGCTGTCGTCCTCGGCGCCAATGCCTCTGCGTCGGTCATGACCTGCGTTCCGTCAGCGCGGCCTGCCAGAGGCGAGGCGCCACGATCTTGCCGGTCTGCCCCACTTGCTTGCGCGCCTTCATGATGTTGGGCAGCGAGGCGTAGCGCGACTCGTTCAGGGGCGCAGATCGGTGGTGCCGATGGCGGGCAGCGTTCCTTGAGCCGGATGCGGATTGGCGCAGACACATAGCGCGAGCACGGGAAAGAGGTCTTGCGTCGGCGGCAGCTTCCAGAACGTCTGTGTGACGGTCGGGATATTTCGCAGCCAGACGCTCAGGCGCGTTCCTGTCACGTATTGCAGTGGCAGCGAAGCGCACGCGCTGGTCAGCAGGCGGCAATCCCGCGGTGCGGAAGCGTCGGCATCGGCATGTTCCCTTGCATCAGGACATGGTTGGCTGGGGGACTCGCGCCTGCGCGAGTGCCTCGACTTCGGCGACGAAGTCCGTGGTTCCAGCGCCGCGAACGATGTCGGCGCAGAGCCGTCGGGCGGCATCGGTGAAGGTGACATCGTGCAGCAGGCGCACGAGGGCGGCCCGGATGGCTTCGGGGGACGCAACGCGATCAAGCATCAGACCGGCGCCGCGGGCCGTCACGCGGGCCGCGTTGTCGTGCTGGTCGCGGCCCATCGGCAGGCACAGCAGCGGAAGGCCGTGCGCCAGCGCACGCACGACAGTGCCGTGGCCGGCATGCGTGATCACCACCGCCGCCCGCGCCATCAGCGCCTCATGTGACGCCGTATCGACGACCGTGACGTTCGCCGGTGCGTCGATCCGGCTGCCGGCCAATGCCGGGCCAAGCGTGATGATCCCGCGCACCGGCAGGTCCGCCATCGCCCGCGCCGCATTGGCGAGCGCGCCGAGCTGATTCTGATAGGTCGAGCTGAACGCAACGATCACCAGCGGCACTTCCGCCATTTCGCGCGGGGTCGCTGACGGACAGGTTGCCCAGGCCGGCTCCGCCAGCAGTGGACCGACATAGCGGAAACGCGGCGGCAGGAATTCGACGGGGAAGTCGAACGCTGGGCTGGTCGCAAGCAGAGTACGCCGGGCCGTCTCGAACTGGTCGCCGAGCGTGCGCACGGCCGGGAGCCCGAGGGCCGCGCGCGCCGCATTGACCGCGGGCAGCCCTTCGTCGAGCAACGCCCGGAAGCCGGCGGCGATCTCTGCATGCCGGGCCCGCTCGGCATCATTGGAGGCGGGCAGCAGTCCCATCCCCATAGGCGGCATGCCGGGGATCGGAAAGACGCTGACATTCGTGCACAGCAAGGCAAAGGGCACGCCGGCCGCCTCGGCCGCCGCCATCACCCCGAGCAGCATCTCGCTTGTCAGGATCAGGCCGGCGGGATGGTGTGCCAACTCGTCCTGCACGTCCTGGGCGTAGGCCAAGGCAGGGCCGCACATGATCCGGTCATGCAAGCGCAGGAAGCCGGCGAGGTCGCTCTCCGCCTCCCAGTCGCGCAGCACGTCGCTGGACGGCAGCCGGTCCCGCCGGTTGGGTGCGCGGGACCAGGGACGGAACTCCACGCCAACGGCCGCAACGTCCGTTTCGACGACGGCGTCGGCCATCACCCGCACACGATGCCCGCGCGCAAGAAGCCGGCGGGCGGCCTCAAGCACGGGCGGCACGTTGCCGCCGCCCTCCCAGGTGGTCAGCAGGATGTCGAGGCTGTTCGCAGCGGTTTTCATGGTCATTTCTCCCCCTTGAGCGGTGCGCCGGCGACGCGGCGCGTCAGGTCGGCGATCATCGCGGCGGTGGCATCGGCGGAGTGGCCGAAATCCCGGCGGAACAGCTTCCAGGTGTTCACGTCGGTCGCGGCGTAGAGCTGGTCGATCCGGCGCGCGCGCTCATCCGCCGGCAGGCCCGCCAGCCACCGTGCGAAGATCTGCGTGATCCACGCGCGATGGTCTGTCCGCCCGTAATCGAGGAAGGTGCGCAGGCTGGGCAGCCGCGCTTCCTGGGCCAGCAACTGCACGATCACGTCGCCGACCTCTTCGTAGTCGCGCACGAGGCCGGCCATGTGTTCCTCGAGTGAGGCGCCGGGCGCGACACTGCGGCGGGCGTGCACCTCCTCCGCCATCTGCGCGCCGACCGCCTGCATCAGGCCATCCTTGCCGCCGAAATAGCGGATCAGCGTCTGTCGCGTGCTGTTCGCCCGTGCCGCCACATCATCGAGGGTGATCTGATCGAGCGGCGTCTCGCCGAGCATGCCGAGGAAGGTGCGGACGATGCGACGGCGCGCTTCGACGGTTGCGGCGGCGCGGGCGACCTGGCGGTATGGGCGGGGGGCGGCAGGCATTGGTGTTACTTTAAGTCATTCTAATGACACGACGTAACGCGAAGTGGTTCTTGCCGTCAATCGGTTATTTCCCGCCGGCTCAACCTCGCAAACATGTGATCGACGCGGTTCCGCGCTTACCCGGTCAGCGGGGGGCGACATTCGCCAGATGGCTGCGTGCGTAGTCGATGAAGGCGCGCAGCTTCGGCATCACCTGCGCGCGGCTCGGGAAATAGAGGAAGAACCCCGGCGAGGACGGACAGTACGGCTCCAGCACGCGCTGCAGCTTCCCTTGTGCGACCAGCGGCGCCGCGGTCGGGTCAAGCGTGTAGGCCAGTCCCTTGCCCTTCACCGCGGCCATCATCATCACGCCGCTGTCGTTGGTGATGATCCGCCCCGAGACGGCGATCTCCATCTCCCGTCCGTCGGAATCGGTGAACTCCCAGCGATAAAGTGTCCCGCGCGTGGGCTGGCGGTAGTTGATGCAGCGGTGCTGCCGCAGCTCCTCCGGCCGTTCCGGCGTGCCGTGCTCGCGCAGGTAAGATGGCGCCGCGACCACGCAGTAGCGGAACGACGGCAGCAGGCGCACCGCCACCATGTCGGCCTCGAGCATCTCGCCCACCCGGATACCGGCGTCGAACCCCTGCTCGACGATGTTCACGAGCTGGTCGCTGACCGCGATCTCCAGCTCCACCTGCGGATAGGCCGCGCAGAACCCGTCCAGCAGCGGCTCGATGATGCCGGCGAGCGCGACGCGCGGCAGGTTCAGCCGCAGCAGGCCGGCGGGCTCGCTGCCGAGCGACCGGGCGGCGGCGAAGGCCTGCTCGATCTGCACGGCACCGGGGCGCGCCAGTTCCAGGAAACGCAACCCCGCCTCGGTGAGGGCCACGTCGCGCGTCGTCCGGGCGAACAGCGCAACCCCGACCCGCGCCTCAAGCTGCTTGATGCTGTAGCTGACCGCGGCGGCCGTGACGCCCAACTCGGCGGCGGCGGCGGTGAAGCTGCGCCGCTCGGCGACGAGCAGGAAGTGCGGCACCAGGTCCATCGGCCCGCGCGGCATTGTCAAACCCCGTTTGAAAGCCCTGCAACCCTAGCCCGGATTATTCGGGGGAACATCCCGCCCATCTGTGCGGCCAACCAAGGCTTCGGCCTTGCCCGACCTCAGGAGGCTTCCATGGCCGCCCACTCGACCCACCCCCTGCTTCGCCGCTCGCCGCGGCTCCCCCGCTGGCTTGCCGTCGCGGTGACCTTCATCGTCCTCGGCGCCTCCATCCTGCCCTCACAGGCCGCCGACCGGCCGGGTTCGACCGGCGCCGTTACGGCATATGTCGGCCAGGGCTGGGGCTGATCCGATGAGCTTCGCCATCGCCACCCTCGTTCTCCTCGGCGCGCTGCTCGCTGGCGCGGGCGATCCCGCCGCTCTGCACGGTCGCGCGGCGACACGGGCTTTCGGACGGACGAATTTCGACTGATCTTTGCGTGCCGGATGGGGGTGACGCGGGTGACCGCGTCGCCCCCAAAGTGAACAAGGCCGGAAGCGGACAACGACGATGTGCCAAGCCCGTCGCCGCAATGGGACGCGAACCGGAACCGCCGGAGGTCACCCAAGCCCACTGACCTGACTTGCTGATGCGATGTAGTCCGACAGACCGGCGGCCAGCGCGTCGAATGTGGCGCGGCAACGGGGGCTGGCGCGCAGGTCCTCATGCATCGCAAGCCAGGTGTCGAGCTGGAAGGAAAAGGCCCCTGGCAGCACGCGGAGCAGTCGGGGTTCGCGCTGTGCCAGGGCGACCTGGCACACGCCGATGCCGAATCCGGCCCGGATGGCGGCGAGTTGGGCAAGGTCGCTGTCGGCGCGCAACGCGAACAGGCCTCGGTGCAAGGGAATTCCCCGCGCCCGCAGGCGTCGGGTCATGCCGGTTTCCTGGTCGAAGCCGACCAGCGTATGCGAACGAAGATCGTCCAGACTGGCCGGTCTCCCACAGTGGGCAAGATAGTGCGGATGGGCGTGCAGCCCCAGCTCGATCGTGCCGAGATGGCGGGCGACCAGCGCCTCCTGGACGGGGTGGTGCATGCGGACGGCGATATCCGCGTCGCGCCGCAGCAGATCCTCGGTCTTGTTCGACAGGACCAGCTCGATCACAAGCTCCGGCTGTGCCTGCCGCAGCCTGGCGAGGATTGACGGCAGGACTTCCGCGCCGATCACCTCGCTCGCCGTGATGCGCACGGTCCCGCGCACCTGGCCACCCTGGCCGGACGCGACGCGGAGCAACGCCGCGGCGGTGGCAGCCAATGTCTCGGCATAGGGACGCAGCTCGAGCGCTGCCTCGGTGGGCGCCAGGCCATGCTGCGAGCGGGTGAACAGGGGAAGACCCAGCGCCTGCTCCAGCGCGTCCACATGGCGTCCAAGGGTCGGCTGGGTGAGCCCGAGCGCCCGAGCGGCGCCGGACAGTGACCCGTGCTGCAGCACCGCCAGGAAGGCACGATACAGCTCCCAGCCGGGCTCGTGCGGGTCCATTCATCCATGAATGGAGACCCCATGGATTCTGTCAATTCCTTTGAGGGGCCCCTGCCCCGATCCTGTCCGGGCAACGCCGGACAGGAGGACGAGATGGCGGAACCACGGACGGCACTGGTGCTCGGCGCCACGGGCGGGATCGGGGGCGAAATGGCGGCGGTGCTGCTCCGCCGCGGATGGGCGGTGCGGGCGCTGCACCGCGATCCGGCACAGGCAACTCGTTCTGCCGCCCGGTTGAACGGGGTTGACTGGCGGGCTGGGGACGCAATGCGGCCGGACGATGTGGTCGCGGCGGCGCGCGGCGTGGTGCTGATCGTGCACGCCGTCAACCCGCCGGGCTATCGCAACTGGGGTGCGCTGGTCCTGCCGATGCTGCAGAGCAGCCTTGCCGCCGCCCGCGCCTCCGGCGCGCGCCTCCTGCTGCCGGGCACCATCTACAACTACGGGCCGGACGCGTTCCCCGTGCTGACCGAGGAGTCGCCGCAGCATCCGACCACCCGCAAGGGCGCGATCCGCGTGGAGATGGAACGGC
>DATJWY010000229.1:0-27969 GCA_035500775.1 Acetobacteraceae bacterium
CAACAGCCGCCAACCTCATGGCAGAGATGGCCGAAGGCAAGACGAGGGGCTCTGCCCCTCGCCCCCGTCACGCGAAAGCGTGCTTGCGCACGACGGGGCCTTGAGGCCCCAGACCCCCGTTACTTAAAAGTAATGGATTCCAAAGGCTTAGCCTTTGGCGGGGTCCAGGGGCGGAGCCCCTGGCCTTTCTTCAGCCCAGATCGCGCGCGGTGCTGATGACCCGGGTCACCATGCCGTAGGCGATGGCCTCATCCGCGCCCATCCAGTAGTTCCGGTCGGTATCGCGGGAGACCTTCTCGTAATCCTGTCCGGTTTCCCGGGCGATGATCCGGTTGATGCGCTCACGCATCTTGATGATCTCGCGCGCCTCGATGTCGATATCCACCGCCGGGCCGCGCACGCCGCCCATCGGCTGGTGCAGCAGGAAGCGGGTATTCGGCAGGCAGAAGCGCCGTTCGCGCGCGCCGGCCAGGAAGATCAGCGCCCCGGCGCTCGCCACCCAGCCCGTGCCGATCACCCGCACGGGCGCCAGATCGTCGACGAAGCGGATGAGGTCGTGGATGGTGTCGCCGCTCTCCACGTGCCCGCCGGGCGAGTTGATATAGACGTCGATCGGCTCGGACGAGGCGCCGGCCAGGGCGAGCAGGCGGCCGGTGACGTCGCGCGCCAGCTTGTCGTCGACCGCCCCGAAGATCAGCACCTTCCGCTGGCGGAAGAGCCGGTGTTCCAGCTCGTTGATCGGCGAGGAGAGGGCACGGTTCTCGTCCGGCTCGCGCGGCTCGGGTCCGAGCGGCTCGGGCACATCGGGCTGATCGGGCACATCGGGCTCGTCGTTCAGTCTGATCGAACGCGGGGTGAAGGGCCCGGTCGGATGGTTCATGTCAGTCTCCTTATCGCGAGGCGCACCGTGTGGCATCGCCGCCCTGTTGTCGAGCGCGGGCAAGCCGGTCGCCGCTATAGTTGGGCTGCCTGCGCCGGTTGTCAGCCTCGCATCATGCCCGTTGTCAGCCCCTTACCGAAGCCATCGCGGCGGCGAGACACGGCGGCAGGTCCTCGGCGATGAGGCCGGGGCCGGCCAACTCGGCCGCCTTGCCGTGCAGCCAGGCGGCGGCGGCGGCGGCCTCGAAGGGCAGCAGGCCTTGCGCGAGCAGGGAAGCGATGAGGCCGGCGAGCACGTCGCCGGAGCCGGCGGTCGCGAGCCAGGGCGGTGCCGCGTTGATCGCCGCGCGCCCGTCCGGCGCGGCGATGATGGTGTCGCTGCCCTTGAGCAGCACGACGGAGCCGCTGCGCGCCGCCGCGTCCCGCGTGGCGGCGAGGCGGTCCGTGCCGGTCGGGCCGAAGACGCGGGCGAACTCCCCGGCATGCGGGGTCAGCACCGCCGCGCCGCGCAAGGCCGCGATCTCACCCGCATGGGCGGTGAGCGCGTCTGCGTCCACCACCACCTGTCGCCCGGCGGCGAGCAATTGGGGCAGCACGCGCCGCGCTTCCGCCAGCCCGAGTCCCGGGCCGCAGACCCAGACGAGCCGCTTCTCGTTCAGCAGCGCCTCGGCGAGCGGCGCGTCGGTGACGATCACGCCGGGTTCGCCGGCGCGGTAGATGTCGGCGCCACGTTCGGCGGCGATCGTCACCAGCCCGGCGCCGCCATGGCGCGCCGCCGTCGCCGCGAGCCGCGCCGCCCCGGTCATCGTCGCCCCGCCGCAGATTGTGACGGTGCCGCGGGAATATTTGTGCGACTCCGGTGTCAGCGCTGGCAGCCGCCAGAGGCCGGGGCCATTCACCCGGCAGCGCGGGGCGATCTGCTCCAGCACGGCGGCGGGGATGCCGATATCGGCGACCAGCGTTTCACCGCACAGCGTGCGGCCGGGCAGCAGCATGTGGCCGGGCTTGCGGCGGAAGAAGGTCACGGTGGCCTCGGCGCGCGGGGCGTAGCCGCGCACTGCGCCGGTGGCGCCGTCCAGGCCGCTCGGCACATCGACGGCGATGACCCGGCGCGCGGCGGCGAGCGTTTCCGCCACGACTCCGTCCACGGCGCGCGACAGGCCGGCGCCGAACACGGCGTCGATCACGAGGCCGGCACGGGCGGCCTCGGCCGGGGCGAAGGGCGCCATCGGGCCGTGCCAGCGGGCGGCGGCCAGCGCCGCGTCCGAGCCGGTACGGGGCGGGGCCAGGACCGCGACCGTGACCGGCCAGCCTTGCTGCGCGAGCAGGCGGGCGGCGACATAGCCGTCGCCGCCATTATTCCCCGGGCCGCACAGCACCAGGGTGCGGCAGGGCCGGACCCGCGCCAGTACCGCCCGGGTGATGGCGCGGCCGGCATTGTCCATCAGCACCGGCCCGGGGATGCCGAGCGTCGCCGCGAGACGGTCCGCCCGGCCCATCTCCTCCGGGGTGAGCAATTCCAGACCCGTCATCTTCCGCTCCCTTGTCTCCGCGCGCCGGCGCGCCCGCGTTCCCCGGCAAGGGCAGAGGCTTTGCCCCTGGCCCCCGTCACGCGCAGGCGTGCCTTCGCACGACGGGGCCATCGGCCCCAGACCCCATTCCATGGGAGAGTCCAAAACTTGTGCGGGTCTGGGGGCGCTCGCCCCCAGTGGGGTCCAGGGGCAAAGCCCCTGATCTTATCGTCCAACATGAAAAATATATCGTACAAACTCTGAAAATAGAGCTTTTATGATAGCATTGTGCCGCTGGGCGATCCGGGGGAGGCGGCCAGACGGCGGCGCGCTCGCCTCTGGCGCGATCGTTGCTGCGTGCTTTATCACGGAATGCGACGCCTTTCGGCGGGCAAGGCGGCAAGGGGCATTTTGGGATGGCACTGGTAATCGCCGTGGCGCAGCAGAAGGGCGGCGCCGGCAAGACGACGCTGACGGCGAATCTCGCCGCGTCCTGGGCGGCACAGCGCCGGGTGGCGCTGCTCGACATCGACCCACAGCGCAGCCTCACGCGGTGGAAGACGGTGCGCGAGGCGCGCCCCGGCGCGGCCCCGCTCGCCTTCTCCGACGTCTCCGGCTGGCGGCTGGCGAACGAGCTGGACCGGTTGCAGCGGGAGAGCGATATCGTTCTGATCGATACCCCGCCGCAAATCGATGCCGATGCCCGCCGCGCCGTGCGGGCCGCCAATCTCGTGGTCATCCCGGTGCAGCCAAGCATGCCCGATCTCTGGGCGGCGGAGGGCACGCTGGAGCTGGCCCGCGCCGAGCAGCGGCAAGTCTGCCTGGTGCTGAACCGCGCCCCCGCCAGCTCGCGCCTGCGCACCGCCATCGAGCAGGAGATCGCCGCCCGCCAGCTCCGGCTCGCTTCCACCACGCTCGGCAATCGCAGCGCCTATGCGCAGGCCTTCGCTCAGGGTATGGGCGTAACGGAAGCCTCGCCCCGCTCCCTCGCCGCGACCGAGCTGCGGGCGCTGGCCAACGCCATCGAGGAGCTTCTCCGATGACCGCCGATCCGACCCTGCTCTGGAGCCTGGTGCTCGCCCTGCATCTGCTGGCCGCGGTCGTCTGGGTCGGGGGGATGGCCTATACGCTGCTGGTGCTCCGCCCCGCGCTCAATGTGCTGGAGCCGGCGCAGCGCAACCAGATGCACCTGCAGACGCTGCGCCGCTTCTTCCTCGTGGTCTGGCACGCCATGCCGCTCGTGCTGCTCACCGGCTGGGCGATGGTGTTCGGCGTGTACGGCGGCTTTCGCGCGCTGCCCGAGCAGGTGAACATCATGCAGGGGCTGGCCGTCGTCATGGCGGTGATCTTCGTGGCGGTGTTCTTCGGGCCCTGGCAGCGTTTCCGCCGGGCGATCCGGCCCGGTCCCGAGCTGGTCGCCCGTATCCGCCGGCTGATCACGGTGAATCTGGTGCTCGGGGTGGTCATTATCGTGGCGGCGGCGGTCGGGCATGGGTTTGGTTATCGGTGAAGGGGTAGGCCAGGGACTCCGCCCCTGGACCCCGCTGGGGCCTTGAGGCCCCAGACCCCCGATCACTTTAAGTAATGGATTCCAAAGACTTAGCCTTTGGCGGGGTCCAGGGGGGATCCCCTGGCCTTACAGCGTCAGCACCGCCTCCACCACGTCCGGTTCGTCCTGGAGCGGGTGGATCTTGAAGCCGAGATGGCGCACGAAGCCGAGCATCACCCGGTTATCGGTGAGCACCTGGCCGACAATGGCGGCCAGTTTGTGGTCGCGTCCCCAATCGACCAGCCGGCGCATGAGATGCGAGGCGAGACCGTAGCCCTTGACACTCGGCTCGACGACGACCGCGAACTCGGCGCGCGTGCCGTCGCCCTCGCGCACGAGGCGGGAGACCCCGACTGTTTCGCCGGTGGTTTCCCGGACGGCGACGAACGCCATTTCCCGGTCGTAATCGATCTGGGTCAGGCGGGCGATCTGTTCCGGGGAAAGCTCCCGCACGGCGCTGAAGAAGCGATAGCGAAGATCGTCCGGCGGGATGCGGCAGATCAGCGCCTGATGCGCCTCGGCGTCCTCCGGCCGGATCGGCCGGATGATGAAGGCCTCGTCGTGCACCACGAGCCGTTCCGCGAGTTCGCCCGGATAAGGCGGGATCGCGAGCACGCTCCGCGCTCCGGGCGGGCAAAGCCGGATCCAGGCGCCGGCCACGGTCAGGCGGTCGGCGCTGACAAAGGCCGGATCGATTTCAAGCTCGGTGATGTCCGGCCGGTCAACGAGCAACTGGCTGACCCGGACCAGCGCGTCCGCCGCCATGGCGGCGCCGTGATCCGGGCGGTCGAGCAGGCCGGGAAGCGGCCGCAGGGCGCGGCTTCGTGTCACCAGTCCCTCGGCCAGGGTGAGATTGAGCGGCGGCAGGTCAAAGGCGAGGTCTTCCGCCCGTTCGTCGCCGAGTCCCGCCTGGCCGACCGAGATCGCCGGGCCGAGCATCGCGTCGTCCTTGGCCCGGATCGCGATCTCGCGCGTGCGGGCGATCTGGCCCTGCACGATCAGGCCCTCCGGGGCGCCGCTCGCCAGCAGAAGCGACGCCGCCGCGCGCACCGCGTCGGCGCCCAGCAGGTCGAGGCTGATATCGGCGTAGCGGTGATCGTCCGCCCGGGTGCTGCGCCGCTTCTTCACCACGACGGGAAAGCCGATCCGGCTCGCCGCCCGGGCTGCGTCCTCGGCAGTTTCCGCGGCGAGACTCGGGGCCACGCCGAGGCCGTACGCGGCGAGCACCCGGAGCGCCTCGTCCTGCGTCAGCGTCTCCCGCCCGGCCTGCCGTACGGCGCGGATCACCGCGTCCGCCGCCGCCTCGTCGGGCTGCACGGTCAGCACCCGGCTGCTCGGCAGTTCCTGCGCGGCGGCGCGGGCCCGCCGGTCCTGCACCAGATACTGGAAGCCGCGCACCGCCGCTTCCGGCGTGGCGAAGACCGGCAGGCCGGCATCGGCGAGCACGCGGCGATGCAGGGCGCCGGTGGTCTCGCCCATGATGCAGGTCAGCAGCGGCTGCTTCACCGTATGCGCCGCCTCGCGCAGCGCGGTGACGCCCGCCTCGTCGGCCTCCCCGGTCGGCGACAGCACGGCCAGGATGCCCCCCACCGCCTTCGCGCTGGAGAGCATGGCGGCGGTTTCGGCCAGCCGGATCGGATGTTCGTGGCCGGTGTAGATGATGCCGCTCACGAATTCCGACCCGAGCGTGCCGCGCAGCACCTCGCCCAGCTCGGGCGGCAGCGGGGCCAGGCCGATGCCGGCGGCGAGCGCCGCGTCGGCGGCGAGCCGGCCGGAGCTGATGGCGTTGCTGATGATGGCCAGGTTCTCGTTGCGCAGGGGGCGCGCCCTGGTCAGCGTCTCGGCCGCGGCCAGCAGATCCTCCAGGGTGGAGACGCAGAACACGCCGGCGCGGTGCAGCGCCGCCTGGAACACGGCGGCGGCGCGGCCGCTCGGGTCCTGCAGGCGCACGCCGGGGCGGATGGCGACCACCGGGCGCAGGCGGGAGGCGGCGCGCGCGGCGGAGATGAAGGCGCGGCGGTCCTTGAGGCGGCGGATATCGAGCAGGATCGCGCCGGTGCCGGCGTCGCGGGACAGCCAGTCCAGCACCAGCCCGAAGCCGATATCCGCGTTGCCGCCGATGCCGACGACATGGCTGAAGCCGACGCCGTTCGGCTCCGCCCAGTCCAGCACCGCGCGGCAGAGCGAGGCGGATTGCGAGACCAGGGCAAGCCGGCCGGGCAGGGGATTGATGTGCGAGACCGAGGCGTTGAGGCCGAGTCGCGGGACGGCGATGCCGAACGAGCCGGGGCCGAGCAGGCGCACCCCCGCCTCACGGGCCACCTGATCGAGATTGGGGGCGACGGGGGCGGTCACCACCGCGGCGCGGGTGCCGCGCTTGCCGAGCGCCATCAGGGCGGACGCCACCTGGTCCGGGGCGGTCGTGACCACGGCGAGTTCCGGCGCTTCCGGCAGTGCCTCGATGCTCGGCAGGAACGGTGTGCCGGCGCGCTTTCCGCCCGCCGGATCGACCAGATAGACCGGGCCGGCGAAGCTGCCGCTGAGCACGTTGGCGGCGACTCGCGCGCCATCCCCGCTGGCCGCCCCGATGACGGCCACGCTTTCGGGGGCGAAAAGCTCCCGTGCCGAGAACTTTCCTGTTTTGACGAGGCGTGTTGCTGTCATGATCGGCAAAATGTAGCCGATCGCGCCTTCCCGGACAAAGCCGAAGCAGCCGGGGCAAGGCGTGGCGCGCCGCGGGTGGCGGGCGGGTGACAGCCAGCGGGGCTCCGGCCGGAGAACCGCGCCGGTTCGGGCGCACATCGTTTTTTGGCGCCACGGCGCGCCCGGCGCGGCATCGGGTCTTGAGGCCCTGCCCCGCAATTCCATAAGTAAGGGTTTCCAAGGGGTCGGATCCCCTTGGCGGGAGGTGCCGCGAAAGGGCGGAGCCCAAGGTTTGGATATCGGAGGGCCCCGCGCGATGAACGTCCCCGTTCTTGGCCTGCAAACCGCTCCCGTGCCGCGTCTCGGGGCGCTGCGGGAGATCGAGCGCAAGCTGCTCTGGCTGTCCGCCTGGATGATTCACAACGCCAACCATCTGCGGCCCAGCCGGGACGGGCTGAAGGTGGGCGGCCACCAGGCTTCCTGCGCGTCCTGCGTCTCGATCATGACGGCGCTCTACATGGAGGTGCTGCGCCCGCAGGACCGGGTGGCGGTGAAGCCGCATGCCGCGCCGGTGTTCCATGCCATCAACTACCTGTTCGGCCGGCAGACGCAGGAGAAGCTGGAGCGGCTGCGCGCCTTCGGCGGCATCCAGGCCTATCCGAGCCGGCTGCGCGACGGGCCGGAGGTGGATTTCTCCACCGGCTCGGTGGGGCTTGGCGTCGGCATGACGACCTTCGCCGCGCTGATGCAGGATTACGTGCGGCTACACGGCTTCGCCCCGGCCGATGTACCGCCGGGGCGGCATGTGGCACTGGCCGGCGACGCCGAGCTGGACGAGGGCAACATCTATGAAGCCCTGCTCGAAGGCTGGAAGCACGATGTCCGCGACCTCTGGTGGATTATCGACTATAACCGCCAGAGCCTTGATTCTGTTGTTCCCGATCGGCTGTTTGGCCGGATTGAGGGGCTGTTCCGCGACATGGGCTGGGCGGTCGTGCCGATCAAATACGGCAAGCGGATGCAGGCCGCCTTCACCCGCGAGGGCGGCGAGGATCTGCGGCACTGGATCGATGCGTGCCCGAACAGCCTCTATTCGGCCCTGACCTTCCAGGGCGGCGCCGCCTGGCGGCAGGCCCTGACGGCGGATCTCGGCCGCTCGCGCGCGGTGCAGACGATTCTCGATCCGCTGAGCGACGACGAACTGGCCGGGCTGATGACCAATCTCGGCGGCCATGATGTCGAGACGATCATCGAGGCGCTGCGGGCGGCGGAGGCGGCGGGGGATCAGCCGACCTGCTTCGTCGCCTACACGATCAAGGGCGCCGGCCTGCCCTTCGCCGGGCACAAGGACAACCATGCCGGGCTGATGTCGCGGGAGCAGATGGAGGCCTTCCGCGAGGCCATGTGCATCCGCCCCGGGCATGAATGGGATCGATTCGAGGGGCTGGCGCTCAGCCCGGAGCAGATGCAGGCGGCGCTCGACGCGGCGCCTTTCGCCCGGACTCTGACGCCCGCCGGCCGCCGCCTCTCCGCGCCGCCGATTCCGGTGCCCGAACATCTGCCGGCGCCGCGCATCGCCGGGCGGAAGCTCTCCACCCAGGCGGCTTTCGGCGAGATCCTGGGTGAGATCGGGCGCGGGCAGGGCGCGTGCGCCGCGCTGGCGGCACGGATCATGACGACCAGCCCGGATGTCACCGTCTCGACCAGTCTTGGCCCCTGGGTGAACCGGCGCGGGCTGTTCGACCGGCATACGCGCGGCGACGTGTTCCGCGACGCGAATCTCGCCAGCATGCAGCGCTGGGGCATGAGCCCGGCCGGGCAGCATGTGGAACTCGGGATCGCCGAGCAGAATTTGTTCCTGCTGCTCGGTGCCGCCGGACTCAGCGACACGCTGAACGGGGCGCGGGTGCTGCCGGTGGGCACGGTGTATGACCCGTTCGTCAACCGCGGCCTCGACGCGCTCATCCACGCCTGCTACCACGACGCGCGGTTTCTTTTAGTATCAACACCTTCTGGGATAAGCCTCGCGCCGGAAGGTGGCCAGCACCAGTCGATCAACACGCCGCTGATCGGCATCGCCGCCGATCGGCTGGCGGCGTACGAGCCGGCGCATGTCGATGAGCTGACGATCCTGCTGCGGCATGCCTTCGCGCATATGCAGGCGCCGGATGGCTCGGCGGTCTGGCTGCGGCTGTCCACCCGGCCGCTGCCGCAGCCCGCCCGGACGCTCGATGCCGGAGCGGTGATCGCCGGCGGGCATTGGGTGGTGCCGCCCGCACCGGGGGCGCGACTCGCGATCGCCTATCAGGGGCCGGTGGCGACGGAGGCGGAGGCGGCGTTCGCGACCCTGCGGGAGGAGATGCCGGAAGCGGGGCTGCTCGCTTTGACCAGCCCGGACCGGCTGCATGCCGGCTGGCTGGAGGCGCTCCGGCGGCGGCGGTCCGGCGAATCCGGCGCCGTCGCGCATGTCGAGGTGCTTCTGGCGCCGCTCGCCGCCGATGCCGCGATCGTGACCGTGCTGGATGGGCATCCGGCGGCGCATGGCTGGCTCGGCGGGGTGCGCGGGCATCGGGTCCTGCCGCTTGGTCCGGATCGGTTTGGCCAGAGTGGGGATGTGCCGGATCTCTATCACGCGTATGAGATTGACGCGGATGCGATCCTTGATGCCTGCGCGCAGGCATTGCTCCGCTGATAGATAAGGCCAGGGGCGTCGCCCCTGGACCCCACCAAAGGCGAAGCCTTTGGAATCCTTTTGATTTTGCCGCATTGGCCGGTGCCGGGCGATCGTGACTGGTTCGGGGGGCGGAAAAAGGGATGGTTTCCAAAGGCCTACGGCCTTTGGCGGGGTCGAGGGGCGGAGCCCCTCGGACAGAGGCGTGAGCGGCTTCACACCATAGGCCGATCTTGTTCCGGCGGTCGGGCTGCGCTAAAGCCCGGCCCTCGCGGCCGCAAGGTCAGCCCGGTTCCCGGCGGGCGTGGTGGAATTGGCAGACACGCCAGATTTAGGTTCTGGTGGCGCAAGCCGTGGGGGTTCAAGTCCCTCCGCCCGCACCAACCGCCCGTTCTGACCGGCCCCTATTGGTTTTGAAGGATTCCCTGGCAAATGCAGGTCACAGAGACGCTCTCTGACGGGCTCAAGCGCGCTTTCACCGTGGTCGTGCCCGCCGCCGAGATCGAGAGCAAGCGCGCGACGAAGCTCAGCGAGCTGGGCAAGAACCTGCGCCTGCCCGGGTTCCGGCCGGGCAAGGTGCCAGCCGCCCTGGTGCGGCAGCGCTACGGCACCGCCGCCCTGTCCGAGGCGGTGCAGGAGAGCGTGGAAGAGGCGACCCGCCAGGTGATCCTCGATCGCGGCCTGCGCCCGGCCGAGCAGCCCGCCGTCAGCCTCGTCAGCGAGGTCGATCCGGCTGCCACCGAGGCGAAGGATGTCGAGCTGAAGCTCGAGCTTGAGCTGCTGCCCGAGATCGCCATCCCCGAACTCTCCGGCATCGCCCTGACCCGCCACAAGGCGCAGCCGGCAGCGGAAGCGATCGAGAAGACGCTGGGCACGCTCGCCGGGCGTCAGGGCGAGTTGGTCGCGGTCGAGGAAGACCGCGGCGCCGAGAAGGGCGAGGTCCTCACCGTGGATTTCGTCGGCAAGGTGGACGACGTCGCCTTCCCGGGCGGCACCGGCTCCGACATGGATGTCGAGATCGCCGGCGCCGGCTTCATTCCGGGCTTCTCCGAGCAGATGGAAGGCATGAAGCCGGGCGAGACCCGGACCATCAACGTCACCTTCCCCGAGGAGTACCACGCGGCCGAGCTGGCCGGTAAGGCGGCGACGTTCGAGATCACCGCGAAGGCGCTGCGCAAGCAGGTGCCGGCGGAGCTGAACGACGAATTCGCGACCAAGCTCGGCTTCGAGAGCCTCGACAAGCTGCGCGAGGCGATCAGCGATCAGATCCAGCGCGAGTACGACCAGCTCTCCCGCCTGCGCATCAAGCGCGAGCTGCTGGACGCCCTGGCGGGCCTCGCCGATTTCCCGGCGCCGGAAGGGCTGGTCGAGGCGGAGTTCCAGGGGATCTGGCAGCGCGTCGAGGCGGACCGGGCGGCCGGCCGGCTGGACGATGAGGATAAGAGCAAGGACGAGGAGACGCTGAAGCGGGAATACCGGGCGATCGCGCTCCGCCGCGTCCGCCTCGGCCTGCTGCTCTCCGAGATCGGCCGGGTGAACAACATCCAGGTGACGCCGGAGGAGCTGACCCGGGCACTGCGCACCGAGGCGTCGCGCTATCCTGGCCATGAGGCGGAGTTCATCGAGTTCTTCCGCCGGAATCCGCGCTCGATCGAGGGCCTGCGCGGCCCGATCTTCGAGGACAAGGTGGTGGACTACATCCTGGAGCTCGCGAAGATCGAGGAGCATCAGGTTTCCCCTGAGGAGCTTTCGGCGGTTCCCGAGTCCCCGGCGGCGGAAGCGGCCTGATCGCCTCCAGGGCATGCCGGTTCCCCGGCATGCCCTGGACCTTCAGAGTTTCCCGTCTATGTTTGATGTCGGGTGTGACCATCGCGGTTGCACCCGGCCGGCTGTAACGGCCCGAAAAGGGGATGGAAGCATGAGGGATCGCGATCCCGTCGAGTTCTATGGTCAGGCGCTCGTGCCGATGGTGGTCGAGCAGACCGCTCGGGGGGAGCGGGCCTTCGACATCTATTCGCGCCTGCTGAAGGAGCGAATCATTTTCCTGACGGGTCCGGTCTATGACCAGGTCAGCGCGCTGATCTGCGCCCAGTTGCTGTTCCTGGAGAGCGAGAACCCGACCAAGGACATCTCCTTCTACATCAACAGCCCGGGCGGCGTGGTCTCGGCCGGTCTCGCGATCTACGACACAATGCAGTACATCCGCAGCCCGGTGAGCACGGTCTGCATCGGGCAGGCGGCTTCGATGGGGTCGCTGCTGCTCTGCGCTGGCGCCAAGGGCAAGCGTTACGCCCTGCCGAATGCCCGCGTAATGGTGCATCAGCCCTCCGGCGGGGCACAGGGGCAGGCGGCGGATATCGAAATCCAGGCCCGCGAGATTCTGACGCTGCGGCACAGGCTGAACGAGATCTACAACCGGCACACCGGCCAGCCGCTGGAGGAGATCGAGCGCCGGCTCGAGCGGGATACCTACATGTCCGCCGAGCAGGCCCGCGATTTCGGGCTGGTGGACGAGGTGGTCGAGAGCCGTCCTCGCGGCCTGGACGAGGCGGTCAAGAGCTGATCCGGCCTGGCCGGGGAACGGAGGCCCGGACGCCGCGCGCGTTCGGGCGCAAGCCGGCGGCACCGAGGTCCGGGGCGTCGCCGCTTGTGTCCGGCCCTGGGGCCGGGACGGTCCGGCGCGCGGCGTCTGACCGGGAAATCCTGTCCGCACCCCTGGGGGTGGAGGCGGGATGGAATCCTCGCATTGTCGTCATGCCATGATATGCTGCGACGGCACGTCGCTTGCTTCGTCGCTTGCCAAACGTGATGAGTATCCCAATGTCGGGAAACTGGGGCTGGCGGGCGTTTCTGTTGTGGTCCGTCGCCGGCGCGTCCTAATATCCCAAGGTTTGCCCCCGGTTGCCCCGGGGCGGGAGAGTTCATGAGCAAATCCGGCGAGTCCAAAAACACCCTGTACTGCTCGTTCTGCGGCAAGTCGCAGCATGAGGTCCGCAAGCTGATCGCTGGCCCGACAGTGTTCATCTGCGATGAGTGCGTCGAGCTTTGCATGGATATCATTCGCGAGGAGCACAAGACGCACCTCGTGAAGACGCGCGACGGGGTGCCGACGCCGAAGGAGATCTGCAAGGTCCTGGACGATTACGTGATCGGCCAGAGCCATGCCAAGCGCGTGCTGTCTGTCGCGGTGCACAACCACTACAAGCGGCTGGCGCACGGGCAGAAGAACAACGACGTCGAGATCGCCAAGTCGAACATCCTGCTGGTGGGGCCGACCGGCTCGGGCAAGACGCTGCTGGCGCAGACGCTCGCGCGCATCCTGGACGTGCCGTTCACCATGGCGGACGCGACGACGCTGACCGAAGCCGGTTATGTCGGCGAGGATGTCGAGAACATCATCCTCAAGCTGCTGCAGGCCGCCGACTACAACGTGGAGCGGGCGCAGCGCGGCATCGTCTATATCGACGAGGTCGATAAGATCAGCCGCAAATCCGACAATCCCTCCATCACCCGCGATGTGAGCGGCGAGGGCGTGCAGCAGGCCCTGCTGAAGATCATGGAGGGCACGGTCGCCTCGGTGCCGCCCCAGGGCGGGCGGAAGCATCCGCAGCAGGAATTCCTGCAGGTCGATACGACCAACATCCTGTTCATTTGCGGCGGCGCCTTCGCCGGGCTGGAGAAGATCATCGGCGCCCGCGGCAAGGGCTCCGGGATCGGCTATGGCGCGGATGTGCGGGACCCGGATGAGCGCCGCACCGGCCAGATTCTGCGCGACGTGGAGCCCGAGGACCTGCTGCGATTCGGCCTGATCCCCGAGTTCATCGGCCGTCTGCCGGTGGTCGCGACGCTGGAGGATCTCGACGAGGCGGCGCTGATGGAGATCCTGACCAAGCCGAAGAACGCGCTGGTCAAGCAATATGGCCGCCTGTTCGAGATGGAAGGCGTGAAGCTGAGCTTCACCGATGATGCGCTGCGCTCCGTCGCCACGCGGGCGATTGCCCGCAGGACCGGTGCGCGCGGCCTGCGCTCGATCATGGAGGCGATTCTGCTCTCCACGATGTTCGACCTGCCTGGCCTCGACACTGTCGATGAGGTGGTGATCAACCGGGAAGTGGCCGAGGGCCGGGCCAATCCGCTTTACACATACGGCAAGGAGCGGGCGGAGGGCGGCGCCTGAGCGGCGCCCTTCCTGTCCTGGGCCCCTTCTGTCACGGGTCCGGGGCGAGGGAAGATCAGCGCCGCTCCGGCCCTTGTGAACGGTGGTCTCGATTCCGATATCCGTTCTGGTTGCCGGGGCGGTTAACCCGGCTCGGACGGGATCGTGCCACACTGGGCGTTCCTGCTCCTGACTGTCCTGTAGGAGGTCTCATTTATGTCGGAATCCGATCATCCCGAGGAGGCTCGGCCGGAAGTGGCGAAGATCGATTCGCTCGCGGTGTTGCCGCTGAGGGATATCGTCGTCTTTCCGCACATGATCGTGCCGTTGTTCGTGGGACGCGAGAAATCCGTCCGCGCCCTCGAAGCGGTCATGAAGGAGGACAAGCAAATCCTGCTGGTCGCGCAGAAAAACGCGTCGCAGGACGACCCTACCGTCAACGATATTTATCGTATCGGGACCGTTTCCACGATCCTGCAATTGCTCAAGCTGCCCGACGGCACCGTGAAGGTGCTGGTGGAAGGCGGACGGCGCGCGCGCATTACCTCCTTCAAGGAGACGGAGGCTTATTTCGAGGCGGTCGTCGAGGAGCAGCCGGATCGCGAGGGCGACGCCAAGGAGCTTGAGGCGCTCAGCCGCACCGTGGTGTCGCAGTTCGAGCAGTACATCAAGCTCAACAAGAAGATCGCGCCCGAGGTGCTGGTCTCGCTGAACCAGATCGAGGAGCCGTCGAAGCTCGCCGATACGATCGCGAGCCATCTGAACCTGAAGATCTCCGAGAAGCAGGAGCTGCTGGAGACCACCAAGGTCGGCGAGCGGCTGGAGCGCGTGTTCGGACATATGGAGTCCGAGATCGGCGTGCTGCAGGTGGAGAAGCGCATCCGCAACCGCGTCAAGCGGCAGATGGAGAAGACGCAGCGCGAGTACTACCTGAACGAACAGCTCAAGGCGATCCAGAAGGAGCTGGGCGAGGGCGAGGACGGCAAGGACGAGACCGCCGAGCTTGAGGAGCGCATCAAGAAGACGAAGCTCACCAAGGACGCGCGCGACAAGGCGCTCGGCGAGCTGAAGAAGCTGCGCACCATGAGCCCGATGAGCGCCGAGGCGACCGTCGTGCGCAACTACCTGGACTGGATGCTCGCCATCCCCTGGAAGAAGCGCAGCAAGGTCCATAACGACGTCGTCGAGGCGGAGAAGGTCCTCAACGCCGACCATTACGGGCTGGAGAAGGTCAAGGAGCGCATCCTTGAATACCTGGCCGTGCAGTCGCGCAGCACCAAGGTGCGTGGACCGATCCTCTGCCTGGTCGGGCCGCCCGGCGTCGGCAAGACCTCGCTCGGCAAGTCGATCGCGAAGGCGACGGGGCGGAATTTCGTTCGCATGTCGCTTGGCGGCGTGCGCGACGAGGCCGAGATCCGCGGCCACCGGCGCACCTATATCGGCTCCATGCCGGGCAAGGTGATCCAGGGGATGCGGAAGGCGAAGACGTCCAACCCGCTCTTCCTGCTGGACGAGATCGACAAGCTCGGCGCCGACTGGCGCGGCGACCCGTCCTCGGCGCTGCTCGAGGTGCTCGATCCGGAGCAGAACGCGACCTTCGCCGATCACTACCTGGAGGTGGATTACGACCTCTCGGACGTGATGTTCGTGACCACGGCCAACAGCCTGCACATGCCGCAGCCGCTGCTGGACCGCATGGAGATCATCCGCATCCCCGGCTACACCGAGGATGAGAAGGTGGAGATCGCCAAGCGGCACCTGATCGCGAAGCAGGGCGAGGCGCACAGCCTCAAGCTGGAAGAGTGGTCGATCTCGGAGGACGCGCTGCGCGACCTGGTCCGCTACTACACGCGGGAAGCGGGCGTGCGGAATCTCGAGCGCGAGATCGCCAACCTGGCGCGCAAGGTGGTGAAGGAGATCGTCACCAGCAAGACGAAGAAGGTCGCGATCACCCGCAAGAATCTTGAGAAATACGCGGGTGTGCATCGTTTCCGCTACGGCGAGGCCGAGGCGGAGGACATGGTGGGCGTCGTCACCGGCCTCGCCTGGACCGAGGTGGGTGGCGAGATCCTGACGATCGAGAGCGTCACCGTGCCGGGTAAGGGCAACGTCAAGCAGACGGGCAAGCTCGGCGATGTGATGCAGGAGAGCGTTTCCGCGGCGCTGAGCTATGTGCGCAGTCGCGCGGTCACGTTCGGCATCAAGCCGACGCTGTTCGAGAAGCGGGACATCCATATCCACGTCCCCGAAGGGGCGACGCCGAAGGATGGGCCGTCGGCCGGCATCGCCATGGCGACGAGCATCGTCAGCGTGCTGACCGGCATTCCCATCCGGCGGGATGTGGCGATGACCGGCGAAATCACGCTGCGCGGCCGCGTGCTGCCGATTGGCGGGCTCAAGGAGAAGCTGCTGGCGGCCCTGCGCGCCGGGATCACGACGGTGTTCTTCCCGAAGGAGAACGAGAAGGACCTGGCTGACATTCCGGACAACGTGAAGAAAAACCTCACGCTGATCCCGGTGAGCCATGTCGATGAGGTGATCGGCCAGGCGCTCGTGCGCAAACCCGAGCCGATCGAGTGGGAAGAGCCGGCCGAGACGGTGGCGCAACCCGCTGCGGGGACGCCCACGGCCTCGTTGCCGCACTGATCCCGCCCGTGTCGTGGACGGCCATCAGGCGGTCCCCGATTCCTGCCTAAGAGAAGGCCCGGCGAAAATGGCTCGCCGGGCCTTCTTTTTTCCTGCGTGCGCCGCTTGTATACGCCGCGTGCGCCGCTTTGCTTCAAGGGGTTACCCGTTTAAGGATGGCGCCCGGCAGGGTGCGGCAAGACAGGGGGGCGGGGCCGGCGACAAGGTCGATCCGACCGGAGTTTCCCCGTCCCGCGCCGGGTTGGAAGCGGCCAGCAAGAGGAAGGTTATGGAAAAGACATTGAACAAGATGGACCTGATCGCCGCCGTCGCGGACGCGGCCGATTTGCCGCGGGCGAAGGCGACGGAGGCGGTGGACGCGCTGCTGTCCACGATCGAGTCCGCGCTCAAGAACAAGCAGGAAGTGCGGCTTGTCGGCTTTGGCACCTTCGTGCTCGCGAGTCGCAAGGCGGCCAAGGGGCGGAACCCGCGCACCGGCGAGGAAATCGACATTCCGGCCTCGACCTCCGTGCGCTTCAAGCCGGGCAAAAGCCTGAAGGACGCGGTCGCCTAAGACTCGGGCGGCTACGGACTGGATTTCGGCAATGGGAGCCGCTTCTGGCGGCTCTATTGCTGTCAGGGGTGGTGTCCCTCGCGTTTCCCCGGTTTCGGTTGCCGGGAAGCGGTGCGGGGAATGCCATCATGGCTGAAGCACCGGGATGATACAGGGGCGGCCAGGGCGCGTTTTTTCGCGTTCAGGTGCGTTCAGGGAAAAATCTTCCAGAAACCTGTTTCTGTGAGGATCATCCCCCCGTTCGGGTGCACCCGCCCGAACGGGACCGGCTTCAGGGCGTGAAGCTGGGCAGGTCTGCGGGTGCACAAGGCCAGTTTTCTGGTATGAAGGGTTTCTGGCGACCGGGTGTCATGCCTGGCCGTGCGGGCGGTTAGCTCAGCGGTAGAGCGTCTCGTTTACACCGAGAGGGTCGGCGGTTCGAACCCGTCACCGCCCACCAGATAGCGCGTTTTCTTCGATAGGGCGCTTGACGGCATCACCGGACCGTCATAAATAGCCGCCCACCTGCTGCGGGTGTAGCTCAGTTGGTTAGAGCGCCGGCCTGTCACGCCGGAGGTCGCGGGTTCGAGCCCCGTCACTCGCGCCAGCAGCAGGTTCTCACCTCTCCCTAAAAATTAACCTAAACGATCAGCAACCGCTGGGCAGCCTTGCGTCGTTGCCTCTATGGCGGGCAGCGCCCGATGGGGCTAATGTCCGGCCCAAGTTGCGGCGCGGTGGTTAGGCCCCGATGCCGCTGCGGCCCGATATGGTCCGGGCGCGGTCGCGCCCCGTCGAGGTTTGTCATGCAGCCTGTGCTCGCGAACTATTTTCCCATCCTCGTCTTCCTTGCGATCGCGGCGGTGATCGCCACGGCGATGGTGGGCGGATCCATGCTGGCGGCGCGGCAAAAGCCGTATCCGGAAAAGGTCACCGCCTATGAATGCGGTTTCGAGGCGTTTGATGACGCCCGGCGGCGCTTCGACGTGCGGTTCTACCTTGTCGCCATCTTGTTCATCATCTTTGACCTGGAAGTCGCATTCCTGTTCCCCTGGGCGGTCAGCCTGTCGCGAATTGGGATGCTTGGCTTCCTTTCGATGATCGGCTTCCTTGCCGTGCTGACCGTGGGTTTCATCTACGAATGGTGCAAGGGCGCCCTGGAGTGGGAGTAAGTTTCCCGATGAGTGCAACGACACCTGAACCGGCCGTTTCCGGGGCGACACCGCCGGTCGCCTGGAACCGCCAGGCGCTGCAGCCAGGCCCCGAGCAGGATGCGGTGATCAAGAGCATCACCGGCGAGATCACGGATAAGGGCTTCGTGGTCGCGCAGATCGACAAGCTGGTGAACTGGGCCCGGACCGGCAGCCTCTGGCCGATGACGTTCGGCCTGGCCTGCTGCGCGGTGGAAATGATCCACGCCTACATGCCGCGCTACGATCTCGACCGGTTCGGCGTCATTCCGCGCGCCAGCCCGCGCCAGAGCGACGTGATGATCGTCGCCGGTACGCTGACCAACAAGATGGCGCCGGCGCTCCGCCGGGTTTACGACCAGATGCCGGAGCCGCGCTGGGTGATCAGCATGGGTAGCTGCGCCAATGGCGGCGGCTACTACCACTATTCCTATTCCGTGGTGCGCGGTTGCGACCGGGTCGTTCCGGTTGACATCTACGTGCCTGGGTGCCCGCCAACCGCCGAGGCGCTGGTGTACGGTATCCTGCAGTTGCAGAAGAAGATCCGCCGGACAGGGACGATCCTTCGTGGCTGAAGACAGGCTGGGCCAATTGGCCGTCGAAATCTCCGCGAGCGTGCCTGGGGTTTCCGCCGCCGCGGTGGAGGGTGGGGAGCTGGTCGTGCGTGCCGAGCGCGACTCGCTGCTGCCCGTGATGATGGCGCTGCGCGATGATCCGCGCTTCGCCTTCGAGCAGGTGATGGATATCTGCGGGGTGGACTGGCCGGAGCGCGCGCAGCGCTTCGATGTCGTCTATAATCTGCTCTCGGTGTCCCTGAACCAGCGCGCGCGCGTGATCGTGCAGACGGACGAGACCGCGCCGGTGCCGTCCGTCAACGGCGTCTGGCCGGCCGCGACCTGGTGGGAGCGGGAGTGCTGGGACCTGTTCGGCGTCCTGTTCTCGGGCCAGCCGGATCACCGCCGCATCCTGACCGATTACGGCTTCGACGGGCATCCGCTGCGTAAGGACTTTCCGCTCACCGGCTACGTGGAAGTCCGTTACGACGAGGAGCGCAAGCAGGTGGTCTATGAGCCTGTGCGCCTGACGCAGGATTACCGGAATTTCGACTTCGAGTCGCCCTGGGAGGGAATGCTGACCCTGCCCGGCGACGAGAAGGCGCATCTGCAGCGGATCGGGATGACCCAGGAGGTCAAGCCATGAAAGACCTCGTCGAACCGACCGACGTGCCGGAAGTTCTCGAATCCGGCAACGTTTCCAAGACGATCAAGGTCGACAGCCACGCGATCAACTTCGGTCCGCAGCACCCGGCCGCGCACGGCGTGCTCCGGCTGGTGCTGGAGATGGACGGTGAGGTGGTCGAGCGGGCCGACCCGCATATCGGCCTGCTGCACCGTGGCACCGAGAAGCTGATCGAATACAAGACCTACACGCAGGCGATGCCGTATTTCGATCGGCTCGACTACGTGTCCCCGATGGCCCAGGAGCATGCCTTCGCCCTGGCGACCGAGAAGCTGCTCGGGGTGGAGGTGCCGGAACGCGGCAAGTGGATCCGGACGATGTTCGCCGAGATCACCCGGGTTCTGAACCATCTCCTGAACCTCACGACCTACGCGCTCGACGCCGGCGCGCTGACCCCGGTGCTCTGGGCGCATGAGGAACGCGAGCGGCTGCTCGAATTCCATGAAGCGGCGTCCGGCGCGCGCTTCCATGCGAATTATTTCCGGCCGGGCGGCGTCAATCGCGATCTGCCGGCGGGACTCACGGATCGCATCGCGGACTGGACCGAGGTCTTTCCGCAATTCATCGACAACCTGGCGGAGCTGCTGACCGAGAACCGGATCTGGAAGCAGCGCACCGTCGATATCGGCGTCATGACGGCCGAGCAGGCGCTGGCCTGGGGCTGGAGCGGGCCGAATTTGCGCGCGAGCGGCGTGCCCTGGGATCTGCGCAAGGCGCAGCCCTATGACATGTATGCTCATGTCGAGTTCGACGTTCCGGTGGCGCGTAACGGCGATTGCTACGACCGTTATCTGATCCGGATGGAGGAGTTGCGGCAGAGCGTGCGCATCATCCGGCAGTGCCTCGACAAGATGAAGCCAGGGCCGGTGAAGGTGCAGGACCGCAAGTTCACGCCGCCGCCCCGGCGCGAGATGAAGCGCTCGATGGAGGCGCTGATCCACCATTTCAAGCTCTACAGCGAAGGGTTCCACGTCCCGGCTGGAGCAACCTACACCACGGTCGAGAGCCCGAAGGGCGAGTTCGGCGTGTATCTGGTGGCGGATGGGTCCAACCGTCCGTATCGCTGCAAGATCCGGCCGACGGGCTTCGCCCATCTGCAGGCGATCGAGCAATTGGCCAAGGGCCACATGCTGGCCGACGCGGTCGCATGTATCGGGTCGCTGGACCTCGTGTTCGGCGAAGTGGACAGGTAACGCAATGTCCGGACAATTTTCGGCAAGCAATAATGACGGCGCGACGGGCGGACAGTCCTCGCACCAGGATCAGCCCGAGCACTTCGCTTTCGACGCGGAGAGCGAGGCCGAGATCGAGAAGATCCTGAAGAAATACCCGGCTGGCCGTCAGGCGAGCGGGGTGATTTCGCTGCTTTATGTCGTCCAGCGGCAGATGCGGCGGCAGACCGGCAGCGCCTGGCTGCCCCGGGTGGCGATGGATGCGGTCGCCGCGCGTCTCTCGATGGCGCCGATCCGCGTGTATGAGGTCGCGACTTTCTACACGATGTTCAACACCAGCCCGGTCGGGAAGTTCCATCTCCAGGTCTGCACGACCACCCCGTGCTGGCTGCGCGGGTCCGATGAGGTCGTCGCCGCCTGCCGCAAGGCGACCGGGATCAAGGGCTGGAACGAGACGAGCGAGGACGGGCTGTTCACGATGACCGAGGTTGAGTGCCTCGGCGCCTGCGTGAACGCGCCGATCCTGCAGATCAACGACGATTTCTACGAAGACATGAACGGGGCCCTGACCGAGGACCTGCTGCAGCGGCTGAAGCGGGGTGAGGCGGTGCCGGCCCCCGGTTCGATGATCGGCCGGCAGAATTCCGCTCCCGATGGCGGCCCCACCACGCTGACGACAGTGACGGAGTAGGGGATGCTGCAAGATCGCGACCGCATCTTCACCAATCTCTACGGCATCCATGACTGGACGCTGGCGGGGGCTCGTAAGCGTGGCGATTGGGATGGCACCGCCGCCATCCTGGCGCGTGGCCGTGAGGCGATCATCGAGGAGATGAAGGCCTCGGGGCTGCGCGGCCGTGGTGGTGCCGGCTTCCCCACCGGCATGAAATGGTCGTTCATGCCGAAGCAGTCGGATGGGCGTCCGTCCTATCTGGTGGTGAACGCCGATGAATCCGAGCCGGGCACCTGCAAGGACCGGGACATCATCCGCCACGATCCGCACAAGCTGATCGAAGGCTGCCTGATCGCCGGCTTCGCCATGGGGGCGCACACCGCCTACATTTACATCCGCGGTGAATTTTACAACGAATACCGCGTGTTGCAGGCGGCGGTTGACGAGGCGTACGAAGCCGGCCTGCTGGGCCGCAACGCCGCCGGTTCGGGCTGGGACTTCGACCTCTTCGTGCATCGCGGCGCCGGCGCCTATATCTGCGGCGAGGAAACCGCGCTCCTCGAGAGCCTCGAGGGCAAGAAGGGCATGCCCCGGCTGAAGCCGCCTTTCCCGGCGGGGGCCGGGCTCTATGGCTGCCCGACCACGGTGAACAACGTCGAGAGCATCTCGGTCGTTTCGACGATCATGCGGCGCGGCGCGTCCTGGTTCTCGTCGCTCGGGCGGCCGAAGAACGCCGGCACCAAGGTGTTCTGCATCTCCGGCCATGTGAACAAGCCGTGCACGGTCGAGGAGGAACTCGGCATTCCGTTGCGCGAGCTGATCGAGCGCTATGCCGGCGGCGTGCGGGGCGGGTGGGATAATCTGCTCGCGATCATTCCGGGCGGCTCCTCGGTGCCGATGCTGCCGAAAGAGATCTGCGACACCGCGCTGATGGATTTCGACAGCCTGCGCGAGGTGCGCAGCGGTCTTGGAACCGCCGCGGTGATCGTGATGGACAAATCCACCGACCTCATCAAGGCGATCGCCCGGCTGTCGCATTTCTACAAGCATGAGAGCTGCGGCCAGTGCACGCCGTGCCGCGAGGGCACGGGCTGGATGGAGCGGATCATGTACCGCCTCGTCGAGGGGCGGGCCGAGTTGGAAGAGATCGACATGCTCGATCAGGTGACCCGTCAGATCGAGGGTCACACGATCTGCGCGCTCGGCGATGCCGCGGCCTGGCCGATCCAGGGGCTGATCCGGCATTTTCGGCCGGTCATCGAGGCGCGGATCGCCGGCTACAAGGAACGGCAGAAGGCGCAGTCGCTCGCGCCGACGCCCAGCACCGTGCCGTTGGCGGCGGAGTAGGTTCATGGTCAAGGTCACGATCGACGGCACCGAGATCGAGGTGCCCGCGGGCTCAAGCGTGCTGCAAGCCTGTGAGCTGGCCGGGCGCGAGATCCCGCGTTTCTGCTATCATGAGCGCCTCTCGGTCGCCGGCAATTGCCGCATGTGCCTGGTCGAGGTGGAGAAGGTGCCGAAGCCTGTCTCCTCCTGCTCCTATCCGATCGCCGACGGCATGGTGGTGAAGACCGACTCGCCGATGGTCCGGAACGGACGGCGCGGCGTGATGGAATTCCTGCTGATCAATCACCCGCTGGATTGCCCGATCTGCGATCAGGGCGGCGAATGCGACCTGCAGGACCAGGCTTTCGGCTACGGCGCCGACCATTCGCGCTACGCCGAGGAAAAGCGCGCGGTGAAGGACAAGTATCTCGGCCCGTTGGTGAAGACGGTCATGACGCGCTGCATTCAGTGCACGCGCTGCGTCCGTTTCGCCGCCGAGGTCGCCGGTGTGCCGGAACTGGGCGCGACCTCGCGCGGCGGGGCCATGGAGATCGGCACCTATGTCGAGAAGGCGCTGACCTCGGAACTGTCCGGCAACCTGATCGACATCTGCCCGGTCGGCGCGCTGACCAGCAAGCCGTACGCGTTCACGGCCCGTCCCTGGGAGCTGACGAAGACGGACAGCGTCGATGTGCTGGACGCGGTTGGCGCCGCGATTCGCGTCGATACGCGCGGCCCGGAAGTGCTGCGCATCCTGCCGCGCGTGCATGACGCGGTGAACGAGGAATGGCTGGGCGACAAGTCGCGCTTCTCCCTCGACGGGCTGAAGGGGCGCCGGCTCGACCGGCCCTGGGTCCGGCGGGACGGCAAGCTGCAACCGGCGAGCTGGGACGAGGCGTTCACCGTCATCGCCGGGCGGCTGCGCGGGCTTCCGGGCGAGCGCATCGGCGCCATCGCCGGCGATCTCTGCGACGCGGAGAGCATGCTGGCGCTCAAGGATCTGTTCGCGGCGCTCGGCTCGGCCAATCTCGATTGCCGGCAGGATGGCGCGAAGCTCGATCCGGCGCGGCGGGATTTCTACTGCTTCAACACGAGCATCGTCGGCATCGAGGACTCCGATGCGCTGCTGCTGATCGGCACCGATCCGCGCCGTGAGGCGCCGGTGCTGAACGCGCGCATCCGTAAGCGCTGGGTCGCCGGGCATTACCCGGTCGGTGTCATCGGGCCCGCGCGGGACCTCACCTACAAGGCCGAAACCCTCGGCGCCGGGCCGGGGACGCTCAACGCGCTGCTGGCGGGGTCACATCCGTTCGCCGCAACGTTGCGCGCGGCCAAGCGGCCGATGATCATCGTGGGGCAGGGGGCGCTGGCGCGCGCGGACGGGGCGGCGGTCCTGGCCGCTGCCTGGAAGCTCGCGGCCTCTGTCGGCGCGCTCACGCCGGAATGGCACGGCTTCAATGTGCTGCACACCGCCGCTTCGCGGGTCGGCGCGCTGGATCTCGGCTTCGTGCCCGGGCCTGGCGGCAAGGATCTGGACGCCATGCTGGGCGGCGGGGTGGATCTGCTCTGGCTGCTCGGTGCCGATGAGTTCGATCTGGGCCGCATCGGTGCCGGAACGTTCGTCGTCTATCAGGGTCACCACGGCGACCGTGGCGCCGTCCGTGCGGACGTGATCCTGCCCGGCGCGGCCTACACCGAGAAGAACGGCACCTACGTCAACACCGAGGGCCGGGTGCAGCGCGGCTTCCGCGCGACCCTCCCGCCCGGCGACGCGCGCGAGGATTGGCGCATTCTGCGCGCCTTCAGCGCCCTGATCGGCCGTACCCTGCCGTATGACTCGATCGACGCGCTGCGGGAGCGGCTCGATCAGGTGAACCCGGTCTTCGCCCGTCAGGGGCTGCCGCGCTTCGGGGTCACGGATCAGACGCCGCCCGCCGGCGATCCGGCCGCGATGTCGGCGGCGCCGTTCGCTCCGGCGGTGGCCGATTACTACCTGACGAACCCGATCAGCCGTGCCAGCCGCGTGATGGCGGAGTGCTCGGCGCTCTATACCCATCCCGTCGCCCAGGCCGCGGAGTAAGGACGTGCAGCATTTCTTCTTCGAAACGGGGCTCGGGCAGGTCATCCTGACGATCGGCGAGGCGCTGGCGATCCTGGTCCCGCTCTTGCTCCTGGTCGCCTATCTCACCTATGCGGAGCGCAAGGTGCTAGCCGCCGTGCAGCTCCGGAGGGGGCCGAATGTCGTCGGGCCGTTCGGGCTGTTCCAGCCCTTCGCCGACGCGGGCAAGATGCTCATGAAGGAGACGGTCATCCCCGCCGGGGCGAACCGCTTCCTGTTCCTGATCGCGCCGATGCTGACCTTCTCCCTGGCGATGATCGCCTGGGCGGTGATCCCGGTCGGCGACGGGCTCGCGGTGGCCAATATCAATGTCGGCGTGCTGTATCTGTTCGCGATCAGTTCGCTCGGCGTCTATGGCATCATCATCGCCGGATGGGCCAGCAACTCAAAATACGCCTTCCTTGGCGCCCTGCGTTCGGCGGCGCAGATGGTGAGCTACGAGGTCGCGATTGGCTTCGTGATGGTCACCGTTCTGCTCTGCGTCGGCAGTCTGAACCTCAATGACATCGTGCGGGCACAGAGCCATGTCTGGTTCTTCATCCCGCTCTTTCCGATGTTCGTCATCTTCTTCATCTCGACGCTCGCCGAGACCAACCGCGCGCCGTTCGACCTCCCGGAAGGCGAGAGCGAGATCGTGGCCGGGTTCTTCGTGGAATACAGCGCGATGGCTTTCGCCCTGTTCTTCCTCGGTGAATACGCGAACATGGTCCTGATGAGCGGCATGACCACCATCCTGTTCCTGGGTGGCTGGCAGGCGCCGTTCGGCCTCACCTTCATCCCCGGGGTCTTCTGGTTCCTGTTCAAGGTGCTGGCGCTGCTGTTCGTGTTCTTCTGGGTGCGCGCCTCCTTCCCCCGGTACCGTTACGATCAGCTCATGCGCCTCGGCTGGAAGGTCTTCCTGCCGCTCTCGCTCGGCTGGCTTGTGCTGACGGCAGGTGTGCTTGTGGCCATGGGCTGGCTCCCGAACGCGGCTGCTTGATGAAACGAGACCGGCGTCTTAAGCGTCGCCGCAGAGAGGTTTGACGATGGCTGTCCTGGACCGCACCGCGCGAAAGCTGCTGCTGGCCGAACTGTTGTCCGGCATGGCACTGACTTTGAAGTATTTCTTCAAGCCGAAGGTGACCATCAACTATCCGTTCGAGAAAGGGCCGCTTTCGCCGCGTTTCCGCGCCGAGCATGCGCTGCGGCGCTATCCGAACGGCGAGGAGCGCTGCATCGCCTGCAAGCTCTGCGAAGCGGTCTGTCCCGCGCAATGCATCTTCATCGAGGCCGAACCTCGCGAGGACGGATCTCGCCGGACCACGCGCTACGACATCGACATGACGGTCTGCATCTATTGCGGATTGTGCGAGGAAGCCTGCCCGGTGGACGCCATCGTGCTCGGGCCGAATTTTGAGTTCGCGGCCGAGACGCGCGAGGAGCTCTTCTACAACAAGGAGAAGCTGCTCTCGAACGGCGATCGTTGGGAAAGCGAGCTCTCGAAGCGGCTCGAATTGGACGCCCCATACCGTTGAGGAGGGCGGGCCGCCTCCCCAGGCGGCCCGTAAGCAATATGGATTGTTTGTTGCGGGGCCGCATTGGCGTGCCCCGGCCGCGGCCGGGTGCCGCCCTGGTTGAGGAAGCCCGATGATAGCTTCGATCGCCTTCTATGTATTCGCCGCGATCCTGCTCGTATCGGCCGCCATGGTGGTCAGCGCGCGCAATCCGGTGCACTCCGTCCTGTTCCTGATCCTTGCCTTTTTCAACGCGGCGGCGCTGTTCCTGATCGCCGGCGCCGAGTTCCTGGCGATGATCCTGATCATCGTCTATGTCGGCGCGGTCGCGGTGCTGTTCCTGTTCGTGGTGATGATGCTGGACATCGACTTCGCGCAACTGCGTGAAGGCTTCCAGCGCTATCTCGCGGTCGGGGTCGCGGTTGGCGCCGTGCTCGGGATCGAGCTCGTGGCGGTGCTGGCCGGCTGGCAGTTTGCCCCGAACGCGGCGGCGCTGCGCAACGCGGTGGTTCCGAGCGGGGTGCACAACACCGCGGCGCTCGGCCAGGTGCTCTACACGGACTACATCCTCCTGTTCCAGGCCGCCGGCCTCGTGCTGCTCGTGGCGATGGTCGGGGCGATCGTGCTGACCCTCCGCGACCGCCGGACCTCTCGCCGGCAGGATATCGCCCGCCAGCAGGCGCGCTCGGTCGCCGATACGCTGGAGGTGATGCAGATCGGCGTCGGCGTCGGCGTGAAGGAAATCGGCATCCTGCGGCCGAAGGCCCCCGAGCCCGAACGCATCGAGGATCACCCAGAGGCCGCGCCTGCGATCGGCCATCACGGATCAGGGGAGCACTGAGCCATGCCGCAAGGAGCGCTCGCCGTCGGTCTCGGTCACTATCTGACGGTTTCCGCGGTTTTGCTGGTTCTTGGGGTCTTCGGGATTTTCCTGAACCGTAAGAACGTTATCATCATTTTGATGTCGATCGAGTTGGTCCTGCTCGCCGTCAACCTCAACCTCGTGGCATTCTCGGCCGCGCTCAACGATTTGGCGGGGCAGGTCTTCGCCTTGTTCGTCCTGACCGTCGCGGCCGCCGAGGCAGCGATCGGCCTCGCGATCGTGGTCGTCTATTTCCGGAACCGCCACTCGATCCAGGTCGAGGACGTGAACCTGATGAGGGGCTGAGATGATCTACGCCGTCGCCGTCTTCGCGCCGCTCCTTGGATGCCTCACCGCCGGTCTGTTCGGCCGGGTCATCGGGGACAAGGCAAGTCAGGCTATCACTGTCCTCTGCATGCTGGTCGCCATGGCCTGCGGCATCACCTCCTTTTACCGTCTCGACTGGCTGGGCGAGCCCACGGGCGTGGTCAGCCTCGGCACCTGGTTCGATGTGGGCAGCTTCCACGCCGCCTGGGCGCTGCAGTACGACACGCTCTCGGTCATGATGGTGGCGATGGTCACCACCATCTCGACGCTGATCCATATCTACAGCGTCGGCTACATGAGCCACGACAACTCCATCCCGCGCTTCTTCAGCTACCTGTCGCTGTTCACCTTCGCCATGCTGATGCTGGTGACGGCGGACAACCTGGTGCAGCTGTTCTTCGGGTGGGAGGGCGTCGGCCTCGCGAGCTACCTGCTGATCGGCTTCTGGTATCACCGCCCGAGCGCCTGCAGCGCCGCGATCAAGGCCATGGTCGTGAACCGTGTCGGCGATCTCTCCTTCGCCGTCGGTATCGCGATGGTGTTCTTCGTGTTCGGCGCCACCGATTTCAGCGGTATCTTCGCTGCCATCCCGGCGCACATGAACGATACCTACCATGTGCTCGGCTACACCTACCGCGCCTATGAGGTGATCGGCGTCCTGCTGTTCATCGGCGCCATGGGCAAGTCGGCGCAGCTCTTCCTGCACACCTGGCTGCCGGACGCGATGGAAGGCCCGACCCCGGTCTCCGCCCTCATCCATGCGGCAACGATGGTCACCGCGGGCGTGTTCCTGATGGTGCGCATGTCGCCGCTGATGGAATGGGCGCCCGGCGCGCTCGGCTTCGTCACCTTCATCGGCGCCACGACCTGCTTCTTCGCGGCCACGGTCGGCTGCGTGCAGAACGACATCAAGCGGGTGATCGCCTACTCGACCTGCTCGCAACTCGGCTACATGTTCATGGCGGCGGGGGTCGGGGCCTATCA